>CAKPXR010000053.1 GCA_934202215.1 uncultured Veillonella sp.
GCCTTTAGACGCTGGCCTAGTACTACGGGCTTATAGCCCGTGAGCAAACCACCCGTTTTACGGGTGGTTCTGATTATTTAGTAGTTAATACTATCTATCTTGATAAGTGTTGAGAATTCTGCTATAATAAATAATAATTATTTCTTGTGAATGGCCGATAATGGTCGATGCCTTATAGATTTCCAAGTGGAGAAAGGTAGAGTATTATGGATATCGCACAAATTCTGCGTAGCCAAGGGTTCAAAGTGACCCCACAACGTATTGCGATTTATGATGCCTTGCGTGGTCATCATGATCATCCAACAGCAGAGATGTTGTATCATACGTTGCGCCCTGAACATCCAAGCATGAGCTTGGCAACAGTGTACAAGACGATGGAGATTTTTGAAAAAATCGGTCTTGTAAAAATTTTAGAAGTAGGTGATGAGCGCGCTCATTACGATTGGGACACACAAGCTCATTCCCATATTCGTTGCATTCGTTGCAACAAGGTAGAGGATATGATGGGCATTGATTTACAAGCTATCAAAACAATTGCTGATCAAGGTAGCGAGTATCAAATCACAGGTCAACATATTACCTTTGAAGGTGTATGCCCTGAGTGTGCTAAAAAAGAAAGCCATTAATACATAACCCCTGTCGCGAAGGCTCCTTCACGGTAGGGGTTATATTAGTTATATATATCTTATATTCATTAGGCTTTTGGAATAGATGTACGCGTAATAGAATAGATATTAGAATTAAGTATTTTAGAATTATAGAATTATATATAAAGGAGTAGTATGTTTGTCATAGGCAGTCATTTATCAATTAGTAAAGGTTATTTACATATGGGGAAGGAAGCTACTAAAATTGGTGGCAATACCTTCCAATACTTTACCCGTAATCCTCGCGGCGGTGGTATGCGGGCTCTTGACTTAGAGGATATGAACAGTCTTGGTGCATATATGAAAGAGCATAACTTCGGCACCTTGTTAGCCCATGCACCGTATACGTATAATCCATGTGCTGCAAAGGAAGACTTGCGCGCTTTTGCTAAGCAATCCATGAAAGAAGATTTGGAGCGCATGGAATATTTACCGGGCCAAATGTATAACTTTCACCCTGGCAGCCATGTAAAGCAAGGTGTAGATCAAGGCATCGAATATATCGTAGAATGTTTGAACGAAATTTTGTTCCCTGGTATGAAAACGACCGTTCTATTGGAAGTCATGGCTGGTAAGGGCACAGAAATTGGTTCTCGCTTTGAAGAAATTGCTCGCATCATCGACGGCGTCAAATTAAAAGAGTACATGGGCGTATGTGTTGATACATGCCATATCCACGAAGGTGGTTATGATATCGTTAATAATCTCGATGGTGTTATCGACGAGTTTGATCGCATTGTAGGCTTAGACCGTTTGAAAGCCATTCACTTGAACGACTCTAAAAATCCGATGGGCGCTCATAAAGATCGCCATGAAAAAATTGGGGAAGGTCACATCGGCATCGATGCCATAGCTCGCATTGTGACACATCCTAAATTGACGAACTTGCCGTTCTATTTGGAAACACCAAATGAATTAGACGGCTATGCGAAAGAAATTGCTATGTTGCGCTCTATTGTAGAAAATCAATAATTAATCTGAAACGTAGTTTTAGTTATATAATAATTTATATAGCTACATTTACATAAGATATAGGGAGAGCTGGAAAGGGGGATAAAATGCGTTTTTTACATACTGCCGATTGGCATTTAGGACGTATTTTTTATGGTCAGTACTTAACCGAAGACCAAGCTCATGTGTTGGAGAATCAGTTCTTTTCTATTTTGAAAGATGAAAAAATAGATGGCATATTGCTAGCAGGGGATATTTTTGACCGCGCAGTGCCACCTATTGAAGCCATTGAATTATGGGATTCAATTATTACACGTCTCGCTATGGACTATAAGGTACCACTCTTTGTGGTTAGTGGTAATCACGATGGCGCAGAACGCCTTGAGGTAGGGCGTTCTATGTTGAGTCATTCTGGAATCCATATTTGGGGATCCCCTCATCACGCATTACAACCATTTGAGTTTGAAGGCGTTGATGGTAAGGTCGCTATCTGCCCTATGCCTTTCAGCGAGCCTCGTCGTATAGGTGATACATTAGATTTAAGTTCTGCGAATACTTCTTTGGAAACTATTCAACGTGTAGAAATTGAGTGCGATGCAGAAACTAAGGCTAAAGCAAAATCTAAGCGTTCTAAATCTAAAAAAGCATCTGTAGATATTATTGAGGATTCTTTGTTTGCTAGTGTTGATATGGCAGATACAAATGCAGGTGATATAGAAACAAGTGACGTAGTAAAACAAAATTTTGATCTACATAATGAGAGTGGCCTCAATCTCCATAATTACGACCAAATGTATCAGGCTTGGAGTAATTACTTATATAAACAAGTACCAAAGGGTATGCGTAGCATTGCCATTAGCCATGCCTTCGTTATGGGTGGTGAAGTAGGTGGTTCTGAGCGCACATTATCTGTAGGTGGTAGTGAACAAGTAAGCCCACAAGTCTTTAAGGACTTTCACTATACAGCCCTTGGCCATTTGCATGGGGCGCAGCGGATGGGGGCAGACTATATTCGTTATAGTGGGTCTCCATTAAAATACTCCTTTGACGAGCACACGCAGAAGAAGTCTTTCACCATCATTGATATGGATACAAAGGGAAACGTAGATATTAACACCATTCCTGTAGAGGCGAAGCGTGACGTAGTGATTTTAGAAGGTTATTTTGAAGACCTGTTAAATAATAAGGAGTTACAGGCTAAGCATAAAGATGATTATGTACAGGCCCGTTTGCTAGATACAATGCCTATTATGGATGGGATGGCTAAGTTGCGCCAAGGGTACAATCGCTGCATGACCATTGATTTAGTTGGTCGTGTAGCAACGCCTATGGCAGATATGGATGAAGCTGTATTTAAAGAGTTAAACGAGCGTGAATTATTTAATCAATTTGCCGAAGCTGTATGGAAAGAACCATTAACAGAGCGAGAGCAACAATACATCAACTCTGTGTGGAACCGAATTTTAAAGGAGGACTAAATGAAGCCTATATCTTTAACTATAGAAGCCTTTGGTCCTTACCGCGATTCGGTTACCTTGGACTTTAACGAGCTTCAAGACCATTCCATGTTTCTCATCTCTGGTCCTACGGGGGCTGGGAAAACATCTATACTAGATGCTATGGTGTATGCCTTATATGGTGAGCCTAGTGGAGAGGTGCGCAAAACAGATGCAATTCGTAGTGACTTTGCAGAACCACATCGTATGACGCGGGTAGATTTTTCCTTTGCTATCGGGGATACTCAATATCGTGTTGAAAGACTGCCAAAGCAAATGGTTGCGAAGAAACGTGGTACAGGTATGCGTGAACAGAATGCTAGTGCTACTGTTTACGAAATGAAGGATGGGGAATGGAAGGTCATTGCCACCTCTGCGGCTGCTATTCGCGATACCGTTCAACGTATCATAGGCTTTCGCAAGGATCAATTCTTACAAGTGGTTCTTTTACCGCAAGGAGAATTCCGAAAATTACTAGTAGCATCCACCAGTGAACGGGAAGAGTTATTACATACACTCTTTAGAACCGAGTTGTACCGAAGATTACAAGATGCCTTAAAAGCTGCTTATGATGACGCAAAAGCAGGGATTGAAGAAAATGTAACAAAACAGAATGCATTGCTGCAGTCCATTCCACATGACGAAGATACGCCAGTACTAACCATTGAACACGTACAAGATCTTTTGAAACATAGAGAGCCACACCGAGATGCTCTTGTTATTGACCGTGATAAAGCTGTAATTGTAGTGGAGCAGTTTAATACGTTGCGAAATGAGTGGGCCTTATATAACCAAGCACAACAATCTCTTGCAGAGGCTACCTCTAAATTAGACCTCGTGAAAGAAAAAGAAACGGAGCGTGCTAGCTTATGTGAAAAGGTTCAGTTTCTTACCTCTTTAACGCCAAGTTTTGAGCTATATAAACAGGTTTGTGATAAACAATCTGTGTTAAAAACCTTGGAAACATCACTTTCAGAGGCTGAAAAAAATGTGGACAGTGCAACTCAATATGAGTCTAAATGTATAGAGGCTCATGCAGTATTAGAAGCTCAAGCTGAAACTATGCAAACTAAGCGAACTACGCTAGCCCAAATGGAACAGCAATCAGAAAAATTTAATGAGTTAGCATTGCTAAATAAGGAACTGAGCACATTAAAGAGTATATTAGTAACACAGGACCGTGAGAAAAGCGAAGCTGCGTTACAATCGCAACATAAGACAGTAGCTGATTTAGAGGCTAAGTTAGTTGCGGACAGGCAACAGTTACAAGCTAATAGCAAAGTCTTAGACTCTATTCCTCGTATCCAAGAACAGTTAAATCATTTGCAACGATATTCTGAATTGATTGCTGAGAAACAGAAGGTTCAAAATGATATCGATGCTAAAGATAAGGCATTAGCGACGCTTGATGAATCCGTAAAGAGTTCAAAGGTACAGCTTGAACGGTTAGAATATTTGATGGCAGAAGGGCGTGCCTTTGAACTCGTTCATTTAGTGAAAGATAACGAACCTTGTCCAGTATGCGGCTCTACAGATCATCCACGGTTAGCATCCAAGCCTGAGTTATATCCTACCAAAGAGGAGATAGAAGAGTCTCGTGCCATGCGTGATCTTGAGTTACAAAAGCAAGCTAGTGAAATTGGTCAGAAAGAAACGTTAGCTCTTCGTTTACATGAGTTAGATGAACAAGTTGAAGATCAAGTCTCTAAACTCAAAACATGGATTGATAATTTTTCAGAAGATGCATTTGATTCAATTCAACAAAGCTTAGTATCTCAAATGGAGCAGCTTTCAACCTTGCGTAGCGACACTGAACAGCTGAGCAAAACTATAGCTAACACTGAGGGTGACCTCAGTGCGGCTAAAGATATACTAGCGAAATTGGAGATGGCTCATAAAGAACTACTTGATAACTTGCATAATTTAGAGGTTCAGATTAGTACGGTACAGGCTAAGATTGATGCTCTTTCTGAAAGTTTGCCAACTACGGATGTAGCTGCATGGCACAAAGAGATAGAATCATTAGCGTCTGAGCTTATAGATTACGATGAACAGGTGAAAGTTTGTAAAGTCAATCTAGATTCTGCCAGAGAAGTGCTCAATGCTAAACGGGGTCGTTTAGAAACCTTATCTGCCCAGGTGCAGGAAGAAACAAAAAATCTTGATGTACTCTATAAAGACTATGTAGAATCATTGAAATCGATTTCTTTGTGTGAAAATGATTTTATAGATGCGCTAGATGATTATAAGGCCTTAGATACAATTAGAACTGAACTACATGCATTGGAGGAGGTTTTCAATAAAGTTCAAGCTGTATATGATGCGGCATTGAAACATGCTCAATCTGTAGTGGAGCCAAGTGATACGGTTTCCAATGAAGTATATGATGCGGCAGTAGAGCAACGTGATAATTTGGTGGGTTCTCTTGCGGCTTGGGATAAAGAAACGAAACATATTGAAACAACACTGGCTTCTCTAGACACACTTGAACAGGCTATGGGGGAAGCCCGTGAGGAAGTCACTTTCTTAAGTCGCCTAAATGACTTGGCAAATGGCGGTGAACAAGGGTTTAAAAATGTAACCTTTGAGCGCTACGTATTGGGAGCTATTTTAGATGAAGTCGTATATGCAGCTAATTTAAGGCTTCAAACGATGAGCCGTAATCGCTATTCCTTGGAACGATCTGACTATACTGGCGGTGGACGGGGGAAACAAGGCCTCGATCTGGCAGTCATGGATGCTTTCACAGGTCAATCGAGACCGGCGAATACCTTGTCTGGCGGCGAAACATTCTTGGCATCGATGGCACTTGCCTTAGGTCTTGCGGATGTTATCCAAAGTTATGCAGGTGGTATTCATATGGATACGATGTTTATCGACGAAGGCTTTGGTACACTTGATCCTGATACGTTGGAACTCGCAATGGAAACACTGGTGAAATTACAATCATCAGGTCGTCTTATCGGCATGATTTCCCATGTACCTGAATTAAAGACTCGTATACCGGCCCACTTAGAGGTCACACGTGGTGACGATGGTAGTACGGCAAAATTTGTTATTAACTAGCTATAGAATTGCCAAATGTGATACTATTAAAAGAGGAGAATTCCTACAAAAACATACTGGAATTAATTAAGGAGGTCCTATGAAGTTTTCATTTGCTCATAATAATATAAATGTTAAGGATCTTGATAAGAGTTTAGCATTCTATAAAGAGGCCTTGTTACTTGCGGAATCTCGCCGTTTGGAAGATCCAAGTGGTGCTTTCACTCTTGTATATTTAAAAAGTCCATATACAGCGCATGAACTAGAACTTACATGGTTGCGCGACTGGGATCGCCCTTATAATTTAGGGGACAATGAATTCCATTTAGCATTTTATGTAGATGACTACGAAGCAGCTCTTAAAAAGCATAAAGAGATGGGCGTTGTAGCGTACGAAAATGCTGATATGGGTATTTACTTCATTGCTGATCCAGACGGGTATTGGACAGAAATCATTCCAGCAGGTAAATACTAATGGAATATATGTTAACTCGTTTAGAGTGGTTGGTTGGTCCTGATAAAATCAAAACCTTAAAAGATACGTCTGTGGCTCTCTTTGGTGTTGGTGGCGTTGGTGGTGGTGCCCTTGAGGCACTAGTTCGAGCTGGTGTGGGGCGCATCGTTCTTATCGATGGCGACTCTATTGCACCAAGTAACTTAAACCGCCAAATGATTACGACTCATGACACAATTGGGGCGCGTAAGGTAGAGGTAGCAAAGGCACGAGCACTTTCTATTAATCCGGATGTAGTGATAGAAACTCATGATATTATGTATACTGAGGAAAACTACCCTGGATTTATTCAAAGCTTGAACGTTGATTATGTAATCGATGCCATCGATATGGTAACGGCAAAACTTAATATTATTGAGGTGTGTCAACGTGAAAGCATCCCTGTTATTTCTTGTATGGGCGGCGGTAATCGCTTTTACCCTGAAAAACTTATGATTGCTGATATCAATAAGTCCCATACATGTCCTTTGGCGCGCGTTATGCGTCGAGAACTCAAAAAACGGGGCATTAAAAAGCAATTAGTTTTATTTTCTACAGAAAAACCGACGAAACCACAGTTCCGCGGCGAAGCAACGAGCCCTGGTACATGTAGTTTTGTGCCACCAGTGGCAGGTTTTATATTAGCAGCACATGTGTTGCGTACAATTTTGGAGGTACCTGAACAATGAAAAAAGCAAAAATCCATATGGCTGACGGCGGCGATATCGTAATCGAATTATTTGATAAAGAAGCTCCTGGCACAGTACAAAACTTTATTGACTTGATTAACAAAGGTTTCTATAATGGCCTTCGTTTCCACCGTGTAATCCCTGGCTTCGTAGCTCAAGGTGGTTGCCCTAATGGCAATGGCACAGGTGGTCCTGGCTACACAATTAAAGATGAATTGATTGGCAACCCACACAAACATGAACGTGGTGCATTGTCTATGGCTCACCGTGGACCTAATACTGGTGGTAGCCAATTCTTTATCGTATACGAACCACAACCTCACTTGGATGGTGTACACACTGTATTTGGTAAAGTAATCGAAGGTATGGACGTAGTTGATGGTATCCATCAAGGTGCTATCATGGAAACTGTTGAAGTAATCGAAGGTTAATCTCATGAATGATGTATCTATTAAACATCCGGAATGGCTATATATTGATGTAGACGGAAAGACATCATATGGGTATGACCAAGAGTGGTTCACAGATGAGTGGCAACGCTTGTCTGGTTGTGGTCCTACATCAGCATCACAAGTTTTGGGCTATTCGTTATTTAGGGATGGCTTATTAGATCTAGAAACCACATCCGATCGAACGCTTGCTTTAGAACGGATGAACTTAGTTTGGAAATATGTAAAGCCACGTTTCGGTGGTGGTGTTTATAAAACGCAATGGATGGAACGAGGCCTTGTTCGTTTATTAGAAGACGAAGGCTTGTCATATGATGTACATATGTTAAATGTGTCTCCTTTTTGTGCTTCTCGTGTAGAGGTGGAGGCAGCAGCTCAGTTTATTCATGATGCATTGGCACAAGATGTGCCTGTAGCGTTTTTGAATCGTCATAAGGGCAAGGAAAAGGCTCTTTATACATGGCATTGGGTTCCAATTCACAAGATTTTTATGGATGACGATGATATTCGTTGTGGCATCTTTGATGAAGGCGAAATTCGTGATTTTTCATTAGCGAATTGGATGAAAGATACCATTTTAGGTGGCGGTTTCTGTTATATTAGCCGTAAAGGTTAAGTAATAGAGTAATTAAAGTAATATACATACGCATCGCAATAACCTGCGATGCGTATTGTAGTATAAAAGTAGGAGGTACTACATGAGTCAATGGATTACAGAGGAACAAACTCCTCATTTACGTCTCAGCGCTGAAGCAGAAGAAGTATTATACTCAGGTGAATCTGAGTTCCAAAAAATTGAAGTATTTAAATCTAAAGAGTATGGTACGATGCTCGCATTAGATGGTGTATTCCAAACATCTGAACGTGAAGAGTTCATCTACCATGAAATGATGAGTCATGTTCCATTATTCTTACATCCAAATCCTGAAAGAGTACTAATCATCGGTGGCGGTGATGGCGGCGTAGCTAGAGAATGTGTACGTCACGATTATGTAAAAGAAGTAACGATGGTTGAAATCGATGGTAAGGTTGTAGAGTTGGCAAAACAATATTTACCAACTATTGCTAAAGCAATGATTGAAAACAATCCAAAATTAACTGTAAAAATTGGTGATGGTATTGGTTTCATGGCAGAAGCAGAAGATTATTATGATGTAATTATTGTAGACTGCTCTGATCCAATTGGCCCTGGGGAAGGTCTATTCACTGAAGAGTTCTATAAGAATACCTTGAAAGCTCTTAAAAAAGATGGCTTATTTGTACAACAAACAGAATCTCCTATGTTGCATCAACCGCTCGTGGAGAAGGTATTTGGTTATGTAAATAATCACTTCCCAATTGCGCGTTTATATACTGCATTTATTCCGATTTATCCTGCAGGTATGCATTGCTTCACCTTGGGTTCCAAAACATTCGACCCATTAACATGGACACCAAATCGTGAACAAAACTTTGAAACTAAGTACTATAATGCTGAAATTCAAAAGGCTGCCTTTGCTTTGCCAAATTTTGTAAAAAACTATTTGCCAACTAAGTAAATAATATGTATAATAGGGGAGCACCATTCGTAAGGTATAACTTATGAATGTGCTTCCTTATTTTTCTGAGGAGAAAGAGTTTATATTGGGAATAACACACTTTTTCATTTTATTTGTAAAAGTTAAATGAAATTGAGAAAAAGGTGTTGACACAAATCTCTAGAACAGATATAATTCTCTTTGTTACGAA
>CAKPXR010000054.1 GCA_934202215.1 uncultured Veillonella sp.
GATCATTCTATTTATACGATGACATTTAATCGTGCTGATAAAACGGTACAACTTATTGATGTTACCGCCTATAATCCACAAGGCTATATGATTGGCTCTGAAACATTGTCAAATACAAAAATACAAATACAAGAAGGAAGTAATCTAGATCACGTGTATCACTTGATTTGGTAAATTTCCTCTACTAGTAGAAAGGGTTCTATCTCTCATCGACCTCCATAGTTACCTAAGTCGGTCTCAAAGAGATAGAACCCTTTCTGCACATATGATTAAATTTAATCAAAACTGCGTAGGGGAAATATTTAGTTTATGAAGCCCTAATAATTGAGTGCGTTTGTCTTTCATAAAATATTTAGCTTTATCGAATATACTAGATTTCATATTCTTGTATTTAATTCGAGAGGTATTAATATGAAAAAAACATTGGCAGCTGTTTTAGCAGCAGGCGCTTTATTTATTGGTGGCATTGGTAGTGTTGATGCGGCAAATTGGTATACTGTTGGTACTGATAGCAATGGTATCACTTGGTCCATCGATAATGATTCTGTTAAAAAAGATGACAAAAAAGCTGTTTTGGATATCAAAGCTATGGATTACGAAGGTTATCATTACATCGTAACTGAAGAGTTCAATCATAAAAAACGCGAAGTAAAAGATGTTAAGGTTACTCTTTACAATCCAAAAGGCGAAGTAGTAAAACAAGAACAACCTAATAAATCCACTCGTAAGGTTGAACAAGGTACTCCTGCATATGCTGTGTACACACTTATCTGGGGTGACAAATAATCTAATCCCTTAAGGGTTATGATTTTTTGTAAAAGCTTCACACATGCACGTTCTCATTAGAGGGCGTGCTTTTTTTATTTTATTTTAATTCCCTAAAAATTAGTGAATTATTTGCTTATTCGTGGTACAATGGGACTAATATTACGCATTTTTGAAATTAGTATGTTATTGAAATATGCTCACGCATGATGTCATGTTGAATATCATGGGCAATGTTATGTCATCTAGAGAGGGTTGATTGACTATAATTTTGCACAAAAGTGTGACATTTCTACATAGTATAAACTTTCACTATAGCGTATACTATAGGTAAGATGTGGAAGTATGCCTTGAGCGCAGTGCTCTGTTGTTTGGTTTATTTCTTCAAAAGGTTTGATAGTTCTAGTTTGTTAGAGGAGGTCCTCATGTCTCAATACGAATTTATCGATAAACGTGTGCCGATTGCGCTCGACAATCCATCCATTTATCACGACATTTCTAAGTGTAAAAACTGTACGTTATGCCGTCGCGCTTGTGCGGACGTAATGAGCGTACTCGACTACTATGATCTTGATGCAAACGGCGATGTGCCTGTATGTATCCACTGTGGTCAATGTGCGGCTGCATGTCCATTCGACTCCATGCATGCTAAATCCGAGCTTGAAAAGGTGAAAGCAGCTCTTGCAGATCCTGAAAAAATCGTGGTTATCCAAACAGCTCCAGCTGTTCGTGTAGCTATCGGTGAAGGCTTTGGTTATGAACCAGGCACATTCCTTGAAGGTAAAATGGTTGGTGCTTTGCGCGCATTAGGTGCGGACTATGTAGTAGATACTAACTTTGGTGCGGACTTAACAATTATGGAAGAAGCATCTGAGCTTGTAGAACGCCTTAAAAATGGCGGTCAAATTCCTCAGTTCACAAGCTGCTGCCCAGCGTGGGTACGCTTTGCGGAAATCTACTTCCCTGAATTGATTCCTAACTTGTCTTCCACACGTTCTTGTATCGCTATGGAAGCGGCTATGATTAAAACATACTTTGCTGAGAAGAAAGGCATTAATCCTAGCAACATCGTGTCTGTATCTGTAAATCCTTGTACGGCTAAAAAAGCAGAAACAAAACGTGAAGAGGAAAATGCAGCGGCTCGTTTCTATGACGATGAATCCCTTGGTATGGATACAGATATTTCCATTACAACTCGTGAGTTCATCCGTTGGATTCAAGAGGAAAACCTCGACTTCAATGCCATTGAAGAATCTCAATTCGATGACTTAATCGGTATGGAAACTGGTGCATCCATCATCTTCGGTAACACTGGCGGTGTTATGGAAGCAGCTATGCGTACAGCGTACAAGCTCATCACTGATAAAGAGCCACCTCCATATGCATTGACTCATCTTGAAGATGTTCGCGGTATGCAAGGTGTAAAAGAAGCGACTGTTCAATTGGGCGATGATGTAACATTATCTGTTGCAGTAGTTCATGGCGGTAAAAATACACGTGATTTCCTTAATGCATTGAAAGACAGCGACAAACACTACGACTTCATCGAAGTTATGGCGTGCCCAGGCGGTTGTATCGGTGGTGGTGGTCAACCACGCACTAAATTGCCTCAAGCAGTGAAAACTAAGGAAGCTCGTATCGGCGGCCTTTACGAAGCGGATGAAAACTATAAATGGGTTGCTTCCTATGAAAACCCAGAAATCCAAGCATTGTACAAAGATTTCTTGGGCGAACCGTTGGGCCATAAAGCACACGAACTCTTGCATACACATTATACAGACCGCAGCGCAGTCCTTGGTGATCGCAAGGATGTGACACCTGAAACATGTCCAACATCTCCTAAATATAAAGGTTAATCATATTACTGATTAGCTGAGTATGAGTTGTTTCGTCTTGGCTCTGAATACATGAGTTTATACATAATGTAATTAGACTGTAAGCGACTTAGAATATTGAGTACTAACTGAACAAAAATAAATCCTACGGGTCATGAGTGACGTGATACTTGTGTAGCCTATAACTACTATGAGTGTCACCTTACATGTGATTCGTAGGATTTTTATTTCTACTTTTCAACTTTATTATGATAAATTGATATAGAATTTATCTTTTATCATGAGGAAAAGATGAATTATATAGTGTATAATATATAAACAGGTGATATGTAAGAGAGTACTGCAAGGAGTTTTGAGGAGAGATGAACTTGTTATTACGGCGTGTCCTATGTGGCATAGCCTTGATAGTCGCTGTTATCGGTGCTGCCGGATGCCAACATGAGAGTCAGGCAGAGCAGGAAGAGGTACGTACTATATCGTATCGGGCTGTCATGCAATCAGATAAGCCTGTTCCAGAAAAGGTGAATACCTGGCTTGGGGCTATGTCTCAAGAGGATAAGATAGGCCAGCTAATGATGATTAGCCTTCATGGCAACACGGTGGGACAGTCTCAAAAGGATGTAATCCGCAAATATCGTGTGAGCGGCATTATGCTTACAAATGAAAATTTACATAATAAAGATCAAGTAAGAGCTTTCACAAAAGACATCATGCAAACAGCCACAACCGCTAGTATGGTAACGCCATATATAGGGATTAATAGGGATAAGGTGTTGCGTTCGAATGAAAGTTTCTTGCGCTTGCCAGAGCCAAATCGTTGGGGCCAATTGCCGATGGAACGAATTATCAATTTAGTTACTCGGTCGGCTATTGAAATGCGAGATCTGGGCTTTAATCTTGTTATGGGACCTAATGCAAACCTTGGCATCCCGAATGTGTCCTATACATCTGACCCTACTTGGGCGGGACATATGGATCTTGCCATGGCGGAGCGCTATCAAATCAATCAAATGTGGTTTGGCTATAACTACTTCCCAACGGTGAGCCTTGGTGATACGTCATTTGGAACGGCTAATGAGGCGAAAGCATATCTCAATAATACGGATGTAGCCGTATTCAAACGTCTCATTTCACAGACGACAGCGAACACATATATGCTCGTTATGAGCCATGTGCAAATCCCTGCCATCGATAATGCACATTTGGCGAGTACCTCTAAAGCCATCATTACAGATTGGCTACGACATGATCTTGGATATAATGGAGTGGTCATGACAGACCGTATCGATGTAGGCGCTTTGCAAGCGAACCAAAAGATAGGGGACTTTGCCGTATCTTCCATTGTGGCTGGCAGTGATCTGGTCCTCGTTGATGCAGATACTGTTCATATCGATGAAGTACATCGTGCACTAACACAAGCGGTGGCGAATGGAACCATTACGAATGACCGACTCAATGATGCGGTTAAGCATATTCTACTTATGAAGATGCAAACTCAAATACAACAATAAAGACGTGCTATACCATAGGGTAGCACGTCTTTTTTATATACTATATTTTGCATAGTAATTTAGTAATAGTATTAGCAGAAATATAGTAAATATAAGGCTTCTCATTATTAGATGTGTAAAAAGTGAACCATTGAATAAGTATATTTTATGCGTAAAAATTTTAACATAATAAAAAGTCATGTTAATAATATGAAAATAAATTTAAATTTGTTTTAAATTTATGATATAATAATCTCCATAGAATGTTGGAGGTGAGAGTATATGAATTTTGTGGGACGTGCTGAGATTATTGAGAGTATCCAGTCCCGTGTTGCGATGGGTCAAATGAGTTTGTGTGTTGTATATGGCCCACATCGTAGTGGCAAATCTTATGTGGCCTCCCAGCTCGTACGACGTCATAAGGCGTTATACTTGGCGGGGCGCATAGCTAATGAAGCCATTCATGTAGCTGATATGAACCGAGCTCTTGAGGCACGTTTTGTTCCTACCGATGGGCAGGACAAATTCGAACCGATTACTAGCTTGCAAGAGGCTTTTGAGGGTCTTTTTGAAGATAGTGTGAAAACGCCTCAGACAGTGGTGATCGATGATTATCCATCCTTGGTGGAGGCTGTACCACAGTTTCCCATTTATTTGAGTGATTTGTTAGAGGCCTATCAAGAAACAAGCCATTTGAATATTATTTTGATGGCGAATGGATTAGAGCAACTCGATGGCCGTATCATTGGTGAGCGTAGCTTAATAGGTCCCTATGTGTCAGAATACTTTGAGGTGAAACCATTCTCTTTGGTTGACATGAAATCCTTGGGGCTTCACTATGCTAAAGATGACTTGCGTACTGTGTTTGCCGTAACAGGCGGTTTGCCTGCGTATGTACATTACTTTGATAATGGTGAAAGTATCGATACGAATATTATTAATTTATTCTTCTCTGTATCAGGTGCTCTCTTCGAAGAAACGCAGCATATCTTACATCGAGATATGAAAAATATAACAGGTGCTAATGCAATCCTATCTGGCCTTGCTACACTTGAGAGACCATACTATGTGGAGCTGTTGCAAGCTAGCCAAATTAAAAGCGGCACCTTTACATCTCGCTTAAATGACTTGATGGCGATGGGCCTTGTAGGTCGTATCCAAGCGAATAGCCGTGGCCCTGCGAAATACGCTGATTATCACTTCACAAATAGCATGTTCCATTTCTGGTACCGCTATGTGTATAAATATTGGGGGGACATTGTTCGTGGTAACGGTGCAGACGTGTACCGCACCTACGTAAAACCACAATTGAAAGACTTTGTGGAAGCCTCCTGTATCGCCATGTAAGCAGACAATTAACTCTTTTTGTATTGGTTATTTCGATATGCCATTTTTATTTTCAGCAATTACCGACCAAGATGGATAGTTCTGTCCTTTTAGAAACAGAAATTAATATTAGATTGTAACAGAATATGAAGGAATTCTAAGGAATTGCTGATTTGTCAAAATCCCCTTTCCACGCTATTGTGTAGATAAGCGCTATGCCATGGCAGGAAAGGGGATTTATGTTATACAAAAACGAAGAACCATTAGTACAACGAACCTGTATTAAAACTGCAAGCTTACAATCTGAGGTATCCTCGAAGAAAGAGTTAATGCCTGACACATCACAATCTGAGGAAATATCTTCCAAGAAAGTACCGGCTAAGGAAGGCCTATCTGAAAAGATATCTTCTACGGAACCAGTGTACAAGGTGCCAGAAGAGTTAAAATTACAGACTCTGATTTGTGGGCATCAGGTATTAACATCCTTATCAGATAAGAGCCTCGTGTCTATCTGTCAAAATCCAAATATGCGGATTCAGACCGTAGGATATCAGCCGTGGTCCGTTGATGAGTTGCGTCATGATGCGGCTCAAATCGAACTCTGTCGTAGGTATCGACCACTCATATTGCATTATACGAACCGCACAGGCAATCGTGAGTTCCGTGAAGATCTAGAGAGCTATCTGTGGGCTATACTGTTAGAATCCATTTATAGCTTTGACCTAAAAGGCTCCGTGCCGTTCCCTGGGTTTGTAAAAGCTGGTGTTAGGTATGGTTACATGCGGTATTGGAAGCGAGAGCGTTTGCGTAATCATCGTGAAATTCATATATCAGACCGCATCACTGATGATGGAGAGGTAACTATTGGTATGGATATCTTCTCGTCTGGAGAAAATATAGCAGATATGATCATGACCGCCGATGAAGAACAACGATTACGTGCTCGTCTTGTATGGGCTCTAGGTAGATTATCTCAAGATCAACAAGACCTACTGCGCCGTGTATATGGTGAATGTAAAAGTCTCGTATCCGTTAGTGAAGAATTGAACTGCAGTCGCCAAGCTATTCAACGGCGTCATGAACGGGCCATTCGTAAGTTGCGTAGGTATTTAACGACGGACTTTAACAAACTACGAGTACATTAGTGATCGTAGTATAATATGTGTTAATCTAATTTAATTTCTTATTTATATTCTAGATTTTGTATAATTACATAAATCGCGATTAACAGATATACATAAAATATGCAATTCTCAATGTAAATGAGAAAATAATGACACATATAGTTATATATTAAGTTTACAAGATCATAAATTCTTTAATTTTATATAAATTTCTATAGTTTTGTGTATATATTTACAAATTATACAGTGTGATATACAATTAAATCAACGGCAGATTAAAGCATGCGAATCTGCTTTCACAGAACATGTGTTCATTGTATTGTTGAAAGGAATATTCCTAAATTCAGTGGAGAGAATTCCTATGATGACAAATAATGAAGTACCAGAAACAATGGCCAAGTAGCTATCTAAAGGAGAGAATTTGGATTTGATTTATACGAATCCGAAGAATCATATTGTTTGTTTTATTCCTATCTATGAACCTAGCGGCGGAGATAGTACGATGTGCTATTTTGTAGATGGCCGTCAAGAATTGGTACACCTGCCAATCCGCACTATTCTAAGGGAGCTGGCTTTGCAGGAAGGGCTACGGCCAAATTACATTATGACCAGCGACGGTCGACGTAGCAACTATACGGCGCCTAAGACTTATGGTCCACATTTAACCTTTTGCCATATTAAATGTCGGCGCTCTATCGGAAAGGATGTGGTGTATGGACTATTTAATGTAGCCATACCCTATCAATACATCGTTACAGATGGCCCTGATCCAGATACGAGTTACATTCACGTGGGCGACTTTAAACCAATCTTGGTGTACCAAGCCCCACGCCACGTAAAACACAAACTGAATGAAGCTATGCTAGAACACTGTAACTACGTGCGCAAAATGCTAGCCCGCATCAAACTCAGCCAAAACCCACAAGTCGTGGCAGAACTATTTATCGCCTGGAGAGACCTAACTAGATAAGAGTGTTAGGGGTGAGAGATAGAATAGAAGGGAAATATGAAGTAATAGGGAGAGAAAGAGAGGAGGAACTATAGGGAGAACAATAACATACAGGAGAGATAAATAAGGTAATCATTAAGACACTACAAATAATGATTTACCCTCTTACAGAGCTATCTTGTTATGAGATAGCTCTGTTTTTATGCACTTCATATATTTTTCATCATTTACATAATTTATGATATAATATACGTAAAATTATATAGATTAGTCTTATCTTATCTATAATTGTATATTGTTTGTTGGTATTTTGGGGGAAATATTATGGATAATAATGGGGAAAAAAGATTTGTCATAGGAGATATTGCTATTTTCTTGTTGGCTATTATTAGTGTATATTGGCCAATTATGCTTGTAGGAGTTGCAATATTAATACTTGCTAGATATCATCGATGGGCATTAATTGAAAATGAAATTTATAAAGAATATATTTTAAATAAAAATCTCATTCAGGATATAGAGGCTAATCAATCAAGATTAGCTACATTGGAAGAGACTATTGAAAAAGAAAAGGCCAAAATAGAGCATGATATTGAAGTACGTATTAGTAAAAAAATACTGAGCTTAATCAGTTGTGCGCTGAAATATCAAAAATTAAAAAGGAATTAGAAAATAAGAAATTGGAAGTTGAAAATTTAGAGCCTTTAGTAACAGTAGCTAATATTGATACGGAAGGACTTGAACTTGCAACATCACAGGAATTAAAAAATATACTATCTAAATATAAGTTAGAAGAAGCTGAATTAGTGAAAAATAATACTGCTATAGATGTGCTTATTAACGATAATAAAAAGTTTATTACAACACAAATACGTCAGATTTTACGTTCGTTTAATGCTGAATGTGATTTAGCCATATCTAATGTTACACTTAAAAATATTGATACCATGAGGAATAAAATCCTAAGATCTTATGAAACTTTAAATAAAATATATAAATCTGATGGTGTACAAATTACAAAAGAGTTTCTTGAAAATAAGTTACAACAATTAATTACAGCACATTCATATCAAGAAAAATTAGAAGATGAACGAGTACAAAAGAAACTTATACAAGAACAATTAAAAGAAGAAGAAAAAGTTCGTCGTGAAATTGAACGCGAAAAGGCTAAAATTGAGAAAGATGAAACTCAGTTTAAAAATGAAATATCTAAGCTTATGAAATACTTACAGAAAACAGATAATGAAGTTGAAAAGAGCCTTTATATAGATAAGATTAAAGAATGTGAAGAAAAACTTTCTGAACTTGAAACTGTTAAGTCTGATGTTTTAAATCGCGAAAAGAATACGAGGGCTGGGTTTGTTTATATTATTTCTAATATTGGGTCATTTGGAGAAAATATTTTTAAAATTGGTATGACTAGACGCCTTGAACCTATGGATAGAATCAAGGAATTAAGTAGTGCCTCTGTACCATTTGAATTTGATGTTCATGCGTTAATCTTTTCAGATGATGCACCTAGCTTAGAATCTATTTTACATAATACCTTTAGAGAATATGAGGTTAATAAAGTAAATCACAGAAAAGAATTCTTCTCTATTCCACTTGAAAAAATTGAAAAAGTTGTAACCGAACATCATAATGCAACCGTACAATGGACTTATGATGCAGCGGCAGAAGAATATAGAGAATCTCTAGTTCAGTAATATATTCTGGTAATTAATTATTATAAAAAGCTCTAAAATAAAAGTTTATATAATCTGTACCTATTTTCTTGGACCGGTGTAATTGAACTGCTCTTTGGGAATGAGTTCGGTATTCTACCGGATTCATTCCTTTTAATTTTATAAAATGAAGTTAAAATGAAGTTTTCGTTGACTGGCCAGCTTTCACTATCTATAATGAATATGAATTGATATAGATAATTTTCAACA
>CAKPXR010000055.1 GCA_934202215.1 uncultured Veillonella sp.
GCTCAAGTATTCGTGTACAATGGTTTTGGTATGGAACCTTGGGCACAACAAGCGATTGATGCAGCTAAAAATAGTAAGCTCATTACTGTTGTTGCTACAGATGGCATAGAAGCTATTAAAAATACTGATCCTGAAGAAATTAAAGAGCATGGTGCAGAAGATCCACATGCTTGGTTATCTTTGAAAAATGCTAAAATCGAAGTGAAAAATATTAAAGATGCTTTAGTTAAAGCTGATCCAGCTAATAAGGATTACTACGAAAAGAATTACAATGATTACGTAGCTAAACTTGATGCAATGATTAAGAAATATGAAGGTCAATTTGCACAAGCTACTCATAAAAACTTTGTTACAGGCCATGCAGCGTTTGCCTACTTATGCCGTGACTTTGGTTTGGAACAAAACAGTGTAGAAGATGTATTTGCTGAAGGCGAACCTAATGCAGCTCAATTGGCAGAACTTATTAAATACTGTAAAGAAAACAATATCACTACTATCTTCGCAGAAGAAATGGCTAGCCCAGAAGTATCCAAAACATTAGCAAATGAAGTTGGTGCTAAGGTAGAAACTATTTACACAATTGAAAGCAATGAAGATAACAAGACATACTTAGAACGTATGGATGAAAACCTTACAAAAATTGCAGCATCTTTGAAATAAGATGAATTGTTCAAGTAGTCTTTATTGGTATATTAGAGGGCATAGTAATGCTTGCTACATCTAGATAATTACATAACATGAAAAATATGAAAGCAAGGTATGGATATACCTTGCTTTTGTGTTATAATGATGAACAGAGTATGAATTAAAAATAAAATTATTGTTATAAATTCGTAATCATTGTGTTGTGTGATGCATCATTCAAATATGAATGGTGCTTATTCTTGTTGTGTAAAAGGTGGTGAGAGGTATGATGGCAGGTTTAGTAGAGTTCGTATACCGCTTATTAAACCCCATTGAAGAAAAAAATCCACGAATGTACCACTATGATGTTACCTATGGACAGCTTGCATGGATGCTAGTGTTGACACTCATATGTTATCAATTTACTCTCGTTGGTGAAAGTGTATATTTAGATGCTATACGAGCGCTTATACGAAATTCATCATTTTTAGTAAAGTGGCAAATGTTTTCTTTTTCTGTAGGGCAACATGAAATACAAGTATTTTTTGATCAACTAAGTAAGCCTCGTGAGTTTTGGAATATAGGACGATTTACGTGGGTTATTCTAAAAGCGGCACTCATGGCCGGTATCATTATAGGTTACGCAATATTACAAAAACGTAAGTTTTACGTTCGTAGCGTAGTAACTGGTGTTTTACATATGATGGCTTTTGTTCAATTAGTAGTAGCTATGATCACTCTTACTGCAGGGATTATGTTGATTCTTACGACGATACCGATTTTACTGCAAGCTATTATTGGTTTTTGCATGATTGTTTTATGTATTCTCAGTACTGTATTACTATTGCAGACTATGGGACGTATTGCAGGGGCATGTATTAATGGAAGTTCTTATGAAGGTCTTAGCATAATGTTGATTGCTATTATAGTATCGTTACTTTGTGAAGCGGTATATACATTAACTTAATAATATAAATAATATAAGGAGTATTATGGTTTGGTATAAGGATATATTGCATTTATTTACAAGATTGAGTGAGCGATCCTTTCAAAATATTCTTAGAAATGGATCTTATATACGAGCTGTTCTGAACCTTGTAACATCTACAATTGTATTATATGTGATGACCTATGTTTTACCACTAATAGTAAAGGTTATATCTCCTGTATTAGGGATTAAGAGAATGACTGGGTTAACACATTTTGATATAGTTGGTGTTTTCGGGAATGCATCATTTCTGATTTTTCAGATTATCCTAGGGTCTTTAATTATCTGGCGATTACTTATATTGTTGGGCGGTACTGGGACCTATAGCGGAGTGATGAGAAACTATATTTATGGCTTAGCCTATACGAATGCACTTCGTACCGTAGTATTGGTGGTGGTTAATATAGTGGGACTTATATTGTTCTGCCTATCTATGCCAAAGTACGTAGGAGATATGGCCTATCTTGTTACTATGTTTAGTCAGTATTATGCTGTCTTTATTGGGGCTCAGCTCATGCGGCGATATGTTGGACTCGGAATCGTTAAAACGTATATTATCATGTTTGTTGTAGCTTTATTATCTGTATCTGTCTTGCCTCAATGGATTCGTATTGTTCATACGTTAGTTAAATAATACAGGTAATATATTATGATAACCGCAAGATGATAGTCTTGCGGTATTTTTTTGTTTTAATTTATATTAAAATTGATTATATATAATTTAAGACTGAAAATTTATGATATAATTAATTTCATAGTATAGTTGAGAGCGGAGTTAGTTATGGATACGACATTTTTACAAGAAATATCCCTGCTGGTGCGTTCACCGAAAAAGGGAATCGATGAAATTTTCTGGTTTGGTACCTTGGAAAAGGGTATAAAAGCTGGTCTTGCAGGTTGGTGTGCCACCCATATTTTAGGCTTTGCTTTAGGCATTGTACTGTTACCATTGGCCATGACCTTTGGAGGTTTTTTATTTGGCTTTATACCAGCTGTATATGGCATATTCTCTATATTACGAGAAATTATAGGTTTAGGAATTTATTGGTTTATAGGCAGCTTTATTCTATGGAAATTACTCAGTGTTCTTTTAGAACGTGAGTTTGATTTTAAGCAAGTATTAATGGGAACTGCTTATGTGGAAGGCTATACAGGAGCGCTCGGCTTAGCATTAATTTTGGTATCTATTATTTTCATTTATATTATGCCATTTTTAATGATTTTATTAGTTCCACTGGCATTAGCCTATGTTTGTGCCGTAATCTATGTGGCTGTTATGCTGTTATCTCGTATTATGAAAGTAGAGCCACTTACGGTAGGCGTTGTTTATGTGATATTATTTATTATTAATCTTTTATATAATTGGATTATGCGGATGCTCTTTGCATAGCTATAATAAAGACCTCCTAGATAAGGCTAGGAGGTCTTGGTGTTTATACTGTAATACATTTATTTGTCATAGTATTGTAATAGTAATTCTACATTATCCTCATCGTATTCAATTTGCTGTGACCATCTTGCTATTTGTTTGAGTGGTAATCCATCTGTGGTACTGGCCATCAATATATACTCTACAGCATCTTTTGCATAGGCGAGGATAGCTTCTAAAGAATAATCTGACAGCATATCGATTTGACGATATAAGATGTACTGGAATACTTTGTTGAATAGGCCCATATCGTGAGTCGAGATATAGGTTTGTACAGAGGCAATAAGTTTGTCTATGTTATGAGATAATATTTTGAGTTGTGAAGTCCATTCTTCATCGATAGGTTCTGTTGTGCCATATAGTTTTAATAGTTCTGTATAATACTGTGCATTAGGGTTTGGGGTATATTGAAACAGTGTTGAGTCTATATTGAAAGCTAATAGTTCAAAGATATTATGAATGCCTAGTCGTTCATCGGGACTGAATTCGCCATTATCATCCTCAATGGTAAATATGACTTGATTAGACTGCTTATCTTCTGCGAGTAGTTCTACAGATGCTTCACAGGATAAGCCTACGCCACATAGTTCGAGATCTTCAATGTATTTATAAAAGCGCGGATGCATGTGACAGGTATCGCAAAGTCCTGCTTCACCCAATTCGAGGACGACTTTACATAGTCCTTGTTCGTTGAGTAATGGACACATTGGTTGCTTTTTAGAAAATATAAAATGGCTACCTTCATCATCGACAGTGATGGCTTGGCGTAAGCTTTCACCAAGAGAACCTGTCATGGTATGATAGCGTTTAGCTGTGGCCTCGTCGATATCGATGGTCCAAAGTTGACAACATGTATTTTCACATCGATCTGCCTTGCATTGAAATGTGTGATATATAGTAGGATATATTGAAATCATAATCGTCTCACTTGTAGGTAAAAAATTTATTCTACGTGCATTGTATCATAGGGGACTTGTCTATGCATTAATATTATAAATAAAGATTCATAAACCGTATCGATTTAGTGTATAATTGTATATATACCGTATGGTCCTGTTTGAGAGATGGAGGAGCCTATGAAATCCTTATTTGTAAAAGGTAGCCTTGTATTAGCCTTGGCAGCAGTTTTTGGTATGCCAAATGTAAGTGCAGCCCCATTAGTAGCTGTAGAGCCAACTGTTGCAGTTGTTGATGGAAACCATGCAGCGATTGTAGGTGCCAATGGTTTATTAAATGCATTTATTCAAAATCATCCGAATGCAGCTATCACTGAAATTGCTTTTGATGCGGATGGTGGTCAAATTAAATATGATGTAGACGGTTTTGATGAAAGCGGCAAATATGAGCTCACTTATATCTATGCGACAAATCAAATCTTTGAGAAACGTGAAGGTGACTTCCATAAATCCTTAAAGAAAAAATCTTTTGATCCGCGTGAAATCTTACCACCAGCTGCGGTCGTTAACTTTGCGTATGCGCAAACGCAAGGTAAAGCTACAAGCCTTAATGCGTGGTCTGTACAGTATGATAAAGGTAAAATAGTATACAACGTTAGCTTTGGTACCGAGGGTGATAAAGAAGTTGCTGTACGTATTGATGCAATGAATGGTACGTTATTATCTGTTAAATTTGATGACTAAACATTAGTGTGATTAGTAAATACAAATTAATAGTCGAACGCTTATTATCTTGAATATAAGAATTAAACTCCTTAAAACTATCTTTTTTATAGTAAATGATAGTTTTAAGGAGTTTTTTTGTGAACGTTTACTCATGAAAACACAGGTTTATATTATGAGAATTAAAATGAGAGGCTACGGTTCCTTTATATATGGGAAAAATAGCTTCTTAAATTTGGTTCATAGAATAATTAATTGTAAATTGAATACTATAGAATTTCGTTAAAATTACATATAAATTCATTTTATCCTCACGCCAAAATAAGCTAAAGCAGTGAGTTCTACATTTTTATTTCATAGATTATCGATAATATGTGTCAAGTCAAAAGACAGAACTCAAATATATCGGGACTTTTCCAGACTATATATCTACAGTCCACGCTAGATATATGTTTTGGATCTATAACGATGACACCGAGTTGGTTAAAAGTATATATGCGAAAGTTTGCATATGTATAAATTATCAAGGAGGATATTATGAAAAAATCTATTTTGAAAAGCAGTATTGCTTTAGCGGTAGCTGGTGTATTTGGCGCTACTGTAGCAGTAACAGCTGCTGAACAAGCAACACCAGTTCCGGTGACTCAAGAGGCAGCAAGTGTTGCAGCTCCTGTAGTTCAACCTGCTACTCACCAAGTAGTTCCTACAATCCAAGTGACTCCAGCAGCTAAAACAGAAGCGGCTCCTGTAGCAGCTAAGGTAGAAGTAACTCCGGCAGTTAAAGTAGTACCAACAGCAGCTAAAGTTGAAGTGGTTCCAGTTGCGCAAGAAACCGTAGTTCCAGCAGCAGCTAATCCTGCAGCAGCAACTCCTACAATTGAAACTGCATCTGTAGCAAAAGCTCCTGGTGAAGCTAAAGTAGTGCGTGCAGCAGATAAAAAAGTAGAAGCTAATAAAGAAGAAAAAAATACTAAAAAAGCGCAAGCACACAAAGCGCCTAAAGTAAAAGCTGACAAAGCAGTTAAAGCTGATAAAGCTGTAAAAGAAACTAAAGAAGTAAAAGTAGATAAAAAAGCTGACAAAAAAGAAACTACAAAAGAGGAAAAAAAAACTCTAAAAGTGGAAAATCACAATCTAGCACAACAAATAAGCAAGCAGGCGTAGTCGATCAAAATAGTATTTTCGTAATTGGTGCGAATTATTTAATCGACCAATTTGAAAGTAAATATGGCGATTCTAAGATTACGAATGTATCCTTCAAAGCTGCCGATAAAACAGCTATCTATGAAGTAGATGGTTTCAATACTAGTGGCGCCCATTCCATGACTCTAGATGTGGCAACTGGTAATGTAACTGAAGGTACTCCTAAAGCATATGATGCATCTATGGACGCTAGTGCTATTGATGCTGGTACTGTGTTACCTCCACACGTGGCAATCAATGCAGCCTTCGCACAAACTGGTAATGTAGCAACTGGTATTAACTCTTGGTCTGTAGCTAATCCAAACGGTAAGCCGGTATATACTGTAGAGTTCCATGATGCACAAAATAAACCTGTATCCATCGTATTGGATGCAAAAACAGGTATGGCAGTAAAATAAGGCAATCCTTATCCTAATCTACTGTAAAGCAACCCCTTTTAATATACGAACACTAAACACACAAAACTATACACACACATACATAATACACTTACACACACAATAAATAATTACACACACGCAGCCCTCTGGATTGGATAGACAAACATTGACTCTCTCCTATGCCGTCTGTCGTTCAGGGGGCCCCTTATGCATTGTGGTTCCCTCCCAATCATAAGATTATATACTTGGTATATAATACTCTCTCTCACAATAAGAACGTAACTGCTTTACAGTACGCTAGGTATAGGGGAGCAGGAAAGCCCGTAATACATGTAGACCGCTGCATGTACTACGGGCTTTTTTCTTAGTAATAATATAAATATGTATGTTGTAGGTTTCATAAATATTGAAAACGCAAAAAGCGCAGATAGTGTAATGGATATCTGCGCTTTTGTTTATATGTAGTCTTTAAATTTAGTATTTATATCCAGTATTTTATATGTATTGTCTAGGTACGCGATCAGAGAAACCACAGAAGATTTCGTAGGGAATTGTAGATGCAAGAGCGGCAATTTCTAAGGCAGAGATGCTTTCATGACCTTGAGAACCTAAGAGTACAACCTTGTCACCAGGTTGTACAGTAATCGTATCTGGAATGGATACCATGAATTGGTCCATACAGATACGGCCTACTACAGGACAACGTGTACCATGAATGAGAACGGTACCACGATTAGACAAGCTGCGAGGATATCCATCTGCATAGCCTACAGGGATGGTCGCAATCGTCATTGGTTCTGGCGTTACATATGTAGAACCATAGCCGATACCTTCGCCAGCTTCCAAATGCTGTACATGTACTACTTCGCTGTGGAAGGAGAGGACTGGTTTCAACCCCAATCGATTTGGTACATCAAGGGATGGCATAATGCCATATTGAATAATGCCAGGGCGGGCATCGGTAAATAAGCTATCTTTTACAGATAATAACCCAGCACTATTGGCCAGGGAGAATCGATAGTCCGCATCAGGTCTAAAGGCACGAATTTCGTCTACCATCTTATGGAATTTTTGTGCCTGCCCATGAGCGTGGCTTTGATCGGCCGCATCAGCGTTACTCATATGAGAGAAGAAACCGTCTACTTCAAGGTTTTCATAGGACTCAACGCGTTTTATAAATTCTACAGCATCCTCTGGTTTAATACCAATGCGATGCATGCCTGTATCAACAGCAATAGCAACGCGAATGATCATATCATGATTTTCTGCTACTTTGTCTAGTGCTTCCAAATCTGTAGATTCGCATACGGCAGGAATGGAATTTGTGTCTGCTACAAGCTCAAAAGATTGTGGACGTGTGAGACCTAGTAGGTAGATTGGCACCATAATACCGGCATTGCGAAGTGGAACAGACTCTTCAGGAATAGCAACGGCTAAGGATTCATAACCTTCCTCAACGGCAATACGGCCCATCATAACGCTTCCGTGACCATAGCCATTGGCCTTGATAACAGCGGTAGATGTGCTCCATTCCGGTAAACTATCTTTAATTTTGCGCAAGTTCTCGCGAACGAGACTTGTATTTATGGTCAAATAGGTGGGTCTCATGGTATTCCTCAATTCTATATAACATTAATCTTATTGTATAACTTTTGGGGAATTAAACAATACTTTTGTGAAAGTTTTATACAGAAATATTGGTTTTTATGATTTTTATACATATATTATATACAATAAACATGAAAGTATACTAATTAACATAGTTAGCTGTGATATTAATAGTATAAATTTATATAAATAATAGTATAATTTATAGTAAGGTATGATATATGCTTTCTTTGGCTAATAGATTGGTTATGAATGATTTAGATAAAATTGTAGTCATCTAATATCGTGAACATAGCCAGATTACTTGTAGGATTGGAATTATTAATTATATAATATAGCATCTATGTAGGAGGTTCTCATGAGCGAACGTGTAGTAGTAGTAAACGCAGGTAAAATGAATTATGACCATGCATTAGATTTTTCTATTTTATCTAATGATGTGCAGGTCTATGATAATAGTACAAATGAAGAGCTTATTGAACGTATTCAAGGCGCACGTGTAGTAGTGACAAAAGAGCTTCCTGTTAATGCTGAGTTACTTTCAAAGTTCCCAGATACAGTAAAGCTCATTGTAGAAGCAGGTACAGGTTATAATAATATTGACCTTAATGCAGCAAAGGAACGAGGCATCACTGTATGTAACATTCCAGCATACAGCACAGAGCGCGTAGCACATACGGTCATCATGATGATCCTTAATTTTGCGTCCACTATGCAGAAACAAATTGGTATGCTTGCCAAAGGTGATCGCAGCAATTTTACAAAATATTTACAAGTGAGCCATACAGAAGTGAATGGTAAAACATTAGGTGTTGTTGGTGCTGGTCACATCGGTATGGAAGTTATCAAAGTAGCTAAAGCGCTAGGTATGAATATCTTGATTCATACGCGTACACCAAAGGCTGATGGTGATGGCATTCGTTATGTAAGCCTTGATGAATTACTAGAAAATAGTGATTATATTACATTGCATTGCCCATTGAATGACCAAACTAAGCACATGATTAATAAAGAAACCATCGCTAAGATGAAACCTAGTGCAGTTATCATCAATACGGGCCGTGGTCCACTTATTAATGAAGGAGACCTTTGTGAAGCATTGGCAGCTAAGAGCATCGCAGGTGCAGGCCTTGATGTACAAGAGGTAGAGCCTCCAGCAGAAGATAGCCCTCTATATACATTAGATAATGTTATCATCACTCCTCACATGGGCTGGAAAGGCCTTGAAACACGTCAACGTTTGGTAGGCATCATTCGTGACAATGTACAAGCCTTCTTTAAAGGTGAACCTATTAACGTAGTATCTAAATAAAATAGATATTAGAATAAATAGAATATCAAATAGAACACTGCACTGATAGTAGTGAAAATAGTGTACCAATTATAGATATTAAAATAGTCTATAAATACAATAAGAGCCGTCCCCGGTTGTGTGGGGGCGGCTCTATTGTTATTGTCTTTAGACTGGTTCGCGACGTAGTCGCGAACCATTAAACCACCCGCTATGCGGGTGCGGCAACGAAAGT
>CAKPXR010000056.1 GCA_934202215.1 uncultured Veillonella sp.
GTTTCTTCTAAACCTAACTTCAAAAATCCAACTGGTAGTATCAATGCTAGTGTAGGACGAATTGATAGCAAATGGAAAAGTGTAACAGAACAAGCTGGCATTTATGCTGGAGAAGAAGGCTATAACATTAATGTAGGTAATAACACTACATTAGAGGGCGCTGTAATTAAAAGTGAAGCTCCGAAAGCTAAGAATAAATTAACGACAAAATCTCTAGAGATGAAAGATATTAAAAACGAAGCTGAGTATACATATAGCAATAATGGTATCGGCTATAACTACTATGGCAGTAAAAAGAAACTCGAAGAGATGAAGACCAAGGATAAAAAAGGCTATGATAAAATTTATAACAGTATCGGCCTAGTTCCAAACTTAGGTGTAGGATCTAAAGGTAAAGCAAGTTCAACTACTCAATCTGCTATCTCTGATGGTATACTTACAGTAGATAGTAAAGAAATTGATACTAAGACCATTCATACTAATACTGAAAATACATTACATCAACTAGATAAGATTTTCGATAAAAAGAAAATTGAAGAACGTCAAGAATTAGCACGTCTATTCTCTAAAAGCGCATTTGAACAACTACATAACTGGCAACCAACAACGAAAGATGGCAAAATCGCTAAATCTATTGCACATGGCATCATAGGTGAAGTAGCAGCACGTATGGCTGGTAATGCACCGGGTAGCGGGTTTAAATCTACTATGACTAATGAGTTGCTAATTGGTGAAATAAAGAAAGTAGCTAAACATGATCCCGCATTGGCACAATGGTTGAGTGCTGCTGTAGGCGGTGTGGTTAATAAAGTAACTGGCGGATCCGTAAATACTGGTGCAGCAGTGACATCTTATGCCACTAAATGGAATGATGAAACTGGTGTAAAAAGTTCTTTAGAAGAAGCTTATGCTGCTATGGATAGAGATATATTAGATGAAATAAATAGGCAAGAATACGATGACCTTGATTTTTTATCTAAGTCAATAATTAAAGGCACTCTGATTGGACAAAGTTCTGATTTCTTAGCTTCTAGATTTGGCGAATACTCTCCTAACTATAGTGTAGCGGTAGCTTTATATAAACATGCATTACATGGAGATGGGGAAAAGCAATATTTTCCTCTAGGTACAGGTGCCTCTCAATTAATAAGTAACTATTATACATTTATTGATGGAGTGAAAGAAAATAGTGCAGATATGTCAGTTGGTGAAAGTAAAGTACAATACTTTGTTATTAAAACAGATGGTAATGCTAGAGCTGCATTCGGAAAATTAAAGATTGGTGTTAGAATGACAAAAATTTCTGAAGATAAAGTTCATGTGGTTGGGCAAGCAAAAGATATGTATAATTTTGAATGGCTTCCTGATTATGATAATGATATTCCAGCTGTTCCACCAGCGGAATTCTCTGCTGATTATATAGCTAAACTGTTGTCTATAGCGTTAGATACATCAAAGCAAGGCTCATTAATTGCTGCAAATAATATTGCTTATTTAGAACAGAGAGCTGGAATTATAAAGCCTTATAAATATGGAATTCAAATTGATACTGTTATTTAAACTAAAGTGAGTGCATAGTGAAATGAAATATATATTAGGTATTTTTATAGGTATTGTTCTTTTTGTAGTAGGTTCAATAATTTATATTGGTGAATCTAATTCTTATAAATATGAACCTCGTTATTTTTTAGGTTATTCAAAGGGTGAAAATTATATACTAGATACTCAAACTGGTATTACATTGGAACATAATGGATACTCTTATGAAGCTCAATCAGATTATTTATATAGTTATGGAAAAACAGGGTTTTTAAAGCTTGATTTAAACTCAGGTCAAACTCATTATTTGTTTGATGACCAAACTGATGAAATATATAAAAATAATATTTTAAATAGATGTTTAATAGAGAAAAGAGAACAGAAACCAACACTAACATATATTTGGTCTAATAAGAATGACTTAACTTTAGAAGAACAGGATGTTTATAATCAGTTGAAAGATAAGAAGATGAGATATCCTAATCGTTCTATCATTGTTAAAGTAAAACAATAGTACTTAATATTTTTAGGTAATTTATATGCACCGTAAGATAAATTTGTGATATATTTATTAAGACTTTTATACACTAATAAATAATTTGATATTATAGATTATTTTAATGGCACCTATATCCCCCATATGGGGAAGATATAGGTGCCATTTTTATAAGCCCGTATTAAAAATCAGTATTACTTAAAATCTAAGTAGTTCTATTAAAATCACTAGATTTTTACGATTTTATGAGTGTTTTATGATAAAATAAAAGGTATGAATACTTCAACAACTAGGTCTATTACCTATAATGGCGACAGAATTGAATATGAGTTAACCATCAAGCGTGTGAAGAACATGAACATGCGCATTACAAAGGATGGTGTGATCCATGTGTCGGCGAATGCGTATGTGCCGGATTATAGGGTGGACAAGTTTGTTATCGAGAATATGCCCTTCATTGAGCGGGCGCGCTACAAGATTGATGCATTGAATGCCAAGCGTGTCGATGCGTTGCAGTATGTGAATGGTGAAAGCTTATCTATCCTCGGCATCCCTGTTACGTTGCGCCTAGTTGAGCAGGATGGAAAGCCTCACATTGGCTTTGACGGAAAAGCGATTCTTACTATGGTTGTGCCTCGTGGTACGACTTATGAAGCAAAACATAAATTAATGCAAAGTTATTGGCGTAATTTAGGAGAGAAGGTCTTTGTCCATTGGGCGAAGGTCGTGTATCAACGCTTTCACAAGCAAGGTATTGATGTACCTATGCCTACCATAAAACAGCAGCGTATGAAGAGCCGTTGGGGTTCTTGTACGCCAGCGAAGCAGCTCATCAAGATGAACACTCGCTTATTAGAGGGGCCACAGGCGTATATTGAGTACGTCATGGTTCATGAGTTTGCTCATTTTAAATATTTAGACCATTCCAAGAACTTTCACAATCTAGTGGCACAGTTCCTGCCAGATTGGAAGGATCGTAAGAAGTCATTGAACGTGTATTTTGCTCATCGCCCTTAAAGGAGGTGTACCATGCAGCCATTTGTACATTTACATAGTCATACAGAGTTTAGTTTGCTGGACGGCATCAGTCGTTTGCCTGACATGGTACGTCGTGCGAAGGAGTTAAATCAGCCAGCCCTTGCCATTACAGATCACGGCAATATGTACGCAGCCATTTATTTCTACAAAGAATGTGTGGCCCAAGGCGTTAAACCGATTATTGGGTGTGAAGTATATGTAACGGAAAACAATCGGTTTGACCGCCCCGAAGGTCGTAGCCGTGAACGATTAAAACACCTTATCTTGTTGGCGGAGACCATGGAAGGGTATCGTAACCTTGTAAAAATCGTGTCTAAAGCGTCTACGGAAGGCATGTTGTATCGTCCTCGTGCAGACCGCGATTTATTGCGTAAATATAGTAAAGGTATAATTGCCCTCAGTGCCTGTATTCAAGGTGAAATTCCTCAGTATATCTTGCAAGATAATATGGATGCTGCTAGACGCTCTATTGAGTGGTATATCGAGACCTACGGGAAAGATAATTTCTTCTTAGAAATCCAAAATCATGGCTTGCCAGAGGAGGCAAAGGCCCAAGAGGAGCTCATCAAGCTCAGCAAGGAATATGGTCTTGGCATCGTCGCATCTAATGACTTTCACTATGTTTTAAAAGAGGATGCAGACGCACAAGATATTAAGGTATGTATTTCTACAGGTCGTCGTCGTGCTGAGGTAGACCGCTTAAAATTCCCGAATGATGAGTTCTATCTAAAATCTGGGGATGAGATGGCGCAGTTGTTCTCACATATTCCTGGGGCCATGGAAAATACATTAAAAATTGCAGAACGCTGTAATGTAGAATTCAATTTCGACGAACATCACTTGCCACACTTTGATGTGCCAGAAGGGGAAACATCTAAGACCTATTTACGTAAAGTTTGCGAACGAGAAATTCCACGACTCTATGGTGAAACATCTGAAGAGTTACAAAAACGTCTCGACTACGAGTTAGATGTTATTGGGACGATGGGCTTTGAGGACTATTTCCTTATCGTATGGGACTATGTACGCTATGCCCGTGAACATGATATTTTAGTAGGTCCAGGTCGTGGTTCGGCGGCCGGTTCTGTAGTTGCTTATCTACTTGGCATTACAGGCCTTGATCCATTAAAATACGATTTGCTCTTTGAACGGTTCTTAAATCCAGAACGGGTAAGTATGCCCGATATCGATATTGACTTCTGCTATGAAAAGCGTGGCAAAGCTATCGAATATGTAACGCGAAAATACGGACAGGAGCGAGTATCTCAGATTATTACCTTTGGTACTGAGGCGGCTCGCGCCGTTATTCGTGACGTAGGTCGTGTGCTCGATTTGCCGCTAGCGGAAGTGAATCGCATTGCTAAGATGATTCCCAACGAACTAGGGATTACCTTAGAAAAGGCTTTGCAAGGTAAAGAGTTAAAAGCTTTATACGAAGCTGATCCAAACGTTAAAGAGTTATTTGATTTTGGTAAAAAACTAGAAGGCATAGCGCGCAATTCGTCTACTCATGCAGCGGGCGTCGTAATATCTGCAGACCCGCTTGATGACCACGTACCAGTACAAAATGCCAACGAAGAAGGCTTTGTAACGCAGTACGACAAGGATAACATCGAGGAATTAGGCCTCTTAAAGATGGACTTCTTGGGCCTACGTACCTTGACGGTTATGGGGGATGCCTTAAAGCTTATCAAGGCGAATCGTGGTATTGACCTCGATTTAGATGCAATACCGCTCGATGATAAGGCGGCTTGTGATATCCTCACAAAAGGCGATACGTCTGGTGTATTCCAGCTCGAATCGGAAGGTATTACCAAGCTCGTTATGGACCTTAAGCCTGAACATTTTGAAGACTTAATTCCATTGGTAGCCTTGTACCGTCCAGGCCCATTGGGCTCTGGCATGGTAGCGGACTTTATTGACCGTCGTCACGGTAAAAAAGAGGTTACCTATTTACATCCTATTTTGGAGCCGATTTTGAAAGATACCTTTGGTGTAATCTTATACCAAGAACAGGTTATGCAGATTGCATCCGCCATGGGCGGCTTCTCCCTTGGTCAAGCGGACTTGATGCGCCGCGCCATGGGTAAGAAAAAGGAATCTGTTCTAAAGGCTCAGCGCGAATCCTTTATTCAAGGTTCCATAAATAATGGTATAGAAGAGTACATTGCAAATGAAGTATTTGACTTGCTCGTATACTTTGCGGGCTATGGCTTTAATAAATCACATAGTGCGGCTTATGCGTATATTGCGTACCAAACGGCGTATCTGAAAGCCCATTATTTCCCTGAATTTATGGCCGCTACCATGACTAGCTTCATGCAGAATATGCAAAAATTGACGTACTATATTAATGCTTGTAAGAAGCACAATGTTAAGGTACTTGGTCCAGATATTAACTATTCTGAGCGCAGCTTCGCCGTGCAAGGTGATGCCATTCGCTTTGGTCTTGGGGGCATCAAGAACGTAGGGGATAATGCTATTGATCGCTTGATTCGTGAGCGCAATGAGCACGGCCTCTATACTGATATCGTAGATTTCTGTAAACGAGTGGACAACAAGGTTGTTAATAAACGCCTTCTTGAGAGTCTCATTCGATGTGGTGCCATGGATGGTTTCAAAGAAAATCGAAACCAATTATTGCACATGTATGAAAGTGCCCAAGCCGTTGGTGCTAAAGAGCAAAAGGATGCCGCTATGGGCACCATGAGTCTCTTTGGAGATATAGAAGAATCCGTAGATTTCATTCCTGTACCGAATGTGGAGGATTTATCGGAAGACGATAAATTAAAGGATGAAAAGGAATATACAGGCTTTTACATTACAGGCCATCCATTGCAAGGCTATGCAAAGGAGCTAGAGGGTCTCTTTGAACTGGGGGCTCTCGTAGAAAATCCAGAGCAATACGATGGTCAAACCATAACCTTTGGAGGCTTGATTGAAAATAAGACGGATCGCATGACGAGACGAAATGAGGTTATGTCCATTCTTCGCATCGAAGATTATTCTGGTGCGGCTAATGTGGTGGCATTCCCTAAGGTCTTTAGTCAAAGTCAACAATTCCTTGCGGTCGATATGATTGTTAAGGTAAAAGGCCGCGTTGATGCGGATGAAAAGGGTGTGCAAATTATTGCAGACCGCATTACGCCGTTAAAGGTAAACTATAGTCAGGCAAAACATGTGGCCATCCACATTTATAGTCAATATGACACGCCAGAAAATAGTGAAGCCTTAAAACGAGTGTTAGTGAATACATCTGGATCCGTGCCGACGTCGTTATACTTACACCGTCAACGGAAGCGCATTAATTTGCCACCGAATATGTGCTTTGATCCAAGCAATGAATCTATCAAGGCTATTGAAGCTATATTAGGAGAAGGCTCCGTAGAGGTGCAATAATATATAATATATGAACATCTGAAAGGGATGGTTTTTATAGGAGGAAAGATGAAACGTACAAAAATCGTATGTACTGTAGGTCCGGGAACGGATAAATTTGGTATTTTAGAAGATATGATGCGAGCGGGCATGAATGTGGCTCGTTTTAATTTCTCTCACGGATCTCATGAAGAGCAAGCAGAGCGTATGCAAATGGTGCGTGATGCGGCGATGATTGTAAATAAACCAATCGCTTTGTTGCTTGATACAAAAGGTCCAGAGGTACGTCTAGGCCTATTTAAAGAGGGCAAGGTATTCCTTGAAGCAGGACAACAATTTACATTAACTACAGATGATGTGGAAGGTACAAAAGAAATTAGTTCTGTTAACCACAAAGGTCTTGTAGGTGACGTGTCTATAGGGGACAAGATTTTATTGGCTGATGGTCTTGTAACACTTACAATCGATATTATCGAAGGTAATAATATCATTACTACGGTTCAAAACAGCGGTGAAATCGGCAATCGTAAACGTGTGGCTGTGCCAGGCGTAGCACTTAGCTTGCCACCTGTATCTGAACAGGACGAAGCGGACTTGCGCTTTGGCTGCCAACAAGGTGTAGACTTTGTAGCCGCATCCTTTATGCAACGAGGTAAAGATATCGTAGCCATTCGTCGTATTCTTGAATCTGAACAAAAAGATATCAAAATTATCGCAAAAATTGAAAATGCTGAAGGCGTTAAAAATATTGATGAAATCTTAGAAGTAGCGGACGGCCTTATGGTGGCTCGTGGTGACCTCGGTGTAGAAATTCCTGCAGAAGAGGTGCCAGTGCTTCAAAAAATGATGATTGAAAAATGTAATAACTTGGGTAAACCAGTTATTACCGCTACGCAAATGCTTGAGTCTATGATTCAAAATCCACGCCCTACACGGGCTGAAGCAAGTGATGTGGCTAATGCTATTTTAGACGGTACAGATGCCATCATGTTATCTGGTGAAACAGCAAATGGCGCTTACCCTGTAGAGGCCGTTACGACTATGACTCGCATTGCGGAGGTAACTGAACAGGCTGATATTTATGATAATAAAAACCGTGCTCATCAAGATGGAGACATGACTACTACTAGCGCAGTATGTTTAGCTAGTGTGCGCATCGCTCAAAATCTTGGGGCGGCTGCAATTTTGACATGTACTGAATCTGGATATACTGCACTCAGTGTGGCACGTCATCGTCCAAATTGTAAAATTATTGCTGTTACTCCACATGAGGAAACAATCCGTCGTATGCAATTGTGCTGGGGTGTAGAAGCGATTATAGGACATGAAATTGTTAATTCTGATGAGATGGTAAAACAAGCTATTACATGTGCTTTGGGTACAGGTGCTATTGAGTCTGGTGATCTTGTAGTTGTTACAGCTGGTGTACCATCTGGTGCATCAGGTACTACAAACATGATTCGCGTTCATATTGCAGGTCAAGTACTCTTATCGGGTAATGGTATTTTACGTAAATCCGTTACAGGTAATGTATTTGTGGCGGCAAATCATAAAGATAATTATAACAGCTTCAAAGATGGCGATATCCTCGTTGTAGGTACTATGGAACCTGAATTGATGGCTATTGCTAAACGTGCAGGTGGCATTATTGCCGTAGAGGATGGTTATACATCTGATAGCGCTATTGCAGGCATTACTTATGGTATTCCTGTTATTTTAGGTGCTAAAAATGCTCATGAAGTGCTTTTAGAAGGTCAAGAAGTAACTATCGACGGTGAACGTGGTAAGGTTTTTGCAGGCATTGCAAATGCTCGATAATCTTTACTGAGTGATAATTAAATAAGGAGGGATAACATGAATCCGTATAATGTAACAGGACCTACTGCAACTGAGGTTGCACAGGTTGAAAGTATCGTATCCCAACGTTTAAAAGGCTCCTTCTTGTGGATGGTTGTAGGATTACTTACTACCATCGGTGTTGGAGTGGCTGCGTTGGCAAATCCTAACTGGTTACGCTTTGCGTACCAAAACTTTAATATTATCCTACTAGTTGAACTAGGCGTAGTATTCCTATTTAGCGCTCGTGCATATAGTGCCAATGTTATGACTTTAAAAGGTATGTTTTTTCTCTATAGTGCCTTGAATGGTCTTACATTAACACTCATATCCTTGCGGTATAATGTATTTGAAGTGGTTATCCCTGCGTTAATCGGTACGCTGGCATTCTTTATTGGCTTTGCTATAGTAGGGGCTACTACAAAACGCAATTTATCATCTCTTACACCGTATGTAATGGCTGCTTTGTTCGGTATGATCATCGTATCCTTGGTGATGATGGGGGCTCGCTACTTTAACTGGACTGTACTTAGTGGTTTTAGTGATACTATTAGCCTCGTATTTGGTTATTTAGGGGTTGTAGTATTTTCCATCTTTACAGCGATTGATGTAAACCGCATTAAAAATAATGTGACACAAGTAGCTCTAGTGGAAGATGAAACAATTCTAGACCGCATTGAAAT
>CAKPXR010000057.1 GCA_934202215.1 uncultured Veillonella sp.
TAGGCAGTCCCTTTTTTATTATCCAAAGATTTCTTCTAGTAGTGCATCGTCGATGATGGTACCAACGTAGAAGTCGCTGAAGATGCCGTATTTTGCACTGGCTACTTCGAAGCGCATGTCGTATACGATTTTTTTGAATTGAATGTCGTCATTACTGAAGATGGTAATGCCCCATTCCCAGTCGTCTAAACCGCAACCACCAGTAGTGAATTCAGATAATACGTCTAAGTATGTTTTACCAAGTTCACCGTGAGATTTCATTAGCATACCGCGGTCTTGTGGAGGTAACATATACCAGTTATCATCGCCTTCACGTTTTTTGCTCATGTTATAGAAGCAAATGTATTTATCACGAGGTACGTGAGGGTAAAGTTTTTGGTTAACTTCCTCTGTATCAAGTTTAGCTTTAACGTAAGCACTAACTTCTGTTACAGATGTATAGGAATATGTTTGTACCAATACGCTTGCAATAGCGAGACGGCGGAACTTGCGTTCTACTTGCGCCAAGTATTCAAGGGATGGACCAAGAATCCATAGGATTAAATCCCCTTTTGCACCATTACAATCATAGAATGCGTAGCTACCTTCTTTAGCTTGATGTTTCGCTTCAAGGTCCGCTAAAAATGCTTTTAATTCGTTGCGAGCTTCTGCTTTTTCTTCAGCTGTAAAGCAGTTCCATGCACTGAAATCCATGGCAAATACCATGTGTTGGCTATGCCAACCTTCTACTGTAGGGATTGCTTTTCCCATTATGATCACTCCTATCTATGGTGATTATATTAAAATGATATATTTCTATTACTATAAGAATCGAAAAGACTCCATATACTATTATAGCATATGGAGTCTTTTCTTATAATTATTTATTAATATTAATTTTCATTACTATCCACAATAGACTGTACTAATTCTTTTGCCTGTTTCACACCGTCAGGAATACCGATACCATCGAAGGGTGTTCCGATAAGATGTAGGTTTGGATAATGCTCAGCTACATGTTTACGCACGGCTGTAATACCGGCCCGATGCCCCACATTATATTGCGGCATACAGTGGATGAGACGGTTAATACGAATCCATTCAGGTTGCGTAGAGAAATTCATAATGCGTTGTATTTCTTTTACGGCTAATTCTGAAAGTTCCTCATCATTAAGATGTTCTACTACATCATTGCCAGGTTTACCGATAAAGACACGCAATACGATTTTATCGTCAGGCGTTGTTTGAGGCCACTTTTGATTAAGGATAGTACATGCCGTAAGAGGTGTATCTGTGTTACGTGTAATCAACAGACCAGAGCCTTTTAATTTACCATCAAAGGTACTTTTATCAAAAGCCATGATGGCAATGGCACAACTAGACTGTTCCATAGAGCGCAAGAAATCAAAACCAGCATCATCTTTAAACCACTGATTATATGTTGCCGGTGGTGTACAAATAATCACGTGATCTGCACTAGCAGTAGTTTCCTTAACGAGACTATATTCTACCTCTGAACACTCATGACTAGTTGACTGACCATTACAGTTACAATCCTCGGACTCTTGTTTCACGATTTCTAAAGCATATTGACCATCGGTATAACGAATATCAGATACTAATGCACCGGCATGAAGTGTTACATTGCTAGGCATCGCCTTAACGATAGCAGTAATAACACTTTCAAGTCCGCCTGTCAATTGACGGAACATACCAGATTGAGCAGCTGTACCCTTCCGACTCGCCATATCTGCTTGAGCTTTAATAGTTTGTTGATGTAGGCTAGACTTTGCTTCATGACTTTCAAATTGACGATCTGTCATAGTCCCTTTACCAGCACGCGGTACATCACCTTCAGCAACAGCACCTTTAGCTGCTTTAGTAACCCCTGCTTTGGAGTGACTCATCTTAGCAGCCATCATACCTTTTACCATGTTGCCATATTTTTGTTCTACTTGAATAAAATGAGGGAACGTAGACAATAAGCTGATTTTATAAATATCACCACCATAGATACCTGCTAATAATGGTTCGATGAGCTTATCCATCATTTCTTGTCCCAAATGGTATTTAAAAAAATGACCTATCGATACATCACCATTTTTATCGAGTTTGTATGGCTTTTTAAAATAATCTAATCCAGCACGCAATTTTCCAGACCATGAAATAAGCGTCGCTTTCACAAAGGGCATCATTTCCGTAGGAATACCCATGATGGAACCACCAGGAATAGGATGGATAGAACTCTTATCATACACAAAGGCTTGTCCCGTTTCATTTGATACAAGGGTATCACCTAAACCAAGATCATAGATTAAGTCTGTCATTTCCGTTTTTCGACCTAAATAAGAATCTGGGCCTAGTTCGACTACGAAATCATCAACCCGTTGTGTTTGTATTTTTCCACCAAATCGTGGTGCTTGTTCATAAAGAGTGATGTTCCAGTCCGGCTTTGCATGACCTAAATAATAAGCCGCTGTCAGTCCTGTTAGGCCACCGCCCACAATTGTTACATTCACGAATGAATCCTTTCTATTATTGCACTCGCCATAGCTTGTAAGAATATTTCATCGCAATTCGGCATCTGTGCACGCATATATACAGCGCCGCCAGCATCAACGAGTTTTTTACACTCAACATCATTATCGTACAACACCTCTACATGATTGCTGACAAAGCCAAATGGTACAAAGGCGATATGTATCGCACCATTACGTAGAGCTTGATTGATGGCCTCTTCTACGGTAGGACCTAACCATTGGCCATGTGGAGCTGCACTCTGCCAAGCCACAGACCACTGTCCTAAGCCACAACACTGAGCAATTTCTTTTGCACTTTCCTCTAAGGCCAAAGTATAGGAATCAGCATTGTGACTATTAATAAGCGGTATACTATGAGCGCTGAAGATAACAAATACATCTTTAGTATCACTGATACAATCCGAAACTGCTTTTACCCAATATTCTATAAACGATGGTTGATCCCACCAAGAACGAATAAAATCAAATGTTATATCTTGATATTTCCCAATAGCGGCTTGCACTTGTTTCTCATAGGCCCCTGTACCAAGAGACGTAAAGAATGGAGCCGTTACGATAGCAACGATGTGTTCTACACCTTGTTGGACTAAATCATCTACCGCATCAGCAATTGATGGTTTCATATGTAGATAACCAATAGCTGATGGCATTGATGGCATCAAGGTAATAAGTGTTTTATATTGACGCTCTGCCATCGTCTGTAATTCTACATTTGACCATTGTCCAATCGCATCATAACGACATGTAAGATTAGCAATTTCTACATCTGTAGGCACACGACCATGACGAATGCTCGTCATATATGGCACTAAATCCGCCTTACTTGAAGGGCTACCATAGGATAAAAATAATAATCCCTTTTTCTCAATGTTCACTAGATTACCCCTCTTGAGCCCATAGTTCACGACTGCGTTCATGTACATAATCTGTGAGCCAATGAAGCTTTTTAGGATCCGCTTCTGGGAATACACCATGACCTAAGTTAAAGATATGGCGACCGTAACGAACACCATCAAGTAAAATACGGTCTACTTCGTGCGCTAATGTTTTTTCATCGGCAAATAAATAGGCTGGATCTAAATTACCCTGTACTGTTTGTGTTACGCCCCGTTCATTTGCCATAACGATGGAGCTACGCCAATCCAGAGCGATTACATCGAGAGGTAAATGAGACCAAATAGATAAAAGATGATCGGTACCAACACCATTCATGGCCATCGGCAAATGAGGATATCTTTCTTTTACAGTCTTAATAATGCGTTCCATATGAGGATAAATACCTTGTTTATATTGGTCCGCATTCACAGCACCTACCCAAGAGTCGAAAATTTGTAGTGCATTCGCCCCCGCTTCGGCTTGCATAGACAAGTACTCAATAGACATATCCGCTAACTTTGTCATCAATGCATTCCACACATCCGGTGCACCGATGAGCATGCCACGGGTTTTATTATAATTCTTTGTTGGGCCCCCTTCGATGAGGTAGGACGCAATCGTAAATGGTGCGCCACAGAATCCAATAAGAGGTACATCGAGCATGCCAGATGTTAACAGTGTAATTGTTTTGCCAATATAATCTACCTTTGTAGGATCAAACGTATCTAATGTATCTACATCAGCCATTGAGCGAATAGGTGTATTAAACACAGGGCCCACACCAGCCTTGAGCTCTACCTTTACATTCATCCCTACCATAGGGCTCATAATATCCTTATAAAGAATCGCTGCATCAACACCGTATTCTTTCACAGGTAACTCCGTAACACGAGCACATAACTCAGGATTTTTCGTAATTTCAAAGAGCGTATATTTTTCCTTAATTTTGCGATATTCCGCTTGGCTACGACCAGCTTGGCGCATATACCATACAGGTGTTACACCAGGGTTCTTCCCTTGGATCATATCTAAATATGCTGTATTCAAGTACTCAACCCCTTTCTTTCTAATCAATACTAACACACTATGATAACTAAAACAGTTACTTTCGTTACATCACTTATAACGTACTATTACTATTTCCTGTGAAAGCCAACTGCCTTCAGAGAGCGTTTATTTAATTGCGACTTAATCTATGACAATCAATGCCCGTAATAGATTGAGCCATATCAAATACAGAACGTTGGCAAGTAAATAGCCAAATCTGTTGGTCCTTGCCTATTTCAGCTAATAATTCCAAAGCGCTACGTTGACGGGTTTCATCAAAACGCACAAGAATATCATCTAGGATAATCGGCAAAGATTCTACTTGATAAGAGAATACCTTCGCCAAAGCAAGGCGCAATGCCAAATATACTTGATCAGCCAAACCACTAGACCAGAGTTTAAGCTCTAATCGTTCCCCATTTCCATTAACAAGTGCTACACCTTCATTGATACCAAGGATGTCAAAGGTATAGATACCGCTAGTTAAACGTTCTATATATGAGGATGCAAGTTCAAGCATATGTGGCTGTTTTTCTTGCTCATACGATTGTTGAGCCTTATCCATGCAGTGGCTCATCAATACTTGTGTAGCCCAATCTTCAAGAGCAGACTCTAGTTCACTTTGTAACGCTTCACGTTCTTGAAGCATTTGGTGTTGCTCTTGGTCAGAACCGAGCGCCCGCATAGACTCAACAATTTGACCACGGCGCTCATATAAAGTTGCCAACTTATCTTCAATGGATGCTATTTCTCGTTCAGAATGCGCCAACTCATCAAGCCAATTATCCTTATTGCCTTCACGCAAGCGGCGATAGAATAAATCTCTATTCTCCGCATCAGGTGCTAATAGATCTAACTGGACCTGACTTTGTTTATAAATAGTCTGCCATTGCTTGTATTGGTCTTCATCAATAAGATGTTGGCGATACTCGTTGGAGCTTTCCATACCGGCCTTGTGCAATAGCTCTTGTTGACGAAGTAGCAATTCCTTTTCTTTGCGGTGCCAGTTATCGTATTCATTGCGGAAGCTTTTACGTTGTGCTTCCTTTTGTTCCCACACAATTTTATTTTGTTGGAAGTTTTTGTATTGGTTATAAATACGTTTTAACTCAGTAGGAGATACAGGAGCTTCAACACCGAGGTTATACCACAATGTCATCGCTTGGTCTTCGATAACACGCAAGCCTTCTTTATGTTCAGCTAATCGCTTTTCATAACCTTCAATGGTGCGCAATTGTTCATGATATTGATCGTATTCTTGTTTGAGACCAAAGAAATCATCTTCATTGAGGCTCTTTGCCGCACCTTGAGGTAACCAATTCTGCCAAGCTGCAAGAGCTTCATCATAAATAGCTTGCAACGTATGTCCCTCTTGGATCCAACGATCAAGATGTGCTGCTCCTTCTATGGATGGAATTGGGCTTACTACGGGTGTTGCTGATTTAACTAGTGCCTCTAGCTGATGTTCTACATCAGATTTGCGAGATGACAAAATTTGTAACTCATAGTTTAGTTTAGATACATCAGAATTACCATTATGACGTCTCCATGTAGCATACCAGAATAATGCCATAGATAGGATTAATAATATAAAACCGCCAATCGTATATAGCACAGATTCTAATACTAATAAACCTGCTAATACTAGTAGCGCCCCAATAACAGCAGCTACGCCGCTAATACGTTGTAACCATCTCGGCAAATTACTCGGTTGTGCATCTGGACCATAGCTATCTCGTTTCTCCGTAACTCGATCTATATCCATCAAGATAATCTCTAATTCACGTTCAAGATGCTCTTTTTTTGCCAAGTCCTCTTCACTGTAATTTGGTAAGGATGCTCCATCGAGATTGGCTGTTGGCAAATCATCAGATGCCTCAGCAGGTTTACGATCTTGCCAATGTAATAATTGGTCTTTAGCCGTGCGCAAGCGACTTGCTAAGCGCTCTCCTTCAAACCAATTTACATCATCAGCCATTGGTTCATCATCACGCCATGCAGAATGCATGGACCGAGAGAATTCTAGCTGTTCCCTCACCTTAAAGATGTACGCATCTCCTTCTTCACACTCACGGCGCAATTGTTCCCATTTTGACCCTTGTTGAATAAGATCTTCAATATCTTGACCATAGGTACCAAAAGGACTATCAGGACTAAAGTTAGCCGGCATCAACGACGCTTCTTTTTCCTGCCATAGTAGCATATTGTCTCTAGCTCGTTTGATTTCCTCATCAATGCGAAGGAACTCATCACGACACAGAGCAAGTTCACTATTATACTGCTGCATATGCATGCGCGCTTCTTCGCTACGGCGATACGTATCCCACGCACGCAATACGACATCTATACCATCACGGTATTCCTTCCACTCTTGTAACTGACCTTGCAATTCTGCTTCAGTCTGCTCCGTACTGTGAAAGGCCTTTTGCAGTTCTACATATTGCGCTTCATGTTCAGCTAAGTGACTTAACTTTTGGCGATTTTCCTTAAGCTCATCCATCAACACGTTGATACGGCGTTTACCATTGGAGGATGCTACCAATAAATCAGTGGCTCCTTTTTCAACGTCTTTTACAACAGAGCCTAAATGCTCGCCCCCTTCAGCGCCAAAAAATCGAGACCGCACCTCTACCTCTTGCAGCACATCAAGGCCTTGTAAATCATCAAGAGTTAGTCCGAAAATGCGGTTATATGTCTTTTTATCGATACCATGCCACCAATGTTGAGCAGGCTCTTCATGAATGGCAGGATTTCCAGGACTGTAAAAGTCTAGTTGTTTACCCTTACGACCAATGTAGTAGCTTTCACCATTACGATCTACCTCGAGGGCACCTGTCATGGGACCATAGGCCTTATGTGTACCGCCAAATAAAAGTGTGCGCATCCCTTCAAGCAAGGACGTTTTGCCACTTTCATTAGGGCCATACATGAGTTGAACCCCATGATCACCCGTAGTGAAAGACCAATCATGATACGGGCCAAATTCATCAAATCGTATGCGTTTAATGTTCATCATTAGCCCCCATCAATACAGTAACACCTTCAATTTCACAGCGTTTTAAAGCGCGAAGCAATAATTCATCACTTAACAAATCAGAATATACACCTAATCGCTTAAACTCAGGACGTTCTGCCAAAATTTGACGTACCGTCTGTATCGCATTGCCATCAACCATGTCGTCATAAGAACGTAAATAATCACCTACCACGTCAGATAACAATCTACGCTCTGCTAAATTAACAGTAGGCCGTGTATTGGAAATAATGCGATAAGGCATAACGAATATAGACTTACTTTTCTCTTCGCTTTGGGACTCTTGTAACCATAGCTTACGCACACCTTCTTGTGTACATAAACGATGCAATGGTCCTGTGCCTACGAGAACAATAGAAAGCAAAATATTTTTCTTATGTTGTTTACGCAGATTCTCTTTTTTATGACGTAAAATTTCTAAGAATTCTGATTCACCTTTCATTCCAGCAATATCTATTTTGATTTCATCAAAACGAATAGCACTAGTTTCAATAAATCGAGGCTCACAATGACCATTATGGGATACAGACACAAGATAGCAGCCCTTAGGACCTAGTTCCTTGCGGTGTAACCCTTGTGGATTACCTGCGTATACGACGAGAGGTTCCTCGCTGAGAACTTGGGATTTATGAATGTGGCCTAACGCCCAATAATCCATAGCTCCTTCTGCTAAATCTGTTAAGCTACACGGACCTGTTACATTATGGTTTTCAGACCCTACACTAGAGCCAACTGTGCCATGCATAACAGCTAAAGAAAACTCATCACGTTCAAAGGCGCGATATTGGCGTGCATAATTGTCGCTTTCATTACCATGACCACAACTGATACCATATACACCACCAATTTCTATATTGTTAACAATCAATGGAAAACGTTGTACTTGTTCACTAGAAAATACGTGTACATTGTCAGGCATTTGTAGTTGTGCTTTCCAGCTTTCAGCAGGATCATGATTACCTTGCACCATATAAACTGCAATGCGATGCTCTGCCAAGCGATACATGGCACGCACAAAACGCACTTGAGCCTCTAGATTATGGTCTTCGCTATTATAAATATCACCAGCTATGACAACAGCATGAACATGCTCATCAATAGCAGT
>CAKPXR010000058.1 GCA_934202215.1 uncultured Veillonella sp.
CAGGGAGTGCAATTGACCACCTTTAATACTACAGATATTAGTTGGAACAACCTTGAATATCGGTACGAAGGAACAGGTTTGAGTGCTTTAGAACACTTATAAGAAAGGGGCTGCTGAATGTGGACATGGCAATTTCAGTTGGATGACATATTAACAACATTAACAATAGTAGGACTAATAGGCGGTGCAAGTTACCGCCTTTTAATTTTGCCTATATTAACTAGAATCAGTGAAGAACGTATGCAAGATAATTTGTTGTTCACTGAACGGATGAATAAACTTAATGAAACTTTAATTGAATTAAAGGAAGAGATTAAGCTATCACGTGAGCAACGAACAAAAGCATACGCAGAACAAGTAAGATTAACCGCAAGGGTTGATGCACTTGATAATAGGGTTGATGATATTAAGGAGGAGCTGCATGAACATACCACCAAATCTCATCAATACGATTAAAAAATCATATCAATCTGTGAGGGTGGCTAACATCCACCCTACAGGTATATTGGCAACAAGGGTACTAGTACTAACAATGCTAGTACCTATTTTGTTAGTAGTTACTCAGTACATCATGGCTTTTGTTAGTGGGTATGTGTCAGACGAAGCTAACAAGATAATTGGTGTAGGTATTAATATCATAGATCATATATTTATCCCTAGTGTATTAACCGCACTCGTAGGGTTCTTGGCACTATGGATTGATAAAGATGGCGATGGCATTCCTGACAAATTAGAGGAACAACCTAAAATACCTATGATTGAAAGGGGCAATGTGGATGACAAATATTAGTTTAAGCGATTTGAATGATTACTGTAGCCGTGCAGTGGGTGATATTGACAAAGTATATCTGCATTGGACTGCTGGCAGATATAACCAACAATTTGACGATTACCATATCAACATCGATGGTGATGGTAACATTTATATTGATGGCGAATTAACAGACCATAAGAACCATACATATATGCGTAATAGCGGTGCGGTTGGTATCTCCTTAGATTGTGCATATAACGCACAATGGGTAAATAATCTAGGTGATTATCCACCAACAGCTGCACAGATTGAAACATTAGCACAAGTAGTGGCGGTATTGTGTGTTGATTTAGGTTTACCGGCTAGTATTAGCAATGTCCTCACCCACGCAGAAGCAGCCGACAATATGGACGGCGTGTATGCTCATGACCCTTATGGTCCTAATTCTACTTGCGAACGATGGGATTTATGGGTAGTGCGTGAAGGTGATGAAGCTGGTAGTGGTGGCGATGTAATTCGTATGAAAGCTAAATATTATGCTCAACAATGGGGCAGCAATATATAGGGGGTATATATGTATGACAAAATCAAAACTACAATTAACGGCATTAACTATCGTTATGCTATTATCGGTGCTATTGTGTGCATCTCCATCTTTTGCATCTGGTACATCTTCCATGAACCAACAGGAACAAACGATAACAATACCCTTAACACAGTGGAACGAGCTCAAGAGCAACAACGAGAAAGCCTTGAACTTAATCGAAGCATCCAACGTTCCATTGACAGAAGCACAGAACTTAGTCATGAAGCAAAAGAACGAGTTGACCGAAGCACACAATACAATCAACAAATTGGAGAACGAATTGATGCAAGCCAAGCTTCAATCAATGAAGCAAGAGGTTACCTTAAACGAAATGCAGAACTCTTTGACCGAATTGAAAGGGCAAATAGAGAACGACAAGAAAACCATTAAACGGTTACGGATGCAACGCAACTTTTCTCAAATGTTAGGTGGCGGTGCAATTATAGGGGTAGCTTTTAAACATTAAGGAAGTGATCCATATATCTCCATAGCGTGTAATGGTGGATACACGCAACTATCAACTATTAGTTGTCAGTTGAGCAGCATAAATAAAAGGGCCTACTAACTTAGACAAAAAATCTTTGTTAGCAGGCCTTATTTTTTGTTGACATTACATCGTATTCGATGTATAATCTTAATCAAGATAAGGAGTGATTAGATGAAATTTGAAGATGTTATGACATCGGCAGAGGCAGCTGAAATGTGGGGGATCAGTCCTGTTACAGTAAAACAAGCATGTTCAGGACAACGGAATACGCCACCAAGATTTACAAAAGATGAATGCAGAAAATCAAAAGGCACATGGTTAGTTACTAAACAAGGCATGGAAAGGGTGTATGGAACTATGAAAATCAAAATGACTGTAAAAGACTTATACGAATATATTTGTGAGCATAATAATATTGATGACGTTGTAGATATTACAGAATTACAAGAAGATGGGTATAAAAGTTTAAGACGTGCATTAGATTGGAACCACATTCCTGTATTGCCTAAAGAAGGTCATGTAAGTGGCTGGGCTGATCAAGTAGTTACATTTAGAAGTCAAAAAAATTTTGATACATTCATGGAAATTTGGAATCCATCAGAAGAATTTAAAATTGAAAGTGCAAAGGAACTTATTTAAAAATGTATCAATAACCTTAATGGATATCTCGATTGTGCAATATAAAAATGGTTCGTACAGCGTGTCATATGCACCACCAAATAAAAAAGAACTCACATTTGTGAGTTCTTTTTTTATGTATTTTTTTAGATTTTAGATAGACCATATATTTAAAGGTTTCAACGATTTCTCTTCTGTAAGATTGATTATAGATGTAATAAGAGGCTTAGTAGATAAAATATTTTATATTTTATAGACAATATAGTATTAATGGCTTATGATGACTATATAATAGTTTTTCTCATTAGGAGGTACCCAATGGCAGTAGATATTTCTAGAACACAAGATGTATATAAAGATGCAGGTCAAAGTGTCAATTTCACAACATTATTATTAAAACGTGAAAATCATGATGAAGAGCTTGAAGTCATTCAAGATATGGCTGATCGAATTCAAGCCATTAAACGTTCTGTTAGTATTCGTGCGAATGGTGAAGGCTTGGGTATTGCCTTTGGTTTTAGTCGTAAAGCATGGGATTATTTATTCCCTAATGCACCAGTACCAAAAGAGTTAGAAGATTTCCAAGGTATTAAAGGAGATAAACAAGACGTACCAGCTGTAGCAGCTGATTTATTCTTACATGTACGTTCTAATGATGAATCCGTTACATATACTGTAGTCGATCAAATTATGGAATTCTTACGTCCTATTACATCTGTAGTAGATGAAACTCATGGCTTCCACTATGAACAAGGTCGCGCTATCATCGATTTCGTAGATGGTACTGAAAACCCTGTTGGTCAAGAGGCTGTTGAGTGGGGTGTTATTGGTGATGAAGATCCTGAATTCACTAATGGTTCTTATGCATTTGCTCAAAAATATGAACATGATCTTGATGGATGGCGTGCACTTCCTACAGAAATGCAAGAAAAATTCATCGGCCGTCGTAAATTCAGTGATATTGAATTAGAAGATGATGAAAAAGATCCAGCAGCTCATAATGTAGTAGCTCAAGATAATCGCGATGATGAAGAACATAAAATCGTTCGTATGAATGTGCCATTTGCTCAACCTGGTCAAGGTATTCGTGGTACCTATTTTATCGGTTATGCTCGTTACTGGGATGTAACTAAAACAATGCTTACCAATATGTTTACGCAAAATGATAAATTGCTCGATTACTCTAAACCTATTACAGGCATGCTATTCTTCATTCCATCTCTTGACACATTGGATGCTATTGCAGAAGGCGAGTTATAATCGATATAGCTATTTGATGTATATTTTTATAGTTTGTGATTCTCTATTTTGTTAGCAGTAAACAATTCGAGTAAAAATGTCATTTAATTCTATAGAAGCGCTCCTTTTAGGGGCGCTTTTATGCTATAATAAATCCATTAAACCCGTAAAAATCTATTGTAGTTATGAATGAGGTATTCCATGAATTATACTAGCACCCGCGGTACCGTTGCGGTAAATGAAACATATGCATTGTTGCACGGCTTAGCAGAGGATGGTGGTCTATATGTACCATCTTTATTCCCTACGAACTGCTTAACTTACAATGATGTGAAAGATAAAAACTATCAAGAGGTAGCATCTGTTGTATTAGCAAAGCTATTCCCATGTTTCTCTGAAGCTCACTTGAATGAAATGATCAACTCTGCGTATAGTGATGCTAATTTTAGTACACGTGATATTGCACCATTGCATTCCTTATTAGAAAAGGTTTCTGTACTAGAATTATTCCATGGCCGTACACAGGCTTTCAAAGATATGGCATTGTCTTTATTCCCATATCTATTAGTAGCGGCAAAAGAAGCTGAAGGTGAGAAAAAAGAGGTTCTTATCTTAACAGCTACATCTGGTGATACTGGTAAAGCAGCCCTTGAAGGCTTTAAAGATGTACCTGGTACTCATATTCAGGTATTCTACCCAACAGATGGAGTAAGTCCTATGCAAGCTGAGCAAATGCAAAAGCAAGAAGGTGAGAACGTTAATGTAACTGCTATTCATGGTAACTTTGACGATGCTCAACAATTCTTGAAACATCTCTTTGTAGATAAAGCAACAGCAGACGAAGTGGCTGAGAAAGGAGTTATGTTCTCCAGTGCAAACTCCATCAATATCGGTCGTTTAGCACCACAAGTAGTGTACTATGTAAATGCCTATGCTGAGCTCGTAGCACAAGGTGCTATTCACGAAGACGAAGCTTTCAACGTAGTAGTGCCAACAGGTAACTTTGGTAATATCTTGGCTGCTTACTATGCTAAAAAAATGGGTATTCCTATTGGTAAATTAATTTGTGCATCTAACCAAAACAATGTGCTTACAGATTTCTTTGAAACTGGCACATACGATATGAATCGTCCATTCTATACAACGATTTCTCCATCTATGGATATTCTTGAATCCTCCAACTTTGAACGCTTCTTGTACTATATCTCGGGTGAAGATAGTGAACGTACCGCAGGTTGGATGAAAGATTTAAAAGCAACAGGTAAATTGACTGTTAACGAAGAAGAATTTAATCGCGTTAAAGCTAATTTTGCAGGTGCTTATGTAGATGATGAAGAGACGAAAGCTATCATTGAACAAGTGTACAATTCTTATGGCTATGTCATGGACCCTCATACGGCGGTAGCTATGGGCGCATACATGAAAGAATTGGAAAAACATCCTGAAGATGGTGCTCGTCATACAATTATCGCATCTACAGCACATCCATTCAAATTCCCTACAGCTATCTGTGAGGCTTTGGATATCAAAGTGGGTGACACACCGTATGAAAGCTTAGATAATATCTCTGCTGTAACGGGTGTAGCATTCCCTAAACAATTAGAAGCTTTGAAATCTAAACCATTGCGTTTCACAAAAGCAATTGATAAAGAGAATATGAAACAAGAAATATTGGATTTTGTAGATACATTCTCTAAATAATACGATGCCGCCTTTCTTTAGAAGGGCGGCATATATTTTATTTTATAGACATTGTATATAAACTGATTTAGCTAGATGATTTGTGTCAGTAACTATTTAGCTATATTATAGTAAAAGTATATAGGAGGTAGTATGGCTAAAAAAGGTCTTATGTATGCACTGTTGTCGGCACTCTTGTTGAGTACGATGAATTTGTTTGTAAAGATGCTAGGTTCCAATATTCCATCTGGAGAAATTGCCTTTTTCCGGGGTTTGTTTGGAACTGTGGCAGTGCTCATTGTTATGTATGCCCAAGGTATTAGATTCTCTAAAGAGGATAGAGGCCATCTTATTATGCGTGGTTTATATGGCGGCTTTGGTATGGTATGTAACTTTATAGCTTTGGTGCATTTAAAGTTATCCGATGCAACGATTTTATTTCAAACATCAGGTATATTCGTTCTGATTTTTAGTGCTTTATTTCTTAAAGAACGGGTACCTAAAGGGGCCGGTAAATGGCTTCTTTTGATCTTTATTGCTGTAATGGTTATGGTAAATCCATTTAGTTTCACTGGATTTACATGGTTTGCCTTAGTAGCTATTTTAGGAGCTGCTTTATCTGCTGCAGCGTATACGACAATTCGTCTCATATCTAAGCGAGGTAAGCATAGTAATTTTGAAATCATGGCGTATTTCATGATTACAGGTATGATTGCTGGTCTCGTTACTACTGATAAGCTCGTTATGCCTCAAGGTACAGATTGGTTAATCATTTTTGCCATTGGTGGTATTAGCGTGGTAGCTCAGTTTTTCTTGACTGGTGCCTTTGTTACGACGAATGCTGTAGTAGCGCAATTCTTACAATATGTTGGTGTATTTATTAGTTCCTTCTATGGATTCCTATTCTTTGGTGAAAGCTTGTCTATTGAAACCATAGGCGCTGGTGTTGCCATGTTCGTATCCTCTGTTATGTTGGCTCGACTCAAAGAGCAAAGTGGACCTTTACGAGAAGGGAAGGTCATAGAGGATAAAATTAAATAATTATGGAATGTCTTATGGTACGAAAAGTACGCATAAATACTGATTTATTACAATAATAGATAGGACTATGAAAAACTATATTAAATAAATTCGAAAAACTACATCGAAAATTGTTGACATCTCTTCATCTTTCCTTTATGATTAGTACAGTTATTAACGCATTCTCAATTAAGTGTATCTAGGAGTAGTGAGAAATGAAAGAATTTTTGAACGATTTTAAAGCTTTTGCATTCAAAGGTAACATGATGGACCTAGCTATTGGTATGATTATTGGTGCTGCTTTTACTGCATTGGTTAACTCTGTTGTAAGTAACTTGTTCATGCCTATTATCAGCTTGTTCACAGGCGGTATTGATTTCAGTAACTTGTACTTGCCATTAAGCGTAGGATCTAAAGACGCATTCATGGCTGGTGCTGATATTGCTACAGCTCGTGCAGCAGGCTCTGTATTGCCATACGGTACATTCATTACTGACTTGATTCAATTCTTGATCTTGGCATTTGTTGTATTCTTGATGGTTCGTGCATTAGCTAAAATGATGAAAAGCGCGAAAGAAGAGGAAGCTGCTGAAGCACCTACAACAAAAGAATGTCAATTCTGTAAAACAGAAATTCACATTGATGCAGTTAAATGTCCTAACTGTACAGCAGATTTGAAATAATTCAAATTAAAAATCTAAATAAAAGGAGTAAGGTTTAAGCCTTACTCCTTTTTGTTGTATAGCATAGCTTTCTAGTATAAAATATACTTATAATTTAGTAAATTTATTTCGATATAAAATATTAGAATTATTAAATATACTAAACGAAATTCTATTGAAAGGATCATAAATATGGAAAAAAAGCCTCTTGTTGTTGTAAATGGTTTAGTTCGTAAAGATGCTATTGCCTATTTAAAAGAGCATGTCGAAGTGCGGCAATGGACTGAAAAGACAGTTATGCCCAGGGAAATATTAAAGGAATGGCTCGTTGATGCGGACGGGTTGTGGTGTGTAAGACCTTTAGATGTAGATGGTGATTTAGTAAAAAATGCTCCTAATTTAAAGGTTATTGCTCAGGCAGCTGTAGGGTATGATAATGTAAAGATTGATGAATTAACAGCTGCAGGTATTCCTTACGGTAATACGCCAGGCGTTTTAAATGAAACTGTTGCAGAGCTTGCGTTTACATTAATCGCCACTGCTAGTCGTCGTATTCTGGAAAATGCTAATTTCGTAAAAGAAGGTCGTTGGGCCCAACGACCTTCTAATATTAAAGGTTTTGATTTGAGTCGCCGCACCCTTGGCATTATTGGTATGGGTTCTATTGGTGTATCTATTTCTCGTCGTGCTCGTGCCTTCGGTATGACTGTTGTATATCATAATCGTAACCAGCGTATGGATGATAGAATTCATAAAACAACCTATATGGAGTTAGATGATCTTTTAGCCACAAGTGATGTAGTTTGTGTGATGGCTCCATTAACAGATGAAACCTATCACATGTGTGATGAAGCATTCTTCAAGAAAATGAAAAACACTGCTTTATTTGTAAATGTCGGCCGTGGCCCTATTGTTGATACGGATGCTTTGATTAACGCCTTAGAAGCAGGCGAAATTGATTATGCGGCACTTGATGTGACAGACCCAGAACCATTACCGGCAAATCATCCTTTATTAGATGTTGAAAACTGTCTCATTGTACCGCATATTGGTTCCTATACAGATCGCACACGTTATGATATGTCTATTTTGACAGCTGATAATATTATTGCTGGTGTCCATGAAAAACCATTAAAAACTTGTGTGAATGAAGAAGTTAATTATAAAAAGCCACAAATGGATGTAGAATCTGCCATAGAAGAACTTAAAAAAGCTGGCGTTGATTTATCTGATTTCGACTAATACCACAAGACCTCAAAAGATATGCGGTATTACGCAAAATATGGTAAAATAAAAGAATGTTTATCCTATGGAGGTTAGAATGTTGGAACATAAAGATATTGAACAAACTG
>CAKPXR010000059.1 GCA_934202215.1 uncultured Veillonella sp.
GTAAAACCTTATGTATCGGCGTTGGCTCGATGGGTGGCGCTTTATTGCGCGGTGCATTACAGCATGGCGTGTTGAAAACAAGCGACACTCATATTCTAGTGCGTCGTGAAGAACAATGTAAGGCTCTTACAGAGGAGCTTGGTGTAGTAGGTTTTACTACCATGCCTAATGTACATGAGTACAATACAATCCTATTAGCTGTAAAACCGCAAGTGTTACCATCCGTATTGGAGGATTTGAAAGAAGTGCCTTATGGGACTGTTATGATTTCCGTTGCAGCAGGTATCACCCTAGATACTCTTGATGCAGCGATTCCGCAAGCTAACTGGTTTAGAGCTATGCCAAATACACCAGCCTCTATTGGTGCAGGCATGACGGCTCTTGCTGGGGATGATATCAATACCGACTTAGGTCGCGATGTACAAGCCTTATTTGAGGCTGTCGGCGAAGTAGCAGTGGTAAGTGAAGCCGATTTGGATCGATTAGGTGCACTATCTGGCGCAGGCCCTGGCTATATGTTCGTCATTCTTGATGCTTTGGCTGATGCGGGGGTTCGCATTGGTTTGCCTCGTCAGTTGGCAATCAAGGCTGCGGCTCAAACCATGTACGGTGCTGGTAAGATGGCTCTTGAAAGCGGTAATCATCCAGCAGTACTACGCGATCAAGTAACAAGCCCTGGTGGCACGACCATTGCTGGTATTGGTGCTATGGAAAAAGGTGGACTTCGCAGTGCTCTCCAAGATGGCGTAGTAGCATGTCTTGCTCGGTCAAATGAATTGGGGAAATAATTTTGGCAGATACTAGTAAATTAATACGATATTTTGAAGCCAGTGGTAGTGGTGAGGAAGCTCGCCACATGCTAGACTTGGCTGAGCAGGTTGTAAAAGGTCGCCCGTACCGCGTGGCGGACTTTACGAGCCCTGCAGGCCTTGTCATTGCAGATGCAATCAAGGCTAACTACCCACAGCTTATCGTTAAGACAGACGGTGGGTATGAAGGGGCGGAACGTATCCGCATCGCCTTTGTAGATAGCGACTTTAACGGTACTGTGGATATGGGTATTCGCGCTCTTAAGGTAAATTGGGACCCACGGTTCCGATTGCTTACCCATCGCGATGTACTTGGTTCCTTGATGGGCCTTGGCATCGATCGCTCCAAATTTGGGGACATTATCGTTCAACAAGGGGGCGCTCAAATTTTGGTGGATGAAAGTGTAGCAGATTTTGTGATTCAAAACTTCACAAAAATTGCTATGGTTTCTGTATCTGTAGAGGCTATTGAGCTTGCAGATATTGCACCAAAAGAGGAAAAAATTAAAGAAGTCCGCACTACAGTTGCTTCTTTGCGATTAGATGCGGTAGCAAGTTCTGGCTTTAGTGTGTCTCGTACTAAATTAGTGAGTGCTATTAATGCAGGATTATTGCAAGTAAACTGGCAACCCGCTAAAGGGGCATCCCAAGAAGTTAAAGAAGGGGATATTATCTCTATGCGTGGTCGAGGCCGAATGAAGGTAGAAGCCATTACAGGTACATCTCGTAAGGGGCGTATCGGCGTTTATCTGAAACGATTTATGTAGGCAATTGAAAATCGGCTTGACCATCAAGCCGATTTTTTTATATATAGTAGGACAGCCATGGTATCTATAACATTTCAACCTACAACTGAAGATACAATCCTATTCGTAGGCGGCGGAGAGGTAGCAGAACGACGGATGAGGCTCTTTATAGATGAGCCTTGTCATATTATCGTTATTGCTCCTACTGTAACTGATAGGATTAACCAATGGGCAAAGGACAATCGTATTATTTGGTGTAATCGTGCTTTTACAAAGGATGATGAACACCACATTATAACGAGCAGTTTGTTCTTTATCTGTACGGATAATGGCGAATTAAACGATACGTTATATAAGATGGGGAAAAAATATCGCGTTTGGACTAATCGTAGCGATGACCCCACAGCGTGTAGGTTTACTATGCCTTCATCACTTGAGCTAGGCGATTTACATATTGCTATTAGCGCTAATAATGTGGGACCCCGTATCAATCGTCTAGTAAGGCAAGATATGATGAATCGTTATGGTCAGTTGCAAAAGGCTATGCCTAGACTTAAAATATTTAGAGAAGAAGTAAAGTTACTGCTTCCTACTCCAGAGGCTCGACAGAAATTTTGGCGAGACCATCTGACCGTAGAAACTTTTGAAGCCATTCTCAAGGGAGAGTGGATGACTATAGAGGAGAAACTTGACCATGAAATTAGTGGTATTAGGTCTAAATCATAGAAGTGCCGCTGTAGAGGTGCGTGAACGTTTCTCGTTTGATAAGGACGAGGTAGCTTCAGCACTGAATCGTCTCTATGAATTCGACTGTGTAGCAGAATGCGTTATTTTGTCTACATGTAATAGAACCGAAATTTACGCGGCCTTAGAAGGTGTAGAGTTCCCTAAAGAATATATGTTGGCAGTGTTAAAGGATTTAAAGGGTGCCGACCACATCGATGAAGATGCATTCTTCTTCTATGAAGAACGAGATTGTATTGAACATCTATTCCGTGTGTCTGCAAGCCTTGATTCCCTTGTGTTGGGGGAAGGTCAAATCTTAAGCCAATTAAAAGGGGCTTATATCCAAGCCTATAGTGCAGGTTGCACAGGCACAATTTTTAATATTTTATTCCAACGCGCTATTGGCGTTGGTAAAAAGGTTCGCACGAATACAGGTATTGCCAATACACCTGTATCCGTTAGCTACACCGCTGTTAACCTCGCTGAGGATAGCTTAGATAAACCATTATCTGAAGCGACGGTGCTCATCTTAGGCGCTGGTACCATGAGTGAGTTAACAGCTACGCACCTACAAGCAAAGGGCGTAAAAACGATTTTCGTATCTAATAGGACCTTTGAAAAGGCAGAAGTATTGGCTGATCGCTTTAATGGTAAGGCTGTTAAGCTCGATAATTTTGTAGATTATGCTAAAGATGCGGATATCCTCATCACATCTACAGGAGCGCCGCACTATATTATTACGGAACGAGAAGCTAAGAAAATTACATCTCTTCGTAAGGGCGAACCTATCGTTATGATTGATATTGCGGTACCTCGTGATATCGATCCTGCTGTGGCAGATATGGACGGTATTTACTTATTTAATATCGATTCTCTTGAAAGTGTAGTAGAAGAGAATAAGGCGCAGCGCGAAGAGGAAGCTCGTCATGCAGAGCCTATTATTCACGATGCTATTGAAGAATTATTAGATAAATTGAGTTATTTAACGGTGCGTCCCATGATGGCATTGCTTACGGAAAAGGCAGAACGCATACGCCGTCGCGAATTACATCGCGCATTAGCGAAATTGCCTGATATTTCAGATAAGGAGCGCCGCATTATGGACTCTATGAGTCGCATGATTATCCGCAAGATGTTGCGTGAACCGATGATTCACTTCAACGAAATCGCTGGTACAGAAGAAGAAGGTTTGTACTGGGATTTATTCAAAGATATGTTTAATCTTGAGAAAGAAGGCTGAGGCCATGAGAGACCATATTCGAATCGGCACGCGAAAAAGTGCCCTTGCCCTATGGCAGGCTGAACATATTAGTGCAGAGTTACAGCGTCTGTATCCAAACATTACGGTCGAGCTAGTTCACTTTAATACAAAAGGGGACCGTATCTTGGAAAAACCACTGGCTCAAGTTGGTGGTAAAGGTTTATTTACTGCTGAGCTAGAAGAGGCCATGCATAAAGGCGACATTGATATTGCCGTACACAGCTTGAAAGATATGCCTACAGAGTTGCCAGAAGGACTTACTTTAGGTGCTATTTCGTCTCGTGAAGTTCCTTACGATGCGCTTGTGAGCCCTGTGTATAAAACATTAGATAAATTGCCTCAAGGTGCTCGCGTCGGTACAAGTAGCTTGCGTCGTCAAGCGCAATTATTACATGTCCGCCCTGACCTTAAGGTCGAGGTTATCCGCGGTAATGTACAAACTCGTTTGAGCAAGATTGAAACAGAAAAACTAGATGGCGTTATCTTGGCACAAGCCGGTCTTAAACGGTTGGGCTTAGATGATCAAATTACCCAAGTATTTAAAGCCGATGAAATGATTCCTGCTGTTGGTCAAGGGGCACTTGCTATCGAGTGTCGTGCTGACGATACGGAAATGCTTGAAATGCTAGCTCCTATTAACGATGAAGCTACACGCTATACCGTTGAAGGGGAACGCAGCTTCTTGCGTCAGTTAAATGGTGGTTGCCAAGTGCCAATGGGGGTACATGGTACTATCAATAAAGGTCAATTGACCTTAAAGGCCATGATTGCATCCCTCGATGGTAAAACTGTGTACGAAGGAGAAATTTCTGGCCCAGCAAAAAAAGCTGAAATTCTTGGTAAAAACCTTGCAAAAGCCTTATATGAAGAAGGGGGCAAACATATTGTGGATGCTCTCATAGAGGAAGGAATCATAAAATGACAGGTATGGTATATCTAATCGGTGCAGGCCCTGGCGATGTTAAACTCATCACTGTAAAAGGTCGCGAATGTATTGAAAAAGCAGATGTAATTGTATATGACTATTTGGCAGATGCTCATTTGTTAGAATGGGCTCGCCCAGATGCAGAGTTGATTTACGCTGGTAAACAATGTAAAGATCACACAATGCACCAATGGGAAATTAATGAGCTGTTAGTTCAAAAAGGTAAAGAAGGAAAAATCGTAGCGCGCTTAAAAGGCGGTGATCCACTCGTGTTCGGTCGCGGTGGTGAAGAGGCGATGGCTCTTGGGGAAGCTGGTGTACCATTTGAATTCGTACCAGGCGTAACATCTCCAATTGCAGCACCTGCTTATGCAGGTATTCCTGTAACACAACGCGCTATGGCTACATCCTTTGCTGTTGTAACCGGTCATGAGGATCCAACAAAAGCAGTATCTGGTATTCACTGGGAAGGCCTTGCTACAGCAGTAGATACACTTTGCTTTGTAATGGGCGTTGGTAACTTGCCTACCATTGCAGAAAAATTGATGGCTCATGGACGCCCAGCTTCTACACCAGTAGCACTTGTTCGTTGGGGTACAAAAACGGTTCAAGAAGTTCTCGTATCTACCCTTGAACATGTAGTAGAAGACGTAGAAAAGGCACAACTAAAAGCGCCAGCTATCATCGTAGTAGGCGCTGTAGTTAACCTTCGTGAAAAATTACAATGGTTCGATAATAAACCTTTATTCGGCAAAACTATTGTAGTTACACGCGCTCGCTCCCAAGCTAGTGCATTCCGTGAAAAGTTGGCTGCTCAAGGCGCTAACGTAGTAGAAGCGGCAGCTATTAAAACTTCTCCATTAGATTTATTTGATGAAGATAAACGTATTATCAATAATACAAAACAATACCAATGCATCGTATTCACATCTGGCGAAGGTGTTCGCTACTTCTTCGATGCTCTTTATAAAGAGGGCAAGGATACACGTGCATTAGGTAATTCTAAAGTAGCAGCTATTGGCTGTGCTACAGCTCGGGAACTTCAAAAATATGGTATCGTTCCAGATATTATTCCTGTAGACTATAAAGCTGAATCTGCTGTAAAGGCTCTTGAAGAAGAGCTCAAAGCAGGGGACTCCGTATTGCTCATCCAACCAAAAGTAGCGCGCGACGTAATTCCACGCTCTTTGCGTCATCACGATATAGATGTAGATATCTTGCGTTTATATGAAACTACACAAGACACATCTCAACAAGAAACATTAGTAAATGCATTAACTGCAGGTACTGTAGACTACATTACGTTTACAAGTTCCTCTACAGTAACCAATACAATTCAATTATTGGGTGATGATGCATTGAAACTATTAGGCAATACTAAGATTGCTTGCATCGGACCTATCACAGCTGCTACAGCTATGAGTGCAGGCCTTAAACCTGCTGTCATCAGCGATGTTTATACAACTGATGGCTTAGTCAATGCTATTATAAAGGACATTTAGGAGGATCACATGTACGATTTAACATACCGTCCTCGCCGCTTGCGTATTAATCCAGAAATGCGTGATTTGGTACGTGAAACGACACTCGACGTAACTGACTTAATTTATCCATTATTTATCGTTCCTGGTGAAGGTATCAAAAAAGAAATCGATACATTACCAGGCCAATACCACTTATCTGTTGATGAAGCTGTAAAAATGGCGCAAGAGGTGTATGATCTTGGTATTCTTGGGGTAGAAATTTTTGGTATTCCTACATATAAGGATGAACAAGGTTCCTCTGCATGGGATATGTCCCAACCTGTACAACAAGCTATCAAAGCCATCCGTGCAGCTGTACCAAATCTATTGGTGGTAGCTGATGTTTGCTTGTGTCAATATACTACAACAGGCCATTGCGGCATGATTGATCATCATGAAATCTTAAATGATGAAACATTGCCATTGCTTTGTAAAGTAGCGGTAAGCCAAGCAGAAGCAGGTGCCCATATGGTGGCTCCATCCGATATGATGGATGGCCGTGTAGGTGCTATCCGTGAAGCCCTTGATGCGGCAGGTTATACCAATGTATCTATTATGAGCTATGCTGCAAAATACGCATCCGCTTACTATGGTCCGTTCCGTGGTGCCGTTAACTCTGCACCTAAATTTGGTGACCGTAAGTCCTATCAAATGGACCCAGCTAACCGCTTGGAAGCTTTCAGAGAAATCGAACTCGACATCGCTGAAGGGGCAGATATTATCATGATTAAACCAGCCTTGTCCTATTTGGATATCGTTCGCGAAACACGTGACCGCTATGAATTACCTGTAGCGGTATACAATGTGTCTGGCGAATATGCGATGGTTAAATCCGCTGCTGCAGCTGGTCTTATCGACGAAGAACGCCTCGTTATGGAAACAATGCTTTCTATGAAGCGCGCCGGTGCTAAGATCATCATTACGTACCATGCTATAGATATTGCTAAATGGTTACAAAAGTAAGGAGAAACCATGTTCCAACTCGGTAAATCTGAAAAGGCCTTTGAAGAGGCTAAACGTTATATGCCAGGTGGCGTAAACAGCCCTGTTCGTTCCTACCGCAGTGTAGGTTCTAACCCTCCGTTTATCAGCAGTGCTAGCGGCAGTCGTATTTATGATATCGACAACAACGAATACATCGACTATGTGTTGAGCTGGGGCCCTATGATTTTGGGCCATGCGAACCCTGAAGTTATTGCGAGTTTGCAAGAGGCGATTCCTCGCGGCACTAGCTACGGTGCGCCTACACTACTAGAAACAGAATTGGCTAAAAAAGTGCAAGCCTTCATGCCATCTATGGAGGTTATCCGCCTCGTTAACTCTGGTACAGAGGCGACTATGAGTGCTTTGCGCGTAGCTCGTGGCTATACAGGTCGCGATCGAATCGTGAAATTTGTTGGCTGTTATCATGGTCATAGTGATGCACTCTTGGTGAAAGCTGGCTCTGGCCTTGCTACCTTTGGTGTGCCAGATAGCCCTGGCGTTCCACAAGGTGTAGCAGAAAATACAATTACCTTGCCGTACAATGACTCTGATGCGGTTCGTAAATTATTCGACGACATTGGCGATACTATTGCGGCTATTATCGTAGAACCTGTAGCGGGCAACATGGGCTGCGTGCCTCCAGAACCAGGATTCCTTGAAACCTTACGGGAAGTAACTAAGGCTCATGGTGCATTGTTAATCTTTGACGAAGTTATGTGTGGCTTCCGTGCTAGTAGCGGCGGTGCACAAAAACGTTATAATATTAAACCTGACCTTACATGCCTTGGTAAAATCGTTGGAGGTGGCATGCCACTTGCTGTATTTGGTGGCTCTCGTGAGATTATGAACCAAATCGCTCCAGCTGGCCCTATTTACCAAGCTGGTACATTGAGTGGTAATCCTATTGCGGTTACCTCTGGTCTTGCAACATTATCTATTTTGCAACGTGATCCCACAATTTTTAAACAAGTAGAAGATGCAACCATAGCCCTTTGTGAAGGCTTTGAACGTTTGGCAGCTCAATACAATGTGCCTGTTGTAGTGCAACGGGTAGGCTCCATGTTCACCATCTTCTTCACTGATAAACCAGTTAAGAACTTTGATGATGCAGCAGCTTGCAACGAAGA
>CAKPXR010000060.1 GCA_934202215.1 uncultured Veillonella sp.
TCTCAAAACTTTTAGTACTTACAATAATATTGTATATCTAAACATAGAAGTGTCAATTATCGATTTCTCATTTTGAAAGTACATTATGACTAAAAAGCATGCTTAATTCATATTGATACTAGTTACTAGCAGTAATTTTTCCAAAAGTACGTAATAAATCGAGCCCTACAGAACCACTTTTTTCTGGATGAAACTGCATTCCAAAGACATTACCATATTCCACTATCCCAGGTACATCAATACCATAATCAGCAGTAGACGTAATATATTTTGAATCTGTGTCTACATAATAAGAGTGAACAAAATATGTATATTTTCCTTCGATATGACTAAAAGTACTATCTGGATTACGTACTATATTTTTATTCCAACCCATGTGTGGTACACGCAAACCAAGATTGTGAGGAATTGCTTTTACAGTGCCAGGAATGATACCTAAGCCGGGCGTTGGTCCATATTCCTCAGACTCGTCAAATAATAGTTGCATCCCTAAGCAAATACCTAATAATGGTATCTCCCTGCGAACTACCTCATGAATTATATCAACCAAACCACGCTCTTTTAAAACGGCTACTGCCGATGCGTATGCCCCTACACCAGGCAATATAACGCCATCAGAATGTAATATCGTATCAGCATCAGATGTTAGCACCGCATCAAGACCAATATAATCCAATGCTTTCTGCACGTTAAAGGTATTTCCTGCGTCATAATCGATTATAGCAATCATGATGCTCTCCTTTCACCAATATATTTTATAAGAACACTACGCATAACATCTCCATCTTGCGCCATAGGAATGGTCAACCGTAACCAATTTTCGCGCTGTCCACGACGTACTTGATAACCTTCTTTGAGCCATGCATCGGCTAAGCCCTCCGCATCGGGTACTGCAAAGAAAATAAAGTTCGCTTCACTCTTGTAGTAGTGAATGCCTAATTCATCAAATAAGCTTTCCCATTTAGCCCGCTCTTCTGCATTTTGAGATATAGTTCTTGTTAAAAATGCTTGATCATCAAAGGCTGCTTCTGCTGCTACTTGAGATAAAGTATTGAGATTATATGGCAAGCGTATAGTTTGCATATAGTTAGCAAGTTCTAAAGGCGTCATCATATAGCCTACACGATAATTAGCGAGACCATACGCCTTCGAAAAGGTCCTCATAATAGCAACATTAGGGAATTCATCTAGTAATGCTCGCGCTGTTGGGACTGCTACTGCGGTAACAAAATCTATATAGGCCTCGTCTACTATAACTAAAGTTTCCTTTGGTACAGCAGCTACGAATTTACGAATATCTTCAACAGACTCATAGGTACCTGTTGGATTATTAGGATTACAAATCCATACGAGGCGTGTCGTTTTATCTACTGCTTTCAACAGTGCCGAGAAATCATAGTGACCTGTTGCAAAATCAGCTTGAACCTCACGAATTTCAGCACCTTCCACAAGGCCATTCAATGCATATTCTGAGAAAGCAGGCACGCTTACCACGATGGAGTCACCAGCGCTTATCAATGTTTTATTGACCATAGCGATAACCTCATCTAGGCCTACACCAATGACGAGTTGTTCTGGTTGTACCTTCCAATACTCCGCCAACTTCAAACGCAAATCAGTGGCGTTACCATCAGGATAATAGTTAGCATCATTATGTGTGACATAGCTAAGGATAGCCTCGCGCACCAATGGAGATGTACCATATGGATTTTCATTCGCTGACAAGCGCACTAATCGGTCCACCCCAAGACGTTCCTTTACCGCTGCAGCAGGCTCCTCTGGTATATAGGGTTTCAATGTGCGAATTATCTCTTTCATAGGCTATCCTTTCTAACTATTTTCTTAACGTATATACACGCGTTCAAACTCATTTTGTGTTTATATACTCGTCTAAACTCATATGTACGTATTTCAATGCAAATACATTTATTAAAACTCATATGAACTTATGTAAGTTCATACCATAACGTGCATTATAAATTCGTAATTTCTGGACGATCTGTAGTCTTGCTCACTACGCCTTCACGGCTCGCAAGCTCTGCCTCAATGGCTTCGTAAGGAATATTTTTCTCTACTAATAATACGAGCAAGTGGTACAACACATCTGCTGTTTCGTAAATCAACTCTTGAGGGTCTTCGTTCTTTGCAGCGATGACAACCTCTGTAGCCTCTTCGCCTACCTTTTTCAAGATTTTATCGAGACCTTTATCAAACAAGTAGTTCGTATAGGAACCTTCCTTAGGTTGTGCCTTGCGATTTTTAATAATTTCGTATAATTCGTTCAATGTTTGTTGTGCCATAACTAACTCCAATCTACATCATTAAAGAAACAGCTTGTGCGCCCCGTGTGACAAGCAGGACCTTCTGGCTTAACTTGAATAAGCAATGTATCTCCGTCGCAATCGAGGGCCATACTCACCACATGCTGCACATTGCCACTCGTACCGCCCTTGTGCCATAGCTCTTGGCGAGAACGAGACCAAAACCATGTTTCCTTTGTCTCTAGTGTTTTGTGAAAGCTTTCTTCGTTCATCCACGCTACCATGAGCACATCTTTTGTATCTGCGTCTTGCACAACCGTTGGCAATAAGCCATTTCCCTTTTCAAAATCCGGTTTCATATAGTAATCCCTTAATACAAGTAATCTTTTCAAAATTCAATGTTTTATTTAGTACCTTTACCATAATGGAGGCATTTAATTCGTTTACCATACTCTAATTATGTAAATTATATTTATCGTACAGTAATTCCTCGAGCTCGTAATTCGTTTTTAAGATCTGGAATTTTTATTTCTCCAAAGTGGAAGATAGATGCCGCTAGTGCACCAGTAACACCGGTTTGTTCAAAGAGTTCTATAAAGTCTTGAACCTTGCCGGCCCCGCCAGATGCGATGATAGGTACATCTACTACGGCTTCAATGGCCTTATATAGTTTGATATCAAAGCCAGATTTAGTGCCGTCCTTATCCATGCTCGTTACGAGCAATTCCCCTGCTCCACGAGAGACAGCTTCCTTAGCCCAATCAAGGGCTTTCCATTCAGTGCGCTTACGACCGCCGTGCGTATAAGCGTACCATTCACCAGTTTCTTCATCTGTTTTTACGTCGATAGCTACTACCATACATTGGTTACCAAACTTTTGAGCTCCTTCGGTGATGAGTTCAGGATTAGCAAGAGCTGCCGAGTTTAAAGATACCTTGTCAGCACCAGCTTTCAACAAAGCCGTCATATTCTCAATACTCTTGATACCGCCACCAACGGTGAGAGGCATAAATACTTGAGAGGAAATCTCTTGCACCACGTCGCGCATGGTGGTCCGTGCATCAACAGTAGCCGTAATATCTAAGAATACTAACTCATCAGCCTGTTGCTGTTCATAGGAGGCCGCAATATCTACGGGGCTACCTACATCAATGAGATTAACAAAGTTAACCCCTTTTTTAACGCGCCCATCATCTACATCTAGGCACGGAATGATCCGTTTCGCTAACATAATTCTACTCCCCACTAAGTGTTATCAATCTATTTCATCGGTCATGCCCAATATATCATCATCAATATAGTTACCGTTGATTGTACCCGGCAATTTCCTCTAATGTAATCGTTCCTTCATACAAAGCCTTACCAACGATGCTATCCATAACACCTTTGGCTTCAAGGGATTTAATGTCTTCTAAATTACGAACGCCACCAGATGCAACGATGCGTGCCGTAGGGAATTCTTTTTGCAAATTGCCAAGCAAGTCCTCGTTAGCGCCTTGCATAGTGCCATCGCGGTCCACATCGGTAACGATGAAGTACTTTGCGCCGCCTTCAACCATAGCGCCGATTAAATCCGCCATAGGCACATCAGATTGATCGAGCCAACCTTCAGCAGCGACCTTACCATTTTTACCGTCTACACCGATGACGATACGCTCTGCACCATATTCAGCAATCACTTGTTTGGTAAGCTCTGGATTTTTGAGGGCTACGGAGCCTAAGATAACATGGTCTACACCTAAACCTAAATAGAGGTCAACAGCCTCTTTATCTCGAATGCCTCCACCGATTTCAAGAATGCCTGTGAAAGCTTCACGCACTGCTTTTACAATGTCTACGTTAACAGGTTTCCCCGCCTTAGCACCGTCTAAATCGACGAGGTGTAGCGCCCCAACCTTGGCATCTTCATATTGTTTTGCTTGGTCTACTGGATCAGGATTAATTACTGTTTCCTGTGCGAAGTCACCTTTATAGAGGCGAACGCTGCGACCATCTTGTAAATCTATAGCTGGAAAAATCATAGGTTCTCCTTTATTCAATGACTATATTAAATAACGCCCTTTGTAGAGTTTACCCCTTGAATATCTGGGTTAATCGTAACTGCCTTGCGCAATGCACGGCCTGTAGCCTTAAACATGCTTTCAATAATGTGGTGCGTATTGCGACCATATAGATTACGAACATGTAAATTCATAGCAGCACTCATAGCAAGAGCTTGGAAGAAATCCTCTACTAGCTCTGTTTCAAAGTTGCCGCCTAGAACAGGAGTGCTCCATTCGCCTTGGAATACGAGGTACGGACGACCGCTCAAATCGATGACAACTTGTGTTAACGCTTCGTCCATAGGAACCCACGCATCGCCGTAACGTTCGATGCCAGCCTTATCGCCTAATGCTTTCACCAAGGCCTGACCTAATGCCAGGCCGATGTCCTCCACAGTGTGGTGAGCATCTACGTAGGTATCGCCCTTTGCCTCTACGACAAGGCCAAAACGTCCGTGTTTCGCGAGTAGCGTCAACATGTGGTCAAAAAAGCCAATTCCTGTGGAGATGGAGCTCGTTTGTGCCCCATCAAGGGTAAGTTCTACTGTAATATCTGTTTCTTGAGTGGTGCGTTGCACCGTACCTGTGCGTATCATAACGACCTCTGTACCTTAAATCTATTTTTATAATTAGTATTCAATCTATATTTTAAATATATATATAAATATAGATGCCAATTCTATTTTCTACTATTCTTTATAAGCTATTTTTCAAAACGTACTTCGATGGCACGAGCATGCGCTTCGAGACCTTCTGTACGAGCTAATGTAGTAATGTGTGTTGCCACTTCTTCTAATCGTTCTTTTGTGAATTGTGTAAAGGATGTACGTTTTACGAAATCATATACACCAAGTGGAGATGAGAAGCGTGCAGTACCACTGGTAGGTAACACGTGATTTGTACCGCCTACATAGTCGCCTAATGGCTCAGATGCATAAGCACCAAGGAATACGGAGCCTGCATTTTGAACGAGGCTCATGTAGCCCATTGGATCTGGCAATTGGATTTCCAAATGCTCTGGCGCTACTTCGTTCATGACTGTAAACATATCTTCAATGCTATCCATAACAGCAATATAACTGTTATTTTCAATAGCTAGACGAGCGATGTTTTCACGAGGCAACAATTTTAATTGGCGTTCTACCTCATCGGATACGGCATTTGCTAAACTTTCACTAGTGGTAACCATAATAGCGCGTGCACGAGGATCATGTTCCGCTTGGGACAAAAGATCCGCTGCAAGGTGAACTGGATTAGCACTATCGTCAGCAATAACGCCGATTTCACTTGGGCCCGCAATCATGTCGATATCAACTTGGCCGAACACTTGGCGTTTTGCAGTGGCTACGTAAATGTTGCCAGGTCCTACGATTTTATCCACCTTTGGAATGCTTTCCGTACCATACGCAAGGGCCGCTACACCTTGAGCGCCACCAACTTGGTATACTGCATCAACGCCAGCAAGCTTGGCTGCACCCAATACAGCAGGATTGATGCCGTCCTTTTGAGGAGGTGTAACCATAACGATTTCTTTAACGCCTGCAATCTTAGCTGGCAAGGCCGTCATGATAATGGTAGAAGGATAGGCTGCTGTGCCGCCAGGAACGTAAAGGCCAACGCGAGCCAATGGAATTACCTTTTGACCACGGATGATGCCCGGTGTGTCCATGTCCACAAAGCCTTGCTCAATTTCACGGCTGTGGAACTCAGTAATATTAGCCTTTGCCTTTAATAAAGCGGCTTTCAAATCATCAGATAAGGACTCATAAGCAGCGTCGATTTCCTCTTGAGGCACCTTGAAATCTTCGATGGATACACCATCAAATTTTTCAGAATAGGCCTTTAATGCCGCATCACCATTGGTGCGCACATCGTCGATGATATCGTACACGCGGCGTTCAATTTCCATATCTGTAGTTTGTTGAGTATATTCTCGCACGATACTGAGCATCGCATCTAATGATTCCTTATAAATTTTCATGTCTTATCCTTCTTCCTATCTATCTTATTCCTAGTATCAGTTCTATCTCTTATTTATTAATGGCTTCTGAAAGCTGATCTATAAGTTTAAAAATAGTGTTTCTCTTTTGTTTTAGCGCTAATGGATTAGCTACTAAGCGAGTAGATATCTTTTGTAACCAGTCGAAAATTTCTAAATTATTTTCTCGTAAGGTTGTACCAGTTTCAGTAATATCTACGATGGCATCAGCCAGCCCTACGAGAGGTGCTAACTCAACGGAGCCTTCAATTTTGATGATTTCCACATCTTGGGCACCAAAGTACTGTTTCGTAATGGTTGGGTACTTTGTACCAATACGTTGGCGACGACCTTCTTTAGGATCATAGCCTGCCAAAGAAGCCAAGATAAATTGGCATTTACCAGTTTGTAAATCTAACATTTCATAGCTTGTATCATCTTGTTCATCTAATACGTCACTACCAACGATACCAAGGTCTACCACACCATTTTTCAAGTATGTCGTTACATCAGGGCCTTTAGCGAGGATAACCTCAATAGAATCGCCCAACGGAATGATGAGCTTACGCGCCTTGTTCCGTAATGGCTCACAGTCTACGCCACAGGACTCCAAGAGAGGAATGAAATCTTTCTCTACGCGGCCCTTTGTAAGAGCGATACGCAATTTACCATTGTCTTGATTGTTGCTTTTACCATTCAAGGTCACATCGGTCAAGACATCGATGTTGAAAGCCATCCCCACCGCAGGCATCGGTGTACCATCAAAGCTAGATAGTAAACCATCATAACGGCCGCCACTGACGATGTATTGGGATACGCCATCCACATAGCCTCTAAAAGTAAGCCCTGTATAATAGGATTGAAGTGGCTCTGTAGACACGTCGATGCGAACCTGCTGGCCTGTTTGAGCCACTTGGTTAGCCATATCTACGAGATTGTCTAAAATGCGTTGCGCCGCTGCAGGCAAGATGATTTGATTAAGCTCATCCTTAATATCTCGGACCGTACCAAACAAGCGAGGCCATACAGTTAAGAACGGATATAACGCACTATTTTTAAAATCAGAAATCAACTCGTTATAGCGTGGCAAGTATTTAGTAAACAAAGCATCGAGGAGCTCAGATTTTTCTTTATCACTAAGGCCAAGAGCATCAGTAATAGCGCGGGAGAAACGCGCATCCCCAATTTCTAATAGTAAATTATTACGAAGTTGCGTTTCGTTTACCTCTTTTATGATAGCAAAGCACTCTTGCTCGGCTTCAATGCCTTCATAGCCTACCATCTCGATGCCGCCTTGCGTTACTTGGTTCACATCGCCACGGTGCTTTTTATTTTTCATAAACACATCGCCTAAATAATAAAACGTGCGAGGTAGTTCAATATTGGTAGTCGCCAAAAAACGACCGATAGGCATGGTCAAATCAGGACGAATTACGACGGACTCATCAGAACTATTCATGAACTCGTACATATGCTGACCGCGCCCCATTGCATAGCCATTAAATACATCCTTGTACTCCACAAGCGGTGTAGAAATCTTTGTGTATTGGCGGCTACGACATAGACCGAGCACATATTGGCTCACATCATCCTTGCGCTCCGCTACGGCCCCTATATCATCACGGA
>CAKPXR010000061.1 GCA_934202215.1 uncultured Veillonella sp.
GGTTGGAAACAACCGTACCGGTTCGATTCCGGTCCTCGGCACCAATTAAGACTAACTTCGGTTAGTCTTTTTTTCTTTTGTAAATCACAATTTTAAATGTATATAATCTACAATATGAGTGTGAGTTTATTATTAGAATGGAATATTTTTAAATATGATTCCATATGGTTAATAAAGTTATGAATGAGAAACCGAAATTGTTAATTAGTGAATGCTTATGTGGTTCATCCTGTCGTTATGATGGAAAAGATAATCTTATAAAACAATTACCACTGTTACAGGATATTTTTGATCTTGTATCTGTATGTCCAGAAGTATTAGGTGGACTTAGTACACCGCGTGATCCTGCAGAGCGACAAGGAGAACGTATATGTACGGCTAATGGGACTGATGTAACCACAGAATTTCTCAAAGGAGCTCAAATTGCTTTACATATAGCAATTAAACAGGGGTGTAAGCAGGCACTAATGAAAGCAAAAAGTCCTAGTTGTGGTTATAAGCGCATTTATGATGGCACCTTTAGTAAAACCCTACGGGATGGTTATGGATGCACTGTAGAGGCTTTATTAAAGAATAATATTGAAGTGTATACAGAAGATGAGATTGATCTATTAATAGAACAAAAAAAGAGATGAGTTTTAACTCATCTCTTTTTGTTTTTTATTATTTTACTATAACCTTAACTGGCTATCATTACATATTAATAAGCTTAACTCAGTACAAAAAATAGTCCAGATTATTTACCTTCATTTACAGGATCGTTAGTTAATGGTTGTTCCCCTAGTAAGGTAGTAAGGTTATGTAAATTAAATCGATACTTACCATTACTGAAGTCTCGTGTTACATCATAACGTTGATTAGGTGCATGCATGAGACCAATTAATGTATCATATAGTAAATCATTTGTAAAGTATTGATGTTCGTGCTTAGTAAGTTCCTCTGCAGTTTGAGGATACGCTGCACGATATTGAGGAGATAAATAAATCCAGAATGGAATGTGAGTCATAACAAAGTCAAATGTATCTGGGTTATGAGATTTATCTAAACTTTCACCGTGGTCAGAGAAATACACCATAGCTTGTAAGTTTAATTTTTCCTTACCATATGTATAGATTTGCTGTAATAACCAATCAGTATATAGTTGGCTATTAGCATATGCTTCTTGGCCATCTGGATATGGGCCTTGTTTCCATTTACTGAATTCATGAGGGTAACGGTCATTATAATAAATATGGCTACCCATGATATGAATAACGATAAAGTTATTTTTTGTAGGATCTACAGATTTTAATAAAGGCAATAGAGATTCATCATAGCGGTCAGAGAATGCATATGATTCGTGAGACCATTTCGTGGTATCTGCCGTTTTTGCCATTAGAGAAATGGCTGTATCGTATTCACCAAATACACCTTGGTTACTAAACCAAGAAGTGGTATATCCAGCTTTTTTAGCTACGTCCAAGATATTTGCTGAATCAAGGAATGGTTTGTCATCATATTGATTGCGTTCGGATAGAGCGCGTTCTAGGGTAGGTACTGTTTGCACATAGGATGAGTATGCGTTATCAAAGAAAACAAAATCTTTATTATCAGAGCGCATATTACCTTGCCATGGTGTATCGTCATAAGGGAAGTTTGGATTATATACTTTCATATAATCACGAGAACTAGACTCACCAATTACTAATATAATCGTACCTGGTGTTTTATTGGCAGAGGTTTCCTTTGTATCTAAATTGAAGGAATCGAAAACTAAATGATGGTTATCATTATATTGTTGCATCTGTTTTACATAATCGCCAGCGGCAATCCAGTTTGCTACAATACATGTTTTAGGGAATAAGAAGAATGGTACATATACTAAGAATGCTATTATAGATGCAATGAGCAATGTAGAACGCATAGGTCGTGTAGTATTTAAGTTTACTACTGCTTTCATTCCTAGATTAGACCAGTAGAGTAGATACGTCCAAGCTACTAGACCAATACCAACAGCGATAAGACCAGGAATGCCGGCCGCATTTTTTAAGAAACCAAAGGCTTCCTCAGGGTTCGTCATATATACTGCTAGTAAACTAGCTGGCGTTAAACAATGCCATGTAGTTAAGTAGTATCCAATTTGTAAGAATGGAATAAGACTTAATATCATGCTAATGATTGCCATGATTAATGATGTGGTTTTATGAAGGCGATTCGTTTGGTTTAGTAAGAATTGAATTCCAGATAAGCTCATAAAAATGAGTAGGCCAAATAAGAAGTCATTAGCGAATTCATAAAAATATAAAGGTTTAACATAGGACCAGTGGAAAAGGAGTGGGAATGTAAGAGCCCAAAGAATACCGACTAAGCCATACCCTAAAAATGGCCTATGAAAAACGGTACAACCCATGAAGTATTGAAATAAAAAAGTACCTACAATTGTTGGTACTGCTAAAATCGTTATATCTTCAACATCTAGACCTAGTGTAATCGGTTCGTAGATGAAAAATAGAGCTATATATAAAACAATACCAATGATACCAAAGCGAAAGATGGGGTTTCTCCCAATTTGCTTTAAACTAGATAACATAATAAATCCCCTTTTGTAGGAATACAAAATAAATTTTTTTATAATATATAATAATTACTATAATAAAGATAGCAGATGACTGTAAAAAAAACAATTATTTGAAAGTACTACTATAAATGCTTTATAATTATATAGTTAAAGTATATTTTCTAAGGATTGGGGTTTATGGGAGATTATAATTATAAATTAGATGTTTTTGAAGGTCCTTTAGACTTGCTTTTACACCTCATTGAAAAACATAAAATAGAAATCACCGATATTCCTATCGTTGAAATTACGAGTCAATACTTGGAATATTTAGATAATTGGAATCACTTTGATATTCATTATAGTAGTGAGTTTCTTGTAATGGCATCTACCTTATTGCAGATTAAATCGCGTATGTTACTGCCTAAAGCTGAACCTGAGCCAGATGAAGCTGAGGATCCACGTGATGAATTAGTAGCAAAATTAGTAGAGTTTAAGAAAATCAAAGATTTTACAGCTCTATTAATGGAGCGTACAGCTATTTCTGCCAATATATTTAGTAGACCTGAAGAAACAAGCATACTTGGATTAGATAATGTATATAATTTAGAACTTTCCCAATTATACGAGATTTTTTATCAAACCTTAAAGCGAGCTAAGGAATTACCTGAAGAGGAACCTATTCGTGAAGTGAAGGTTGAAAAAGACAGTTATAGCTTAGAGGATATGATTCTGTCTTTATCTAGTCGTATACATCGTGGTGAAAGTTTACACTTTAGAGAGTTATTAGTAGCAATTGAAACAAAGAGTGGTATGGTAACAATCTTTATGGCTGTTTTAGAATTGTTGAAACAACAAATCATGGAAATGCGCTATGAAGAGGATGATATTGTATTCACTGCAGCCTTAGAAGGTATCGTATAGAAAGGGGGCTATATGAGCTTACCAACAATGCATTTAGAGGCCGTATTGTTTTCATCGGCAAAGCCTATATCAATAGATATGCTTGAAGAAGTATTTGGACTTTCAACAGAGGAAGTACAGGACTATATAGAAACATTACAACGTGAGCTTGAAGACCAAAATCGAGGTATCCGATTGAGAGTATCAGGGGCTGGTGTTGAGTTAGTCAGTGCTATGGAATGCGCTGATTATGTAGGTCATATACGTAAGCGAGAAGATAAATTATCTAATGCAGCGATGGAAACATTAGCTGTTATAGCCTATAAACAACCTATAACTAAAGCTGAAATTGAAGAAATCCGCGGTGTAAATAGCGATAAGATTATTAAACAATTACTCACTCGATCTCTTATTGCTGAATTAGGTCATAAAGACACTGTAGGAAGACCTATTCTTTATGGAACAACCGACGAGTTTTTAAGAAGTGCTGGTGTAGAATCTATTGAAGCTTTACATCAAGAAGTTTCGGAAACAGAAGGATAATATGGAACGATTACAAAAATTTATTGCTAGTTGTGGTGTTGCATCACGACGTAAGGCAGAAGAATTAATTACGGAGGGGAAAGTTCAGATTAATGGCCGCAAGGTAACTGAACTGGGCGTTAAAATTGACCCTCAAAAAGATAAGGTTAAGGTTAATGGCCAATTATTGGCGCAAGAAAAACCTGTATATTATTTATTAAATAAGCCAAAGGGCGTCATTACATCTGTATCTGACCCTCAAGGTCGAGAAACTGTTTTAGATTATATCAAAAACGAATCTAAACGCATTTATCCTATTGGTCGTCTTGATTTATATACTGAAGGTTTATTATTACTTACCAATGATGGTGAATTAGCACAAAACTTAACACATCCATCTAAAGGTGTAGAAAAAACCTATGAAGTGCGTATCAAAGGTCGGGTTCGCGATGAAGACTTACAAGTCATTGCCAATGGCGTAAAACTTGAAGACGGAATGACAGCGCCTGCTACAATTGTAGACTTAGGTTTTGATGATCATAACGGCGTTCATGAAGTAGAGATTACAATTCATGAGGGGCGTAATCGTCAAGTTCGTCGTATGTTTGAACACTTTGGGTATCGCATTCATAACTTAAAACGTATTGCTTATGCAGGTCTCACATTGGGCGGTGTAAAACGTGGTGCTTCTCGTCAACTTACTATTAGAGAGGTTAAAGCTCTTAAAGCATTGGGGACTGATAAGAAATGAAACAAATCATAGTCATTGGTGGTGGTGCGGCAGGTCTTATGGCAGCTGTTATAGCAGGTCGTGAAGGTGCTCGTGTCATATTACTTGAAAAAATGAATATGGTTGGTAAGAAGATGGGCATCACCGGTAAAGGTCGATGTAATATTACAAATAATGCAGATATGACCGAGTTCATTAAAAATACGCCAGGTAATGGCAAGTTCCTCTACGGTGCTTATGAACGCTTTAGTAATGAAGACTTGCTTGAACTATTGCATAGTTGGGGGTTGAAAACTAAGGTAGAACGTGGCGGGCGCGTATTCCCTGAATCTGATTCCGCTTTAGAAGTACGTAATACGTTCATGAAAATCCTTAAAAAATATAATGTCAGAGTTCATTTGAATGAACCTGTTACATCTATTACTGTAAAAGATGATCGAGTAGTAGGGGTTACAACAGATAAGGAACAATATGCTTGTGATGCTGCTATTATATGTACTGGTGGTGCTTCATATCCTTTAACTGGTTCTACTGGTGATGGATATACTTTAGCTAAGAAAATAGGGCATACCATTACGGATATTAGACCATCGTTGGTGCCAATAGTAACAGAGGAATCATGGGTGAAGGATATTATGGGTCTTAGCCTTCGTAATGTTGAGGTATCTGTTATTTCAAACAATAAGGTACAGGCTAAGCAATTTGGGGAAATGATGTTTACCCATTTCGGACTTACCGGTCCTACTATCTTGTCGTTAAGTCATACGGTAGGCAAATTATTGCGTAAGAAAAACCCTCAAATTACCATTGAAATAAATCTTAAGCCTGCATTAACGGCAGAAGTATTAGATAAGCGTTTACAAAAAGATTTTGATTTATATTCTAAGAAACAATTGGCTAACGGGATGAAAGATTTGCTGCCGGTAAATCTTATCCCTATTGTTATAAAGCTTGCTGAATTAGATCCAAGTAAACCAATTAATCAAATCACAAAAGAAGAACGTTTGCGTTTATGTCATGTATTACAACATATGACATTAACCGTTAAGGAATTGCGTCCGGTGGCAGAAGCCATTGTTACAGCCGGGGGAATCTCGTTAAAAGAATTTAGTCCAAAAACAATGGAATCTAAATTAGTGAAAGGTTTATATGGTGCCGGTGAGGTATTGGATATTGATGCCTTTACAGGTGGCTATAATTTACAAGCAGCTTTTTCCACTGGTTATGTAGCGGCTATGCATGCTGTACATGGTGATGAAGAATAGAGGTTATTATGAATACTAAAAAAATTGCCATTGCTATTGATGGTCCTGCAGGGGCTGGTAAAAGTAGTATTTCAAAGGTAGTGGCTAATGAATTAGGTTATTTATATATTGATACAGGTGCTATGTATCGAGGTGTTACGTGGGCGGTTCTTGATAGTAACGTAGATGTTAACAATCAAAAGGAAGTTGAGGCTTTACTCCCTTCATTAGATTTAACACTAGAGCCTACGGCAAGTGCTTGTAAGGTATTTGTAAAAGGTCAAGATGTAACAAATCTAATTCGACAACAACAAATCAATGAGAACGTATCAACCATTGCTTCTTATAAAGGAGTACGTGAATACTTAGTTGAACGTCAACAAGCAATGGCAGCTGTTGGTGGTGTTATTTTAGATGGACGAGATATAGGTTCTGTTGTTCTACCAGACGCAGAATTGAAAATTTACTTAACTGCTTCTGTAGATGCACGAGCTAAACGTAGATGGCTTGAAGTTCAAGGTACTTCTAACGAACAACCATTAGAAGACATTAAAAAGAACGTAGAAAGTCGCGATGAAATGGATAAAAATCGTGATGAATCTCCACTTGTATGTGTTGAGGATGCCATTATTGTGGATTCTAGTAATATGACATTTGATGAAACAGTGGAACATATATTGCATCTAGTACAGGAGCGAATCTAAGATGAATAAATTTTCTACATGGCTTTGGCGTACTGCTTTTTGGTTGCGTTATAAAGTCGGATATGGATTAAAGGTATACGGTCGTGATAACTTCCCTATGGAAGGTCCCGTTATTGTTGTACCAAATCATTTGAGTAATAATGATCCCCCTATTTGTGGGTATGCATTACCAAGACACGTGCACTTTATGGCAAAGCAGGAGTTATTTGTGAATCCTATTTCTCGATTTTTCTGTACTTGGCTTGGTGCGTTTCCTCTAAATCGTGGAGCTATTGATAAGGTGGCTATTCGTCATGCATTAGGTTTATTGAAAGATAATAAGGTGCTAGGTATATTTGCAGAGGGGAATCGACAAAAGAGTGGAAAACTTGGTAGATTCCATGACGGAGCCGCATCCATTGCGTTGCGTACGGGTATTGGCATTACACCAGTTGCGATTATTGGATCTCATAATATGAAGAAAAATCAAGTCGCATGTATTATTGGTAAACAAGTTCCTGTAAGTAAAGCAAAGCCTACACCGGAAGCAATAAAAGAAGTTAATGATCGTGTGAAAGGTGAAATCCAACGCATGATAGATTCTTATCATGAAAATCGTATAGAGGAGACTTTATGGAAATAATTTTGGCTGAAAACCACGGCTTTTGCTATGGTGTAAAACGAGCTGTTGAAATGGCTGATGAAGCCGCCAATAGTGAGGGTAAAAGTTATACATTAGGTCCTATCATTCACAATCCTCAAGTTGTAGGGCGCTTAGAAAGTAAAGGTGTAAGCCCGATCCAAGAGGTTGCTGATATCGATGAAGGAACTATGATTATCAGATCTCATGGTGTAGGTCCTGCTATTTATGCTGAAGCTGAAGAAAAGGGCTTACATATTTTAGATGCTACATGTCCTCATGTAAAAAAAGCACAACAAGATGCTAAGTCTGTCATTGAAGATGGCATGACATTAGTGATTTTAGGCGAAAAAAACCATCCTGAGGT
>CAKPXR010000062.1 GCA_934202215.1 uncultured Veillonella sp.
CGTTTAGTATGTATGCTAGAAGAAGCATTAGGTTTTAACCGTGGTGAAATTATTGTCATAAAGACAGCCGGTAATAGTGTAACACAACCTATTGATAATATTGTACAAAGCTTGCTTGTTGCTACTTATGGTATGGGTATTGAAGACGTATTAGTCATCGGCCATGAAAATTGTGGTATGATTGACTTCTCTGCTACAACATTCATGGAATCCATGAAAGAAAAAGGAATCAGTGAAGATGCGGTTCGTATGATTGAGCCAGGTCTTATTGATTGGATGGATCGTTTCCATATCTCTGAAGACAATGTAATTTATACGGTTAACTTTTTACGTCATCATCCTCTATTTCCAAAAGGAATGGGATTCTATGGTGGCATGATGGATCCTGATACAGGCGAATTCCGTTACATCGAAATATAACCTTTGATTTGATGGGGCCCAAGTTGATTTGTACATTTAAGTGAAAAAGGACGAGAACTAACCTCTACGCTCCAAAGCGAGCTAAGTCGCTAATCGGTTAGTTCTCGTCCTTTTTCTAACTGTACCTATGAATTAGTCCCATCAAATCTGAATGTTTATTAACGATTTAGCGTAATTTCGCTGCATCAAGAGGGGAAAGAGAAATTAATGGGGCCCCTATACATAACTACATTTAGGTAAAAAGAGTGAGGACTAACCTCTACGCTCCAAAGTGAGCTAAGGAACTAACCGGTTAGTTATCACTCTTTTTAGGTTCTATTTAATAATGTTCTTTGTTGGGAATATAAATATTTTCCTTTCGCAAAATCAAAATATATCAATTTAAAATATTGATTAACAAGCTTTGTTTATGAATAAATAATGAAGAGTTAACTAGTTATTTATGAAATAAAGATGAAAGTTAAAGGTTTGTTGATAGAATACTAACAGTATTGATTTATTATTTGTTTATAGGGGGACATATGTTTAATAATAGTTTGAAAAAAGAAGCACTTTCTAGTTTGAAGAAAGAAAAGGGGGTATATGATGAACAGTTGGCATCAACTGTTAACACTTTAGAGGGATTTCATAATAGTAAATTAAAAATAAAAGACAAAGTTAAAAAGTTTCATGATGAAATCGAAAGAATTGGTGGAAAACCAGATAATATTGAAATAGAGTTGCAACAAATTGAAACTGAATTAAATAAATTTGATGATGAATTGAAAAAATTGGAAAGTGAAGTTGATAATCAGAATTTTGGTACTTTGACAGGAGCAGGTGTTGCTGCAGGTGCGGGTATTGCAGCATTTGGGCCTACTGCCGCCATGGCTATAGCTACTACCTTTGGTACTGCGTCAACTGGTACTGCCATTGCGACATTATCCGGTGCTGCAGCTACTAATGCTGCATTGGCTTGGCTTGGTGGAGGCGCTCTTGCTGCTGGCGGTAGTGGTATTGCGGGTGGTAGTGCATTAATAGCTGCAACAGGACCTGTTGGTTGGGCTGTTGGTGGAGCAGCACTTGCTATTGGTGGCTTTATGGCTAATAGTAAGAATAAGGAGATTGCTAGAAAAGCAACTGAGCAGATTGAAAAATTAAAAGAAGAAAAGAATAAACTAAAAGCACTAACTACTAAAGTTGAATTACATTGTAAAGAATTGGAAAAACAAGAGGGCGTTTTCTCTTATATTGTAGATAATTTTAATTTAGGTAAAAAAAGTCATTGGACTGAACTTACTGAGAGCGAAATGAAAGATGTTGGATCTGCAGCTAATATTGCATCTGTAATGGCAAAAATGTTGAATGAGAAAGTAGCCTAGTATTAAGATTAAGACTGAAATTAATTGTTAAGTTTATTTAGTGTAAATGGTGGTTTATTAAATTATGAGTACATTAGCATTAACTAATGTAATAAATGAGTATCAATATGATGATATAGCCCAACATGTTGAGGATATTTCCTTTGATCGTTATGATGCTATGTTTGCAGGTATGTCAGGTTTGATGGCTGGTCTCATTGACGTGTTTTTTGTCGGAGTACCCGATACTGGTGCGTTGACGAAAATGGCAGATAATGTAGTTGATGATTTAGTTAAAAAGGCTGCAAAGTTATCAGGATGGAATCCAAAATCTGGACAAGAAAATAATATAGCATCTGCTATAGGTTATTTTGAACGTAATTTTAAGGTTAATTATGACCATAGAAGTTCAGTGGATGTTAATGGAGCATTTAACATGGCTACTATTAATCACCATATTAAGTCTTTGGGCCATAGTCCAGATCCTATAGGGTTGTTTTTTTCAATATTAGATCAGTTCACAAATACAGCAACTTATGTGTCTGATGGTAAACTCATTAGAGTAGATACTACTGATAGTGATTTTCGTTTGGAGGGTAGTAACTTTATTGCAAAGTTATTTTCGGGCTTTGTTAATTGGTTAGGGCACGTATTATCTGATATCGCAGGTTCATCAGGTAGTAGAGGTAATGGTGGAAGAGGTAGTGGGTTACCAATTCCATTTATGAATTTATTTCAATTTATTAATGTAGGTCAATTTCAGGTTGGAAAGCATTTAAATGATTTTGCTACTGTAATGGTAAAAGTATTCCAAGAGGGATACGATTTCAGACATGGCCTTGCTATGGCTGTGCCAGTATTATTTAATGAATTGATGATAAGAGCATTTTATGTAATTCGAAGACACTTTCAGTATAAGTTACCTTGGCGTGAATGTTTACCTAGCATGAAAGACAAAACGCTACGCTGGATGTTACTTATTAGTACGGGCGCTATGTGTCTTGTTGATGGTGCTGATGCAGTTATTCGTGGTGGTGGTAATGCAGTTTTAATCTTTTTAAGAATGAATCTGATTGCATGGATTAGATTAATCTATTTAGTTCTTAAAGAACTTTATATATTTGTTAAGCCTATATTAAAAGCACTTTGGAAGCATGTTAAATCATGGATTACAGATAAGGTTCTTACTGATTTTGAAAAGAAACAAATTGCTGCCTTTTATGATCGGATTAATAATTACCAAGTAAAACTTGATGAAGAATTTAAGTTATTCTATGATGAGCTTTTAGAAGAACATAAGACGAATATGCTCTATATACAGGCTGTTAGTGATGCGCAAAATTCTGACGATGCTATTAATAAATCAGTTCTTTTAGCAAGACATTATCAGGTTGATGAGAAGTCTATAATGCAAAATGCTGATGATGTGCGTAAAAAGCTTTTTGGAGGATAATAAACAAGGATAGATTAGAGATAAAAGATATAGAAAGGATGCTTTAAATACTCAGGTATTTGAGCATCTTTTTTTTATAGCTAATCTATTATTTTCGCATTTAAGGTTGATGATAGGACTATATGGGACTATTACATAAGTATAGCCATAGAGCTCACAGAACCTAGTAAAGAGCGACTTAGTTTACTATGGAGCGATGAGCTAGGTTCTGTGATTTTTAATCTGGCTCCCACTGATGTATTTGGGCACCATATAGTCCTATCATAGTTAACCTTAAGCGTAATAATAGGTTGACTATATATTCTGTTTGGCTGTATATTGTAGTTAGATTGTAAACCTGTTTATATGGATTAGTTAACCTATGCGATGCTAAGTGTTCGCTTGAGAGGAGTCAAGAATGAAGCAGTTAGGTATTTCTATAATTGGTACAGATACAGATGTAGGAAAGACCTTTGTAACGGGTCTATTAGGGGCCATGGCTGTAGATGATGGATTTGCTGTTGGGATGGTTAAACCGGTGTCATCTAGTGCAGTACCTTTTGCTGAATGTGTAACGATGGATGAGGATAATTATAATGCAGAGCTTGAAAGTAAGGATGCTACTCATTTAATGCGTGCTGCAGGAATTCCAGAATCTCGTCGCCATGAGGTTAATCCTTATGCTATTGCAGGTGATTTTTCCCCTCGTTTGGCTGCAGAATTATCCGGCATAGAAATTGATTATAATCATGTAATGGCTCATACACTGGATGTTGTTAATCGCTATGATTTAACATTTGTAGAAGGTGCTGGTGGAATCACAACACCTCTCTCGGGAGATAAAACTTTCACGGATTTGATGAAAGATATTAAATTGCCAGCAATCGTTGTAGCTGATGGACGATTAGGCTCTATTAACCGTGCTATTTTAACTTGTGAATATGCGAAGATACATGGTATTGAGGTGAAAGCTATCATCGTAAATGATACAACTGCAGTGGATTCATTCTTGTTGAAAACAAATGTAGAGGATATGGAACGATATACAGGTATTCCTGTGGTGGCTGTTGTACCTCCATACCAAGGACCAGATATCCAAAAGGTACAGCTTAATTGGGCGCGATTCTTTGTTGATTCTCAAAAGGTATGGAATACGGTATTAGGCATATAGTAATTAGAAGTTGTCATTTAATCTAGGACAATTATTTATATTAGTAGATTGTTATAGTAGTAGAACATTATAGGAATAGAGAATTATAGTTTGTAAGATTTGTAAGTATGAGGTGACGTAATGGCAGAGAAACAGCTTTCACAAGCAGCACAATGGGATCATGAGTTTGTTTGGCATCCATTTACACAAATGCAAGACTGGTTAGCACAAGAACCAGTAGTAATTGAACGTGGTGAGGGTGTATACCTTATTGATGAGAACGGTAAAAAGTATTATGACGGCGTGTCCTCATTATGGGTTAACATTCATGGACATAACCACCCTGTATTAAACCAAGCATTGAAAGAACAAGTGGATAAAATTGCTCATAGCACATTGCTTGGTCTTGTAAGCCCACCATCTGCACAATTGTGTAAAGAATTGGTAGAGCTTGCTCCAGAAGGCTTAAATAAAGTATTCTTATCCGATGATGGTAGTACGGCTATTGAAGTAGCTATCAAGATGGCGTACCAATACCGTCAACTCGTAGGACAAACAAAGAAAACTAAGTTCATTGCCCTCAATGCTGGTTATCATGGGGATACATTAGGCACTGTATCTGTAGGTGGTATCCAATTGTTCCACCAAGTATTCCATAACCTATTATTCAAACCTTTGACATTGCCAAGTCCTGGCGTATATCGCGATGTAGCAGATCGAGAAAAAGCCTTTGAAGAGTCTTTGGCTGAGTTAGAACGCATCCTTAATGAAGAGGGCGATGAAATCACAGCGCTCGTTATGGAACCATTAGTACAAGCCGCAGCAGGCATGCTTGTTATGCCTCATGGCTATTTGAAACGGGTTCGTGAATTAACTGCGAAACATGATGTATTCCTCATTGTCGATGAAGTAGCCACAGGTTTTGGCCGTACAGGTAAATTCTTTGCTTGCGAACACGAAGGGGTAGCTCCAGACTTCATGACCTTGTCTAAAGGGATTACTGGCGGTTATATGCCTCTCGCTGCAACACTGACTACACAACGTGTCTTTGATGCGTTCCTTGGTACATTTGAAGAAAAGAAAACATTCTATCATGGCCACTCCTATACTGGGAATGCTTTAGCTTGTGCTGTAGCATTAGCCTCTTTGAAAGTATTCCGCGATGAAAAGGTTATTGAAGGATTACCTAAGAAAATCGAGGCTTTTACTAATGCATTGAAGCCAATTGAAAAATTGAAGCATGTTAAAGAGGTTCGTCAACGAGGCCTCATCGTAGGGATCGAACTTGAAAAAGATGTAAATACTCATGAAGCATATCGTCCAAATGATGCGGTAGGGGCTAAGGTGGGAGTCCTTGCTCGTGAACAAGGGCTTATCTGCCGTCCAATTGGTGATGTAGTAATCCTCATGCCGCCATTGGCATCTACAGTAGAGCAGTTAGAAGATATGGTCCGAATTGTCGGCGAAAGCATCCAACGTGCTACCGAAGAAGAGGGGATTCTAGAAGATTTACGCCCAATTATTTTATAAAGATTTAGAGTAAAAGTAAAAGCTATATATGTCATGATGCTATTAGGGTAGATGTACTGACATATATAGCTTTTTTATTTATAGAGTGATATATTTTTTGTTCTTAAACTATAGACTATACATTATGAAAATACTATGATATTTCTGCATATCTATGATACTATATACGTATGAAGGAGGTCATCGTATGGACATTTATGTAATTATGCAAGTTATTATTTTATTTGGTGCCATTTTCCTTGGTGTTCGTCTAGGTGGTATGGGCATCGGTTACGCTGGCGGCCTTGGTGTCGTGTTGTTAAGTCTTGGTATGGGGATGTTCCCCGGGCAGATTCCTTGGGATGTAATTCTCATCATTATGTCTGCTATTGCTGCTATTTGTGCTTTACAACTCGCTGGCGGCCTCGATTATTTGGTGCGTATTGCAGAAGGAATTTTGCGTAAAAACCCTAAGCATATTAACTACTTAGCGCCAACAGTTACGTATTTTTTAACTCTATTAGCAGGTACAGGTCATACAGCATTCTCTATGATTCCTGTCATCGTAGAGGTGGCGAAAAGTGAAAATATTAAGCCATCTGTACCATTATCCATCGCTGTTGTAGCAAGTCAAATTGGTATTACAGCGAGTCCAGTATCTGCTGCAGTTGTTGCTATGAGTGGGTTCCTTGAACCATATGGGGTCAACTATCCAACATTGCTTGCCATCTGTATTTCTACAACATTTATAGCAGTTATGATTACTGCGTTTATCATGTCAACCTTTGCAAATAATGACTTGTCTTCTGATCCGGTTTATCAAGAACGTTTAGCTGCAGGTCATGTGGCGCCACCTCGTGAAAAAAGTGCTGATTTCCACTTAAAACCAGGTGCGAAAACTTCTGTATTGATTTTCTTGATTGGTATTGTTTGTATCGTATTCTATGCGACTGCAATTTCTAAAAATATTGGTCTTATTACACCAGTTATTTTTGGTCGAAATGATGCCATCGTTGGCTTTATGATGATTATTGCAGCGGCTATTACATTCTTCTGTAAGATTGATACAGCACAACTTGTTAATACAAGCACATTCAAATCCGGTTTATCCGCATGTGTTTGCGTGTTAGGCGTAGCATGGTTGGGCGATACATTTGTAAAAGGCCATATTCCTGAAATTAAAGCTCTTGCTTCTAGCATGGTTACAGCATATCCATTCTTATTAGCCGTAGCATTCTTCTTTGCTAGTACATTGTTATATAGCCAAGCGGCAACTACGCAAGCGTTGGTGCCAGCTGTAATTCTAGCTCTCGGTATTACTCCAGAAAACCCAGGATCCGTATATATCATTATTGCATCCTTCGCAGCCGTATCTGCACTCTTTGTATTGCCAACGTATCCAACACTTTTGGGGGCAGTACAAATGGACGATACTGGCTCCACAAGAATCGGTAAGCTCGTATTTAACCATCCGTTCTTCATACCTGGCGTACTTGCCATTGCTATCTCAGTAGCACTTGGCTTCGTAATTGCTCCATTGATGTTGTAATTGGTGAAAGTTAAATAAGACTAATAAAATATATTTATAAAAAAGGACATAACTTTTAAATGAACTGCACCCCAAAAATTGGACACAATTTTTGGAGGTGCAGTTTTTTATGTCAAAATATTCAAAAGAAGTAA
>CAKPXR010000063.1 GCA_934202215.1 uncultured Veillonella sp.
GAGTCCGGTAGAATACCGAACTCATTCCCAAAAAGTAGCTTAATTATATCTGTCCAAGAAAATGGGTGCAGATCATATAGTGGAGCCATTTGGTTTATGTATATTATTATGCAATTTCCGCTTTCAAATCAATAATGTTTTTAGCTGCCACACAACCAGGGCAGTCGCAGAATTCTGCACCTTGTGCTTTGATAGATTTAGCATGTTGCAATAGATTAGCTGCGCCTTCTTTACCAAGGATTTGTGTAGCTACTTCAGAGCCGGCAAAGCCGATTGTTTCATCAATAAAAGCAATGTTTTGCTCTGCTATAGATACGAGTTGTTTCGTGAGTTCAGCTTGTCTAGGAGTGTCTTCTGCATCGATCCAAGATTGAGCGAATTCCTTTACTGTTTCATTGCTTGTTGGAGCATCTAATAAAGCTCGTACAAGTTCTGTTAATTGTGCATGTGTCATGATAGTCTCCTTCTATTAACTACTAACTAAAGTTTTGGAAGAGTGCATTTAGTACCGTATGAGCACCTGTTCCTTTTGTTGAGTTCATTATAGCACCTACAATTATTTTGAATAGTAGAATGATTTGCGATAGATACTATCAAATGTGATAGATTCGTGATATTTATTGATAAAAATTTTTGAAAATAGAAAAGAGGAATTTAAGCTGTTAGGTGATATAATTTACTTACTATATGTAGTTTGTTTACAGGGGAATGTATCATGAAAAAAGTTGTATATGCACTGGCTGCGCTAGCTTTCATAGGTTCTATTAATATTGCCTCCGCAGATGATTTGATGCGGCTTCGCCTCAATGGTAATTCTATTTATGACCAGCCTTATGGCGACAGAAATGAGTTTCCTTGTACAGATGGACTTGGTAGTTGCACTATGACTGATAGCGATTATAAGAGCACTCGTAAAGGTCAATCGCTAGAGGTATTTAATACTGTATATGAGGCTAAGCAACATTTGAACTTTAATCCGCAGTTGCCAGTTGGGGTAGAGGGACTCCGCCCTGTACATGTATCTATTGTGGATCATGATGTACTACAAGTGGTGTATGCCTATCATGAGCTTTTAAAAGGAAAATACTTTGACCGTGTAGATGATATGCCAAAGTATATTAAGTATCGAGTATCGACTTTATCTGGTAATATCGCAGGTGACTATAAGGACTACGTGACTCAGAAAACAGAGGTTATAAATGGCATGACCGTAACCTATCGAATAGTAGATAACTCCGTTTACTTAGCATCTTGGGAATATGAGGGACAGAACCATGTGTTCTTATTTAATGAGCCTATTTCTATTGAACGAGCTAGAGAAATGATTAAGAGTGTAGGTAATAATTGAGTTATTTATTGTACTATCTTTTTAATTGTGATTAGCTTATAATATACCTATAAAGAGAGCCCGTTAACGTGATTAGGGCGTTAGGCTCATCTGAAACTGAACAAAATTATGATGGCGCCTAACGTGTTAGAGGACTGCACTCCTCTATACGTTAGGCGTTTATCGTTGTACTACTTAACTAGTGCAATGATAGTGACTACTGATAACAGAACTATGATAATTACATAGGTAACTTCATGATTTGTCATAGTATCACCTCCTCGCGGAGATGAACCTAACTCACGTCAACGGACTCTCTTCGTAATAAGTATAGCAAAATACTCTTTACACAAATAGCGATATATGGTCCTCTTTGTTGTGATTGAAATTAAAATTATGGAGCTCTTATGAACGCAGAAAAGTACAAAGTTTCAAAGTTGCCATATATAGAAAATGCTAGCAACAAGATAATGGAAAAGTATCAAATAAAAGTACAATATGAAACGGAACCACCTCATGGCGATGCTATATATTCTATTTCTATAAAAGATAAGATTTTGCCGTTTTGGATATATGGTAGGGATGTTACTTTCATAGGTGACAGTAAAATTATGGCAGAATCTGTACAATGTAAAACTTGGGATCCCATTGAAACTATGATTATTGATTTAGAGAATGAAGTATATGCTAGTTTAAAGGACGGGTATACAGATATTTTATTTGTTAATGGTCGAATAGAGCTAACTAATCAAGTGGTAAAAATGGATAAACGAATTCTAAATAATTTTGAGAGTTTAGAGTGGATAAGCTTTTAAGAGGGTTTGAGTAGAGGCTACATTGACTATAATATAGTGAAGTGTTATTCTATATATGACAAGGGATGTCAATATGTGACATAGTCTCATATGAACGAAAAAATAGCAGGGTGGCAGCCCTGCTATTTTTATTCTGTGTGTTACTAACGAGAATGTCTATCTAGCCACTTGCAGATATAGTGACAAGTTATACCTGCTACGACAGACATTAAAAGGGATATCAAAATGTCTAACATAGTCTCACCTCCTTTCTGTTACCAGATTGGAGTAGTAACAACTAGATTATACACCGTACATATATACGTTTCTAGAAGGATTGATAAAGAGAGATATATAGATAAATATTAGAATACAGTATATTCATTTTATTTTAATTGACATAACTCTATAGAATACAGTACAATACCCTTATATCTTAAATACGAGCTATGAATGGGTATAAAGGTTTACAAATCCTGCTTTCAGAGAGTTGCCGGTTGGTGCGAGGCAATAGAGGTTGTACGCTGACACTCTCCCGTGAGCTTTGGTGGCGAATTCAGCAGTAGTCATCGACGGTGGTTCCGTTATACCCGAAACGAGTCCCAATTAGGGTGGTACCGTGTTATGTATATAACGCCCCTTTGAGCAACGACAGTTGTTCTGAGGGGCTTTTTTATTGTAAAAGTCTAGTAAAAGCATTGATAGCTCAACATAGAGGCATCAGCGATTTTACTAAACTTTCACAATTGATAGATATAATAAACTGTTATGTTTTATTAGTATAGAAAAGGTGAGGATTATGGATCAAAATCGCGTATATTTCTTCGATACAACCCTTCGTGATGGGGAACAAACACCTGGCGTAGCATTACAAACACCAGAAAAGGTTGAAATTGCGAAGGGCCTTGCACGCCTCGGCATCGATGTAATCGAGGCTGGCTTCCCAGCAGCATCCCCTGGGGATTTTGAAGCAGTACAAACGATTGCACGCGAAGTAAAAGGCACAACCATTTGTGGCTTGGCGCGCGCTAATGAAAAGGACGTACAAAAGGTAGCTGAAGCATTGAAAGATGCAGAACGCAGCCGTTTGCATGTGTTTATCGCTACATCCGAAATCCACATGAAATATAAATTGAAAATGACACGCCAAGAGGTGTTGGACCGCGTTAAATCTATCTTGGAATTTGCAAAAGGCAAATTCAATGAAATCGAGTTCTCCGGTGAAGATGCAGCGCGTACAGATTTAGACTTCTTGTGCGAAGTGTTTGGCGTAGCCATCGCTGGTGGTGCTACTATTCTTAACGTACCAGATACAGTAGGTTATATGATCCCTAACGAGTTCGCTAACAAAATTCGTTACATCAAAGAACATACACCAGGCATTGAAAATGCAATCATCTCCGTTCACTGCCATGACGACTTAGGCCTTGCCAATGCGAACTCCTTGGCAGCTATCGAAGCAGGTGCTCGTCAAGTTGAATGTACAGTTAACGGTCTTGGTGAACGTGCTGGTAACGTAGGTATTGAAGAAGTAGTAATGGCTCTTAAAACTCGCCACGAATACTTCGGTGACCTTCAAGTGAACATCGATACAAAACAATTCACTAAATTGTCTAAATTGGTAAGCCGTTTGACAGGCGTAGCAGTGCCTCCAAACAAAGCAATCGTTGGTTCCAATGCATTTGCTCATGAGTCTGGTATTCACCAACATGGTATGATGAGCAACCCTGAAACTTACGAAATTATGACTCCTGAGTCCGTAGGGGCTGAAAAAACAGACCTCGTATTGGGCAAACACTCTGGCCGTCATGCCTTTGCGGATCATTTGGCAAAACTTGGTTTCCAATCTTTCACAGAAGAGAAAATCAATGACCTCTTCGCTAAATTCAAAGAATTGGCAGACCGTAAAAAACAAGTATACGATGATGACATCATCGCTCTTGTAGTAGACAACTTACATCATAAAAAAGCATTCCAACTTGTGGCACAATACTACAAATTGGGTGAAAAAGGCTATGCTTATGCAGACGTTCGCCTCATGACTCCAGAAGGTGAAAAAGCCGATGCTGCCGTTGGTGACGGTCCAGTAGACGCATCCCTTAAAGCGGTTGAACGTGTGGTTGGCTTGCCAATTAGTTTGAAAGATTACCAAATCCGCGCTATTACAGCAGGTAAAGATGCCCTTGGGGAAGCAACCCTTAAGGTAGAATATAACGGTCGTTTGTACCATGGTCGTGGTATCAGTACCGATATCGTTAAATCAAGTGTAAATGCATATATTAATGCAGTAAACTCAGTATTCCTAGCTATGGAGCTAGAACAAGAGGAGGAAAAATAATATGGGTATGACCATTACTGAAAAGAATATGGCTCGCCACGCGGGTCTTGATGTTGTTAAACCGGGCCAAATCATCGAATGTCATTTGGATGCGGTATTGATGAACGACATCACATTCCCACCAGCGCGTAAAGAGTTCTTGAAAATCGGCAAACCTGTATTTGACCGTCATAAAATCTACTTGGTGCCTGACCATTTCACACCAAATAAAGATATTCAATCCGCTACACAAGCAAAAGTAATGCGCGACTTCGTACGCGAACATGGCATTACAAACTACTTTGAAGTAGGTCGCATGGGTATTGAGCACGTTATTTTGCCAGAAAAAGGTCTTATCGGTCCTGGTGAAATGATGATCGGTGCTGACTCCCATACTTGTACATATGGTGCGGTAAATGCTTTCTCCACAGGCGTAGGCTCCACTGATGCGGGCGTTGCTATGGCTGAAGGTAAAACTTGGTTCAAAGTACCTGAAACAATTAAGGTTGAGCTTATTGGTAAACCTAACAAATGGGTAACTGGTAAGGACGTTATCCTTGATTTGATCGGTCAAATCGGCGTAGACGGTGCTCGTTATATGGCCCTTGAATTCGCTGGTGAAGGCGTGCAACACATGACTATGGCTGACCGCCTTACAATCTGTAACATGGCTATCGAAGCTGGCGGTAAATGTGGTGTATTCCCTTACGATGAAATTACTGAAGAATACATTAAAGGCCGCGTAAATCGTCCTGTAGAACCTATTAATCCTGACCCTGATGCAGTATATGCTCAAACTGTGACAATTGACTTGTCCAAATTGCAACCAGTTGTAGCATTCCCTCACTTGCCATCCAACACACATTACATCAACGAAATCGACAAAGATATTAAAATCGACCAAGTCATTATCGGTTCTTGTACAAATGGTCGTTACGAAGACTTGGTAGCCGCTGCGGAAATCTTCAAAGGCCGTAAAGTGGCTCCATTCGTTCGTTGTATCGTAATTCCTGGTTCCCAAGATGTATACGATCAAGCTATGAAAGATGGTTTATTGGATATCTTCATTCAAGCTGACTGCGCGGTGTCCACGCCAACATGTGGTCCTTGCCTAGGTGGTTACATGGGTATCATGGCTGAAGGGGAACGCACAGTTTCCACAACAAACCGTAACTTCCGTGGTCGTATGGGTCACGTTGATTCTGAAGTATATTTGGCAAGCCCTTACGTGGCGGCAGCAAGTGCTGTATTAGGCCGCATTGCAGGCCCTGAGGAGGTTTAATATGGATTTTGAAAGCAAAAAAATCTGGCGCTACGGCGACGATGTAGATACAGACGTAATCATTCCAGCTCGTTACTTGGCAATTGCTGATTGGAACGAATTGGCAGAACATGCGATGGAAGATATTGATACTACTTTTGCTCCAAATGTGAAAGCTGGCGAAATCATGGTAGCAGGTAAAAACTTTGGTTGCGGTTCCTCTCGTGAACATGCACCAGGCGTTATCAAAGCAAAAGGTGTACCTGTTATCATTGCACACTCCTTTGCCCGTATCTTCTTCCGTAATGCTATTAACATCGGTTTACCTGTAATTGAAATCGGTGAACAAGTTGATCGTATCGACGTAGGCGATGCTATCGGTGTAGACTTGTCTAAAGGTATCGTATACAACTTGACCAAAAACGAACAATACCAAGGCACTGAATTGCCACAATTCATTCAAGACATTGCGGCAGCAGGCGGTCTTGTGAACTTTGCGAAAAATCGCAAATAGACGTTAATACGAGGCTCGAGCTGGCATATGCCTCTCGAGCCTCCAAAGCGAGCTAAGTCGGTCTCAAGGCATATGCCAGCTCTTGTCCCATTAAGTGCCATTGCGATTTCTTCGCAAAGGGCACTGGGGGAGAGTATGAGGTTTGCAATCTTTTACTGTATATTGGAGAGGTAATATGAGCGAAAAGAATATCGTATTGATTCCTGGTGATGGTATCGGTACTGAGATTATTGCTGCAGCGAAGGCTGTTTGTGATGTGGCTTTTGAAAAAGCTGGTGTAAAGGTTAATTGGATTGATAAAAAAGCAGGCGGTGCATCTATTGATGCGTACGGTGTGCCTTTGACTGAGGATACTATCGAGGCTTGTAAAAAGGCTGATGCTGTATTGCTTGGTGCTGTAGGCGGTCCTAAATGGGATAATGTAGATCCTTCTATCCGTCCTGAAAAAGCAATCCTAGGTCTTCGTAAGGAGCTTGGCTTGTTCTGTAACTTGCGCCCTGTAAAAATCTATCCATCTTTGCAAGAGTATTCCCCACTTAAAAAGGAACTCGTACAAGATGTAGATTTTGTTATCGTTCGTGAGTTAACTGGCGGTATTTACTTTGGTGAACGCGAAGAGGCACAAGGCGAAGGTGCTAATGAGTTCGCATGGGATAAAGAAACATACAGCCGTTATGAAGTAGAGCGTATCATGGATATCGCTATGGAAACAGCTCGCAAACGCAACAAAAAGGTTGTATCTGTAGATAAAGCAAATGTATTGGCTTCTTCTCGTTTGTGGCGTAAAATCGCTCAAGAGAAAGCAGCTGCAAACCCAGATATCGCAACAGATTACTTATACGTAGATAACACAGCGATGCAGCTCGTTGTAAATCCTGCACAATTCGACGTTATCGTGACAACAAACTTGTTCGGCGACATCTTGTCTGACGAAGGCGCTGTCATCTCTGGTTCTATCGGGCTTTTACCATCCGCATCCATGGGTACAGGCACAGCATTGTATGAACCAATCCACGGTTCCGCACCAGATATTATGGGCCAAAATTTGGCAAATCCATTGGGGACAATCTTGTCCGCTGCTATGATGTGCCGTCACTCCCTTGATTTACCTCAAGTGGCTGACGCTATTGAAAAGGCTGT
>CAKPXR010000064.1 GCA_934202215.1 uncultured Veillonella sp.
TTTTTTCGTCTATTTATGGTATAATGCACAGAGAAAGGGTGTACTATGAATAACGAAAGATCACGGAAGGTTCTCATAGTGTCTGCTTCTATTGGGACAGGACATATGCAGGCCGCCAGAGCCATAGAAGAATATTGGAAAGAGAAAGAACCACAAGCATCGATAACTCATGTGGACTTTCTTGATACAGAAACCATGTCTGTAGAGCATTTGATCAAGGGTACATACATCAAGATGATTGACGTATTTCCGATGCTATATGATATGATTTACCGCGTATCAAAAGGGGAAAAACGAGGTACGATTATGCAAACTGCATTATCATACCTATTAAAAAGCCGCATGCTTAAATTGGTACAACAAGAAGCGCCAGATGTAATGGTATTTACGCATCCATTCCCATGTGGTGCAGCGTCTATCTTAAAACGCCAAGGACATATCGATGTACCATTAGTGGCTATCATGACAGACTTTAGTAGTCATCAATTTTGGCTATACCCACAAATTGATACATACTATGTAGCTACTGAATCGATGGTAGATGAAATGGTAGCAGCTGGTATTGATAAATCACGTATTCATGTATCAGGTATTCCTGTGCGTCGATCCTTCTTCCGTGATGCTATTGAAGAATATAGCTTAGAGAAACCGGTAAAAGTGCTCGTTATGGGTGGGGGCCTTGGTTTAGGTTCTCTAGAAACGGCATTAAAACATTTAGATGAAGTAAATGGTATTGATGAAATTACTGTTGTAGCCGGTCAAAATACATCTTTGTATGAATCCTTAGTTACCCTTAGTGAATCTATGCGAACTAAGACCATTGTATACGGATATACTACGAATATTTCGGAACTTATGAAGTCGTCTTCCTTGCTAGTTACAAAGCCTGGTGCGTTAACATGTATGGAAGCAGTTACTATTGGTTTGCCTATGGTATTTTTTAATGCGATTCCAGGGCAAGAAGAGGCTAATGCAGAGCTGTTAGAACAACGAGGTTGTGCTCGTTGGGCTCGTGATATTCATAACTTGGAGGACGTTGTAACGGCACTTCTTATTAACTCTCCGAGACTTCAACAAATGTCTGAGCGCGCTCGTGAATGGCATGTGGATGGTGCGGCTAATATCGTAAATAGTCTTATACATATATTAGATGCTGAAACGCCGGTAGTATTAGTGAAAGCAGAGCAACCTATCAGTTAATAGTCTAGTATTTACATAATCATAGTGATTGTAAAAGCTATATGTCCCATCATAAAATTATAAAAGCGATGACCTGTCTAAGGTCATCGCTTTTGTGTTATTGGTATTGTTCAATATGTTCTTGTCGAATTTTTTGAAGTGTTTCCAAGAATGCATCTGTGCTTTCAGTACTATCCAACAAGTCTTTTAGTTGGTAAGAGTCATCGAGGGTCACACTCCATTGGAAGGAGTCATTGTCGTCATATACATTAAATACAATTGGCGTTTCTAAATCATCTGGCAGATGACCATCGTCATCGGACACAGTTGCATAGGTGCCATCTTCCAAGAGCTCAGTAAATAATGTGTCATACCCATCGATATCGATAAGTTCAAAGTTGATAGTTTCATAAAAGTCTAAAACGATATCTGCTGCCATGTGGACCTCCTTATGAATATATAACGTTACGTTTATTCTACTGAGGGGGTCTGTTACTGTCAATGGTAATGTGTAGTATAATAAATAACAGAATGACATAATAGGAGCATACGATGAACGTTATTAGTTTACAAAACATAGAAAAATCATATGGCACACGACTGCTATTTAAGGATGTAAATATTACCTTCACTACAGATAAACGGCTAGGTCTTGTGGGAATCAACGGGACAGGTAAGTCTACTTTCTTAAAAATCTTAGCAGGTCAAATGGAAGCCGATAAGGGCTCTATAGAGCGCAATGGTAAGGCTAGTATACATTATCTAGCACAAACACCAGAGTTTGATCCAGATTCAACATTATTAGAAGCTGTTCTTGATGGCGATCATCCTCGTTTACGAATGGTACAATCCTTTGAGCGCATTAGTCGTGAATATCGTGAAATGCAAGAGACTGGTGGCGAGGATGCTAAAGTATCACGGACCTATATGAATGCCTTGGAGCAGATGGACCAACAAGATGGCTGGCAAGTGGAGCAAGAGGCTCGTATTATTCTATCTAAATTAGGTTTTCCTGATGTGAATCAAAAAGTGGCCATGTTATCTGGTGGTCAAAAGCGTCGCCTTGCATTAGGGCAGGCATTATTATATCCTTGTGACCTATTATTGCTAGATGAACCGACAAACCATTTAGATGAAGATAGTATCGATTGGCTAGAGTCTTATTTAAGTGCTCGTCAAGGAGGACTATTAATCAGTACCCACGATAGATATTTCCTTGACTCAGTATGTAATGGTATTTTGGAATTATCTAATCGACGTATGTACCAATACGATGGCAACTACGAAGAATTTATTGCCTTAAAGGCTGATCGAGAGGCTCGTGAAGCTGCTACAGAAGAGAAGCGCCGTCAGTTCTTAAAGCGAGAAATCGAATGGGTACGCCGTGGTGCGTTGGCGAGAACGACAAAACAAAAGGCTCGTTTAGATCGCTATGAAAAACTTAAGAATATGGAGAAGACCAGACGCCCCGATCAAATGGATCCTATTGCCTTAAAAACGCGTTTAGGGAAAACCATCTTTGATATTGAACATTTAGCATTCTATTTTGGTAAGCGTCCTATGATTAAGGATTTTACCTACCACGTAGTGCGTCATGACCGTATTGGTATTGTAGGTCCTAATGGGGTTGGTAAGTCTACCTTTATGAATATCCTTGATGGAACCTATGAGCCTACTAACGGTACTATTGGTAAGGGGGAAACTGTTCGGATTGCACATTTCAAACAAGAGTTGCCTGAGTTTGATGAAGATATGCGTGTTCTAGATTATATTCGTGAAGATCATTCGTATATGGTACTTGGTGATGGCTCTACGTTGAGTGCTGGTCAGATTCTTGAACGATTCCTCTTCACACCAGAGCTACACGGTGTGCCGATCCGTAAACTTTCAGGTGGCGAACGACGTCGGTTGTATCTATTGAAATTGCTTATGAGCGCTCCTAATGTTTTGTTGCTGGACGAACCGACCAATGATCTTGATATTCCTACATTAGAGGTATTAGAGGACTTCCTTGATTCCTTTAGTGGGGTCATTATTACCGTATGTCACGATCGTTACTTCTTAGACCGCGTTGTAGATAAACTCTTTGTCTTTAGTGGTGATGGTCATATTGAGATTGTTCATGGCTCTTATTCTGATTATAAGGATTCTTTAGATGAAAGTAGTGCTGGGAGGCGCCCATTCTATATGGCTAGTACGGGTACATCTGTTACTTCTAAAGATGAAAAAGTGGAAACTAGTATTGCCAGTGATGATTCATTATTAGGTAACTCAGTAGATGGGAATGATAGTAGCATCACAATTTCTGAGGGAGATTCTTTCAAAGAAGCACCAAAGAAGGGGCTAAATAAAGCGGAAGAAGCAGAGTATGCCAACATCATGGAGGAATTACCTAAATTAGAGCATTTAGTAAAGGGGCTCGATGTCATGATTAGTCAGGTTGCTACGGATTATGAGAAGATGCAATCCTTGATGGTTGAGCGAGAAGAGACTCAATCCCAAATAGATGCGCTTACAGAACGGTGGATGGAATTGGAAGAACGCCTATAACTCCTTATATCATAGGATTTTTTAATATCTGCTATGCAAAGGAATTACATGTAAATTTATTGATAAAAGTCACAAATTATAGTATAATTTCAACGATTAACGATAACAACGTTACCTAAGTAGGAGGAAATCATGAGTAAGTACCAATTTTTAGACCGTCGTGTTCCAATTGAAGACGGCAATATTGCATTAGTACAAGATTTGTCTAAATGTAAAAATTGCTCTTTATGTCGTAAAGCTTGCGCTGTAGACATGGGCGTATTTGATTATTATGATTTAACTACTAATGGGGATCACCCAATTTGTATTCATTGTGGTCAATGTGCATCTATTTGTCCATTTGATTCCATCAATGAACGCTCTGAAATTGATGAAGTAAAAGCAGCTATTGCTGACCCTAATAAAATCGTTGTCTTCCAAACTGCACCTGCTGTACGTGTTGGCTTAGGTGAAGAATTTGGTCTTGATGCGGGTACATTTGTAGAAGGTAAAATGGTAGCAGCCCTTCGTAAATTGGGTGGCGATTACATTCTCGATACAAACTTTGGTGCGGACATGACTATCATGGAAGAAGCATCCGAATTGTTGGAACGCGTTATTAATAGTGATGCTGTATTACCTCAATTCACATCTTGCTGCCCTGCTTGGGTAAAGTTTGCTGAAACATTCTATCCTGAATTCTTGCCAAACTTGTCTACCGCTAAGAGTCCAATCGCTATGCAAGCGCCTACACAAAAAACATACTTTGCTGAAAAAATGGGCCTTGATGCAAAACAAATCGTTGCTGTTGCCGTAACACCTTGTACAGCTAAGAAATTTGAAATTCGTCGTGATGAAATGAACTCTTCTGCTGAATACTGGGATGCACCAGAAATGCGTGATACAGATTACTGTATTACTACACGTGAACTTGCAAAATGGTTGCGCGAAGAAGAAATCAACTTCGATGAGCTTGAAGATTCTGCATTTGATCCATTGATGGGTGAAGCATCTGGTGGTGGTATCATCTTCGGTAACACTGGTGGCGTTATGGAAGCGGCTATGCGTGCAGCTTATAAATTAGCAACTGGTGAAGATGCACCTCAAACATTGATTCCATTTGAAGCAATTCGTGGTATGGATGGTGCTCGTGAAGCGGATGTAGTAATTGGTGATAAAACATTACATGTTGCGGCTGTTCATGGTACAGGCAACTTGCGTAAGTTTATTGAACATATGCGTGCAGAAAACATCCATTATGATTTTATTGAAGTAATGGCTTGTCGCGGGGGCTGTATTGGTGGTGGTGGTCAACCACGTGTTAAATTACCTATGGCTGATAAAGCACGCGAAGCTCGTATCGCTTCTTTGTACACTCGTGATGCGGAAGTGACAGTAAAAGCAGCTTGTGATAATCCAGATATCCAAAAATTATATGCGGAGTTCTTTGATGGCAAACCTATGAGCCATAAAGCACATCACATGTTACATACAACATTTGTAAATCGATCAGAAGATTTGGGCCCTAATGGTGCTTGTACACCTGCTACATGCCCAACATCTGTGCCTAACTTGAAAAAGGCAGCAGAAGCAGCTAAAGCAGCAGAAGCTAATAACTAAATATTGCTTAAGTTATTTTAGTCTTATTACATAATGTAACTATAAAAAGCAGATAGTTGATAATTTGTCAGCTATCTGCTTTTTGTATTGAATAGGGAATTCAATTATTTATCATTACCATTTAATTTTAGTGTAGACATTTTTGCGTTGGTGAATAGTATATATGCCATATACGCATAGGGGTTAGAATATAGAAATTGGTAAATTGTTTAGGAATTATGGTTAGTGTGCTATAATTAAATTATATTTATAGAAGCAATCAATACTGTTTCAGGAGGATCTTCATGGCTTTTAAATTAAAAGGAAAAGAAGAAAAATTTTTCAGTATTTTAGAAAATCATGCTGCTCTTACATATGAAAGTGCAGAGATGATGGAACGTGTGTTTAAAGGCGAAATTTCTAAAGAAGAGGCGTTTCTTGAAATTGATACAAAGGAAAAAGCTGCCGATGAATTAGTAACCGAAACTGTAGAACGTTTGCGTAAAACATTCATTACCCCAATGGATCGTGAAGATATTCAGCTTTTAATCGATCAATTGGATACTACTTTGGATAATATTAAAGAAATCATGGATAAAATGGTTATGTACCACGTTGGTAATCCAAGTGATGGTGCTATCCGCATGAGTGAAATCGTTGTAAAATGCGTTAAGCATATTAACAAATCTATTGGTTACATGGGTAGTCTTAAAAAGGACCATGTGAAGGTAGAAGGTCGTGTGCATCAAGTATTAAAACTTGAGTCCGAAGCGGATAATATTTATCATGAAGAAATGGCTAAGCTCTTCACTGAGTGTACAGATCCTATTGAAATTATCAAATGGAAGGAAATCCTTAGCGCCATGGAAGATGTAATCGATGGTTGCGAAGATTTGGTTGGTACATTCCGCCGGGTAGTATTGAAATATGCTTGATGCTCATTATTTAGTATGGCTAGTTGTCTTTTTAGCGTTAGCCTTTGACTATATCAATGGATTCCATGATACGGCGAATGCCATTGCCACATCTGTTTCGACACGTGCTATTGCGCCTAAAACAGCAATCTTGATGACAGCAGGACTTAATTTTTTAGGTGCTATGGTTAGTACAGGTGTTGCAAAAACAATTGGCGGCGACATCGTAATGTCGGCATCTCTTATTAATAGTGCTATTATTTCAGCAGCTCTTATCGGTGCTATAACATGGAACTTACTTACATGGTACTGGGGGATTCCTAGTTCCTCATCTCACGCTCTTATCGGTGGTATTATCGGTGCTGTAGGCTGGTCAGTAGGGTTTGATGCTTTAAATGAGGCAGGGATTATAAAAATTTTCTTATCACTTATTTTATCTCCAGTTGTTGCCATGATTGGTGGCTATATTGTGATGAAAGTATTATTGATTATCTTTGGTAGATTTTCTCCAATCGTATTAAACGATAGATTCAGATCTATGCAAGTTGTGTCTGCTATTATGATGGCATTCTCTCATGGTTCTAATGATGCGCAAAAGGCGATGGGGATTATTACCTTAACCTTGCTTAGTGGTGGCTTCATTGATACATTAGATGTACCATTATGGGTTAAACTTTGTTGTGCTACAGCTATGGCTATGGGGACAGCAGTGGGTGGTTGGAAGATTATCTCTACTATGGGGACTAAGATTTTCAAACTAGAAACTATTAATGGTTTTGCTGCTGATTTAAACTCTGCTATCACTATTTTTACGGCTACATTTTTACATTTACCTGTAAGTACTACACATGTTGTAAGTGGTTCTTTACTAGGGGTAGGTTCTTCTAAACGTCTTAAAGCTGTTAACTGGGGTGTAGCAAGATCTATGGTGTTGGCTTGGTTTGTAACAATTCCACTATCTGGTATTGTAGCAGCTATTGCTTATGAAGTAGGGCACTTACTATTTGGTTAATATAAAATTGCTATATAGAAATAAAAAAGACTGCGAAAGTGATCTGCACCCATTTTCTTGGACAGATATAATTAAGCTACTTTTTGGGAATGAGTTCGGTATTCTACCGGACTCA
>CAKPXR010000065.1 GCA_934202215.1 uncultured Veillonella sp.
AACGAATACGTGCCTGTGGATATGAATCGTCCTGCTCAAGAATTGGCCGATGAATTAACACAAGCTGGTATTCCTGTAGAAGATGTCATTGCTATGGATAATGGCATTAAGAAAATTTATACTGGTAAAATCGTTGAGATTACAAAACATCCAGATGCAGATAAATTACAAGTATGCCAAGTAGAATGCCTTACAGAAGAAGGTGAACCTGTTACAAAACAAATCGTAACAGCTGCTACAAATGTTGCAGTTGGCCAAATCGTGCCTGTGGCGTACCATAAATCTCGCCTAGCTGATGGCACAGAGATTAAAAAAGGTAAATTGCGCGGCGTAGTTTCTGAAGGCATGTTCTGCTCCGTAGCAGAATTTGGCATTTCCAGTGATTTAGTATTGCCAGAAGAAGCACAAGGTATTTATATCTTCCCTGAAGGTACACCAATTGGTCTTGATGTAAAAGACGTGTTGGGCTTAAATGATACAGTGTATGAATTTGAATTGACTGCTAACCGAGCAGATTGCTTCTCCATGGTTGGTTTATCCCGTGAATTCGGTATTATGACAAACCAAAAAGCGTTATTCCCTGTTATCATGGTTAATGAAAATGGCGAATCCATTGAAGGCAAAGCATCTGTATCCATCGAAGCGGATGAACTTTGTACTCGTTTTACTGCTCGCGTAGTAACTGATGTTAAGGTTGAGCCATCTCCATTGTGGATGCAAAACCGTTTGCGCAACAGTGGCATTCGTCCTATCAATAATGTAGTAGACGTTACAAACTACGTTATGTTAGAACTTGGTCAACCTATGCATGCCTATGATTATGACCATGTAAAAGGACATCAATTAGTGGCAAGACGCGCTAAAAATGGCGAAGTGCTTGTTACACTTGATGGTTCTGAACGCGAATTGAATGACTCCATGCTCATCATTGCCGATGCAGAACGTCCAGTAGGCGTAGCAGGTATCATGGGTGGCTTTGATAGTGAAGTGACAAATGAAACGACTACTGTTTTGTTCGAGGCTGCCGTATTCAATGGTCCATCCATTCGCCGTACAGCTAAAGCTCTTGGCATGCGTTCTGAAGCATCTGGTCGTTTTGAACGTGGTGTAAATCATAAATACACAGCTTATGCTATCGACAGAGCAGCTCAATTATTACAACAAATCTGTCCTACTTGTAAAGTTGATGTAGGCGTTATCGATGTATATAAAAATCCTGTAGAACAACATACAGTTACTTTCACAGCAGAACAAATCAATGATTACTTGGGTACAAACATTGAAAAAGACGAAATGGTTCGTATTTTGACTGCCCTTGAATTCGTTGTAACCGAAGAGGGCGACAAATTGACTGCTCTCGTTCCAACATGGCGCGGCGACGTAACAGTGATGCCTGATATCGCTGAAGAAGTAGCTCGTATTTACAACTACGATAATATTAAGCCTACAATTCCGGTAGCCGTATTATCCTCTGGTGGTATGACACCTAAGAAAGCTCTTACTAAAGAGGTAACTCATGCATTGGCTAAATTGGGTATGACTCAAATCATTACATTTAGCTTCATGCATAAAGATGGTCTTACTAACATGATGCTTCCTGAAGGGGATAGCCGTTATACAGCCATTCCAATCTTGAACCCTATTTCTGAAGAATTCCCTTATATGCGTACTACATTGGTACCAGCTGTTATTGAAGCAGCTAAACGCAATATTGCGCAACAAAATAAGGATCTTTGGTTGTTTGAAACAGCTAATGTATATGAACCAAAAGCATTACCTTTAACAGAAGTACCTCATGAACGCCCTATGGCTTGTGGTATCTTGATGGGCAAGGCAAACCAAGCTGGCTGGAATCAAGCAGAACGCACTACAGATTTCTATGATGTAAAAGGCATTGTAGATGCATTGTTAGCTGAATTAGGTGTTACAAGCTATGAAATTAATCGCGGCACTGAGCCATACTTCCACCCAGGTGTAAGTGCTCAATACGTAGTTGATGGTAAAATGATTGCTCAATATGGTGAATTACACCCACAAGTGAGCAAAAACTTTGATTTACCTGGCAAAGTATACATGTTTGAAATCGATTTGGAAGCAGTATTATCCTTAACGATTCCAGCATTCCGTTATACATCCTTCAGTAAATTCCCAGGCACTAGCCGTGACCTTGCTATCGTAGCACCTGTGTCCGTATCTAGTGGCGAGATTTTATCTATCATCAAAGAGCATGGTGGAGAATATTTAGAAAATGCATCTATCTTCGACGTTTACGAAGGTGAACATATCGAAGCAGGTTACCGTAGCCTTGCATACAACTTACAATTCCGTTCTATGGAAGGTACGTTGAATGATGAGGATATTGATGGTAATATTCAAGCTATTATCGATGCATTAGCAGAAATTAACTGCAAATTACGTTAATTTTAAGCAGTATATTGAAAGGGTTTACCGTATGGTAAACCCTTTTAGTACTATAGTTATACCTTTAGTTAGGTAGAAAGGATTGTCCATGGAATTATTGGCTCCTGCCGGTACGATGGAAAACTTTATAGCTGCCTTAGAATCTGGAGCAGATGCGATTTACCTCGGAGGTAAAGGCTTTAATGCTCGTGCTCATGCGGCAAACTTTGGTATTGAAGAACTAGCTGAGGCCATTCGATTGGCCCATATTCTAGATGTGTCCGTATATGTAACTGTAAATATTCTCATAGGCGATTCTGAATTATCTGCTCTTGAAGAATATTTAAAAGATTTAGAGCGTATTGGTGTCGATGCCATTATCGTTCAAGATTTAGCTGTTGCAAAATTGGCGCAGCGCGTAGCTCCAAAATTGCATTTGCATGGTAGTACACAAATGACGGCGGCAACGCTAGATGCGGTTCGTTTTTATGAAAGCCTCGGCTTCACCCGCGTTGTGTTAGCTCGTGAATTAAGCCTTGCAGAAATTGAACATATTTGTAAAAACTGTACAGCTGAAATCGAAGTCTTTGTACATGGCGCGTTATGCGTATGCTATTCTGGTCAATGCTTAATGAGTTCCTTCATCGGAGGTCGTAGTGGTAACCGTGGTGCTTGCGCACAACCTTGCCGTTTACCTTATGAATTGTTGGATTCTTCAGGTACTAGTTTATTGCCAAAACACGAAGCCTATCTATTAAGTCCAAAGGATCTTAACTATAGTGAACATATGAATGAACTCGTTGCAGCCGGTGTTACGTCCTTTAAAGTAGAAGGGCGTATGAAAAAGGTTTCTTATGTGCGTCAAGTTATTGGGACCTATCGTCATATTTTAGATACAGCTCATATGGATGCTTCTGATGCCGATGCATTAGCATCAGGATTTAATCGTGGGTTCTCTACGGATTACTTAACAGACCATGTAGGGAAATCTATGATGACTGTGGTTGCCCCCAATAATCAAGGAAAATTGATTGGCAAAGCTGAGGTCAAAAAAGGTCAAGTTCATTTATTTTTAACAGAACCGATTGAAAAAGGTTCACTCTTAAAGGTAATGCAAGCTTCTGGTAGTATTACGTACTACCAAATTGATCAGAATTGGTCTTTAGTAAATGAAAAGCATTTTGTAGGTAAACCTGATGAAGGCTTTGCAGCAGGACAAGTATTCTTGGCTTCTACGCCAAAATCTCAAAAGCAACGGGGCTTACAAGACTTTAGTGCTAAATTAGAGGTACATGGGTATCTATCTATTAATACGGACCGAGAACAGCCTTGTACAGATCTTACCTTTGTATTAAACGACGGTCGTACGGTGACAGTATCTAATGAGTTTGAACCGGTTTATGCTAATAATAAACCGACCAGTTTAGAGAAGGTTACAGACCAAGTCGGCCGATTGGGTAATACATTGTTTACTCTAGCTTCTATGTCTATTCCAGAAGGCCCATATATGTGGCCTGCTAGTGTTTTGAATGCATTGCGTCGCGATGCAGTAGAGGCTTTAGAAACTCTGTTGATTACAGATCATGAAAAAGCTTGGGCAGAGTTAGCTGTAGAACCTCAAGATATGACATCTATGGTTGCTAAGGATAAGATTGAATATACTGAGCCTATTGTAAGTGCTCGCGTTGATGAATTAGAGGCTGTGAAAGCTGCTATTGAAGGGGGCGCTAAGAAGATTATCTTCGGTGGTGACCGTTTACAACGCAAGCCTTATGAACTTAATATTTATGAAAAGGTAGCTAACCTTTGTAAAGACAATAATGTGCTTTGCGTATTTGCTACGCCTCGCGTCGTGAAAGACGATGAAGTTGAAGCGTATATGAATACTCTTAAGGCTATAGTTGAGGCTAAACCAGATAGCATATCTATTCACGTGCCACAAGCGTTATTATGGCTTCGTGATTTAGGGTATACAGGTGCTATTGAGGCTGATACAGGTCTTAATATATTTAATGGCTCTGCACTGCAAGTATGGCAAGACTTTAATATGAGTAGCATAGCACCATCCTTAGAGTTAACATTGGCACAACTTGTTAACTTGCAAAAATCTACTAAATTGTCATTAGAAATCATGGTACATGGTTACACAGAAATGATGATTTCTGAATACTGTGCCATTGCAAGCTTTGTGGGTACTGGCAAAAAGGAAAACTGTCCTATGCCATGTGTAACCGAGGACTATGCATTGAAGGATCGTAAAGGGGAAGTGTTCCCATTGCGTACAGATCCGTATTGCCGCATGCACATCATGAATAGTCATGAAATGGATATGCGTGCCTACGTACCAGAGTTACATCGAAAAGGGCTACATATTTTACGCATCGATGGTCGACATATGGATCCACATCGTTTGCGTACTATCGTAGCAGATTATGTATCCATTCAAAATGGAACTAAAGAGGCTCCGCCTAAGAGTGTAGGCAAAGATGATACGCCTATTACAAGGGGCCACTATTTTAGAGGTATTTTATAAAAGAGGTAGTACATTGTTTAACGAAGATGTATTAGACTTTCACCATATAAAAGAACAATTACAACAACACTGTAGTTCTACCATTGCTAAAGAATTAGCCATGCATATTGAACCTATGACGGATGCTAAAGCTATTCAAGAGAACCTTGATGAAACAGCTGAAGCCATGCGTTCTTTGCAAACAGAGGTAGAACAGCCGTTAGGTGGTACGCGAGATATTCGCGAATCATGTAAAAAGAGTCGTAAAGACTTTGTTCTTACTCGTGAAGCATTGTGGGATATTTACTTGACCATTGGTGCTTATAAGCGGATGACAAAGTTCTTTAGAACGAACTATATGGATTATCCATTGCTATCCCTATGGGTACAGGATATGCCGAATACAGACCGCATTGAAAACCGTTTTAAACGCGTTTTTGATGAAAAAGGGGAATTGCTTGACACAGCATCTCCTAAATTGGCGAGCCTTAGAAATACGATTATTAAGACTCGTGAAAAGATTAAAAATGACATTCAAGCTATCTTGCACGACAAGGATAATCAAAAGTATTTCCAAGAAGCAATCATTACGCAGCGTAATAATCGCTACGTAATCCCTGTAAAACAGGAGTATCGCCAATACTTTGATGGTCTTATTCACGACCGTTCTGCAACGGGTCAAACCTTATATATTGAACCGATGCGCTTGGTGAATCTAAATAATGAATTACAAGAGGCATTAATTGGTGAAGAGCAAGAGGTATTGCGTATTTATCGCGAATTATCAGCACTTGTAAAACAACATAGTAATGATTTGATGGATGCTTGTGAAAAGGTATCACACATCGAATTTGTATATGGTAAGGCGAGCCTTGCTATTTCCTATAAGGGTGTACCAGCAATCTTGAGTACTGATAGAACAGTTAATCTCATGAGAGCTCGTCATCCATTAATTCCACCAAATGTGGTAGTGCCTACGAATATTCAGTTAGGCACATCGTATCGTATTTTATTAATCACTGGTTCTAATACAGGTGGTAAAACAGTGTCCCTGAAAACTTTAGGGTTATTGAGTTTAATGAACCAATGTGGTTTATTTATTCCTGCTGATCACGGCTCTATGTTGCCAATTTTCCATAATATCTTCGCCGATATTGGGGACGAGCAAAGTATTGAGGCCAGCCTTAGTACGTTCTCTGCTCATATGACACAAGTTATTTCCATCATTAAACATTGTGGTCCTAATGACTTAGTCTTACTGGATGAGTTAGGTTCTGGTACAGACCCAGAAGAAGGTAGTGCACTTGCTGTATCCATCCTTGAGTTCTTCCGTAAAAAAGGCGCTCTCATGATGGTAAGTACCCATTATAATGAGCTTAAAAATTATGCATACCATACGGAAGGTATTGAAAATGGTCATGTAGAGTTTGATGAGCGCACATTAAAACCAACGTATCGACTCCATATCGGCGTAGCCGGTAGTAGCCATGCATTGAGCATTGCTGCACGCTTAGGCTTACCAAAGGATATTGTGACGCGCGCAGCAGAGTACAAATCTCAATTTGGTAGTCATGAAATGGAAGAGGTTCTTTCAGATTTGAATGAACAACTTCGTAAAGCATCTGAACGTGAAAGAGCATTAAAGAAAGAGCTGGATGAAACACGTCGCATGCGCGGCCAATTAGAGAAGGAAAAGAAACAGTTTAATGAAAAACGTAAACAAATCTTAGCTAAAGCTCAAGCAGATGCAGAATCTATGAAACGTAGCTTACGCGTTGAAGGGGAAGCGATTATCAAGCAATTGAAAGCGCAATTCTCTGAAACAAATAAAGATAAGCGTCAATCTGCCATCAATGAAGCACGCAAGGGCATCTCTAATGTGCATGTGCCAGAAGCTCCAGTAGATGATGATCGCAAGTCTTTGACGGCAGATGCTATTAAGGTAGGTCAAGCAGTATATGTTACATCCTTGCGCTCATTAGGTACTGTATTATCTATTAATGGCAATCGCGTGAATGTCGATATTAATGGATTAACAGCAACTGTTAAGGTTAGCGAATTACAATCTACTACACGTGAAGAAGGAAATAAACTAGCTCGTGAACAAAAGGCAGCTATGCCTAAGACGCGAAAACGCATGGGTGGTTCTGCTGTACAACGTCAGAAAGATGTCCGTACAGAAATCAATATTCTCGGTCAAACTGTAGATGAAGCGACAGTTTCCGTTGGTAGATTTATTGACCAAGC
>CAKPXR010000066.1 GCA_934202215.1 uncultured Veillonella sp.
CGCCTTTAGACGCTGGCCTAGTACTACGGGCTTATAGCCCGTGAGCAAACCACCCGTTTTACGGGTGGTTCTGATTTATACAGTTGATTGATGTGGGTAGTGAGAAACTAGTTAGAGCCATATAAAAAAGAAGAGGCAGCGTAGCCTCTTCTTTATTTCCCCATGTTTGCAAAGCGCTCTACCGCCTTTGTAAAGTCGCTAATGGTTTTTTCTACATCACCGTGTTCGATACCATCGCGTACACAGTGATTGATGTGTCCTTCTAGAACTACTTGTCCTACTTTGTGTAGTGCAGACTTAGCTGCATTGATTTGGCTTAACACATCTTCGCATGGAATGTCTTCTTCAATCATTCGATCAATAGCTTGCACTTGACCAAGGATTTTACGTAATCGACGATGTAGATTTTCTGAATCCATACATTGTTTCATAATACTCCTCCAGTGGGCATGTTTTTATCATCTTAAATATTATACTCTATATAAAGTTTATATGACAACTTAATAAGTATACCTAATATGCATTAAATCTGCATATATAGATTTACATAGTATTTGGAAGTATATCTTCAAATATATTTTAATTATATTATTAAATACATTTTATACTATATATATATCTATTTAAACCTTGTAATATATGTATCTTCTTCTCAATTGATGTGATACAATACATTTAATACACAATGTGTTTGTATATGTATATAAGGCGCTGTAGTATTTAATGGATTTTAAGTTGTTTTATAGATGTTTCTGTTACAGGCCTTTATGAAATAGGTGAAAGCAATGAAAGTGTTTCGCTATCTTAGGAATTTAGTGGTGTTTGTGGTAGTCATTGTATTGGCCATATTTATATATGATGGTTACCATAGCTTTCAAGGTACAAATCGCGAAAGCAAGGCTCACACAACTGTTGAAAGACGCATAGAACAAAGTGAAGATACCCTCAGTCGTACGGATCGTATCATACGACTATTTACTTTTAAAGAAAAGGTAGAGATGGCCCTTAACCAACGAGTTTCTAGAGAACACTGGGTAAAGGGTGATGTCATTCCTGAATATACAAAGAATGCACTCATCGCTATAGAGGATAAGAGATATTATAAACATGGGGCTATTGATGTGCTCGGTATTATTCGCGCCTTTTATACGAATACCATCGCTGGAGAAACTGTAGAGGGCGGGAGTACCATTACACAACAAGTAGTAAAAAATCTATTCCTTTCATCAAAACGCATCATGAGTCGTAAGGTGGAGGAGGCAATCCTTGCCAGTGAAATGGAACATTACTATACGAAGGAAGAAATCCTTACCATGTATCTAAATACCGTATATTATGGTCATGATTATTATGGTATCTATGAAGCAGCACACGGCTACTTTGGGACAAGTCCAAGCCGATTGACATTAGGTCAAAGCGCCATGCTAGCCGCCTTGCCTAATGCACCATCCTATCTAGATCCCTATACGAACTATAAAGGCGCTAAGGCACGACAAAAACTAGTGCTCGAACAAATGGTAGACCAAGGAATGATTACACAAGCTGAAGCAGACTATGCATACCAACAAGACTTGGAACTTGTGGATGAATAATAGAAGGCTTTTATTAAATACCTTGTTATAAAAACATGCAGCATCATTAATGGTGCTGCATATTTTTTATTCTAAGACACTTCCTTTTAATTCTATAAATTTGGCGTTTGATTCGTTAAAATCGTATTTGTATATTGATGCAATAAATATTTGATTATCTGGAAAGTCGTTTTTTAGAATATCAAACATTAATTTAACATTATAGGAGTCTAATTCTTTTGCACTTGGTGAATCGATAATAATTGGCAGTTTGATACCGAGAACTTTTTCAGTTTCCTTTAAATATGACAATTTAAAGGAAAAGACTAATTTCTGTAGTAACGCTCCAGATAACTCTTTCAAATTAGATGTAAAAATATATTCTAATTTGATTTCTTCTCCAAAGTTTACTCCCAAAAATTCTGCATATGATTTTATTGATTTGTATAAAGATATCGCAGCGGAATTGTTTTCTTTAGTCCTTATTTTAATTTCGTTATCAATAATCTTTTTTTGAGCGTATAAATTTTGAAGATATTCTTCTAGTAGAGTTTGATCAATATGTAACTTTGATAATGTAACGTTAAACTTTTTGGTCCATGATTGAGTTGTAAATAAAGAATCTTGTTCCTCAATCGGAATAAGGTCTTTTTCTAATTTTTTAATTTTAGAGAATACTTGGTTAATATCTTGTGAAATAAATCTTAATTTGCTTTTTAGTGAATCAATGGTATCGTTGTATCCCTCAATCTTATCACTAGTTAACGGTATAACTTTATCATTTATACGAATCATAAGCTTCATACTCTCTATGTATGTTTTGAAATTTTTATTATCGCTTAGGAGCTTATCTATTTGTTCTTTTTCTCTTTTTAACCTACGATACTCGATTCTCAGTATTTCTAAGTGACTAAGTAATGTTGAATCAAAATCAGTTATATTATCATTAGCTTCATCTTGAATTGATTTTTGGTACTTAGAGATGTTTAAGATTTGCTTGTATTGTTTTATCTCTCGATTTATATTATCGCATTTAAGTAATAATTTATCACTATTTTTATTACCTAGTCCTCTTATTAATTCTTCAATATTAAAATGAATACTACCAATGACTGTGCCTCTATTTAGTAATGTCCATCCTTTTTCTTGATCGATATAAAATGTACCTAATAAATTATTTATAATATCAGTATTCTCAGTATTAAAAATTAATTGGTGAACATTTTTTTCTTCACCAGGTAAGCTGAATGTCACCCTTTTACTTTTATGGATTAATATAATTTGATCTTGTCGCTCGCGGATTAAATTAATGTTCCCTAACACTTCATGGTTTAATGTTAGTGAAACTTCAAAACTGTTAAATTTAATATTTTTTGTATTTGGGATATTAAATCCTAATGCATATAGCAATAGTCTAATTAAGGTTGTTTTTCCACAACTATTTCTTTTGCTATATATGATATTAGTATTATTTGCAAATGAAAATGTTTTTTCAAAAAAGCCTTTTTTTATTATAAGAGTAGTTAGTCGCATATATTGGCTCCTTTTTTTAGCTTCTCTATTTCATGTCTTTTGGTTAAAATACAGTATATTATGACTTTTGAAAGTTTTTCTTGGATGTCTTTTTGTAATGAGTTGAGAAGAAATTCATCTATATAGGTATTATAAAAGTTTTCTGCAAAGTTTAAAATTTTTTGATTACCAATACTGGAGTCTCTATACTGTGAAAATTCATAAATAACCTTCGTAAAGCTTTCTACTCGCTCAGTATTTTGTTCTATAAGGGTTATATAGTTTCGTATAATTTCGGAGTACTCGGATTCGTCAAAGTAATCTCTAAAAGTAGCTATCAGGTTATCTGGGTTTATAATTATATTAATTATCGGCCAAATTAAGTCTTTTTTTCTTAAAACTATCTGAGTATCTCTTGTAGAACCATTAGTTAAAATCAGAGCAGTCCATTTTTCTAGGATTTTATTTGATAATCCAGCAATCTGAATATTGTTTGCTCCTAGAAAATCATCAATAACTCTGATAATTGTCTTGTATCGCTCGTTTTTATTATCTGTTTCGAATGGCAATAAATAGACGGTAAATAAATCTCTATCAATTTGTATTTTGTTATTTGTAATTATATTATCAATAATTTCTTGTGCAGCAGGTGGTAATTCAGTATATTCACGATTTGTTTTTCCATCAAAAACATTAATTGTCCCTTGAGGTTGATTTAGTGGGTTACGTGAGTTAGTAATATATATAAGGGTAGAACAATGAATTTTATTTTGCTGTAATCCTGTACATCCTTCGGATAAACTCGTTAGAGCTTTTTTTAAGTTTTTCCGGACATTTTGAAAATCAGTTAATGGTTTTGTAATTGATTTTGCCTGAGCTAATATATGGTTACCATTAAATAATGTTATATCAATATCTTCATAGTTACTTTCTAGACGTAATGATTGTAAATTATTAATATTTTCTAATGCCAAAACTATAGCTGCTTTTGCTTGAAAATCAAAACCAAATATAACACTTGTTGCTACTCTACTAGGCATTTTTACTCCCCCTTTGGCTTTTCTTTAATTATATAATTGTAATAAGAAAAATAATATACTTAATAATAAAAATATAAGTTTGGTATAAAGTTTCACTCCGAAATATATTACTAAATTGAATAAAAATAATACTTGCATCTATAATTATACAGGTGTATACTATTTTTTGTCAGAAAGAGGAAATGACTGTTAGGTTAGTTGCCACTGCGTTTTCATAATTTTCTGATATAATATATGATTATATGAGTTTAAATACATAGTAAGTTTTTAATGAGGTGTTATCATGGGTAAAGCAAATAAAGTAGTACTCGCATATTCTGGTGGCTTAGACACATCCGTTATCATTCCTTGGTTAAAAGAAAATTATGGCGCTGAAGTTATCGCAGTGTGCGTAGACTTGGGGCAACCTGAAGATTATGATGCGGTTGAAAAGAAAGCAATTAAATCTGGCGCTTCTAAAGCATACATTGTTGATGCTAAAGAAGAATTCGTAAAAGATTATGTGTGGCCAACAGTAAAAGCTGGTGCAATTTATGAAGGAAAATATTTATTAGGCACATCCTTCGCTAGACCTTTGATTGGTAAAATCCTTGTAGATATTGCTAAAAAAGAAGGCGCTGATGCTATTGCTCACGGTGCGACTGGTAAAGGTAATGACCAAGTTCGTTTTGAACTTGCAATCAAAGCATTGGCTCCTAATATGAAAATCATCGCTCCTTGGAGAGAATGGGATTTGAAATCTAGAACAGACTGTATGGAATACGCTGCAAAACATGATATCCCAGTTGTAGCTACAAAATCTCATCCATATTCCATGGACCAAAACGTATGGCATTTGTCCCATGAAGGCGGGGATCTTGAAAATCCAGCAAATGCGCCTAAAGATGATGTGTACTTGGTAACACATACTCCTGAACAAGCTCCAGACGAAGCTGGTTATGTAACTGTATCCTTCAAAGATGGTGTACCTGTAGCGGTAGACGGTCAAGAAGGTACTCCATTACAATTGTTAGAAAAACTCAACGAAATTGGTGCACACTATGGTGTAGGTGTTGTAGATATCGTAGAAAATAGATTAGTAGGCATGAAATCCCGTGGTGTTTACGAAAACCCAGGTGGATCCATCATCATGTATGCTCATAGAGAACTTGAATACCTTTGCCTCGACAGAGCTACATACCACTACAAAGAACTTATTGCTAACAAATACGCTGAACTTGTATATGATGGCATGTGGTTCGCACCATTGATGAACGCTTTGCAAGCATTCGTTGATGAAACTCAAAAAACTGTAACTGGTGAAGTGAAACTTAAATTGTACAAAGGTAACATCATTTCTGCTGGTGCAACTTCTCCTTACTCCTTGTACAGTGAAGATTTCGTAACATTTGAAGAAGATGATGTATACAACCAAGCTGATGCGGCTGGGTTCATTAACTTGTTCGGTTTACCTCTTAAAATTAACGCATTGATGAAAGAAAAGGCAGGTAAATAATGTCTAAATTGTGGGGCGGGCGTTTCACAAAAGGCACAGATAAAGCGGTAGAGGATTTTACATCCTCTATCGCTTTTGATGCGCGGATGTACGCCGAAGATATTGCAGGCAGTAAAGCACATGCGACTATGCTAGCAAAACAAAATATTATCTCCGACGCAGATCGAGACGCTATTGTAGCGGGCTTAACAAAAATTAAAAGCCAAATCGATAAAGGCGAGTTCCCATTCTCCGTGGCGCTAGAAGACATTCATATGAATATTGAAAAACGCTTAACTGATGATATCGGTGAAGCGGGTGGCCGTTTGCATACAGGTCGTAGTCGTAATGACCAATGTGCAGTAGATTTACATATGTATGTGCGTAAAGCTGTTGTAGAGATGGGCGAGTTAATTGTCGATATGCAAAAGGCACTCATTGAAACAGCTGAAAAATACAGCGATGTTATCATGCCTGGCTATACGCATTTACAACGGGCTCAACCTGTTTTGTTTGGTCATCATATGATGGCGTACTTCTCCATGTTAGAACGTGATTTTGATCGCTTGTTGATAGTATTCAAACATGCGGACATTATGCCGCTTGGCGCAGGTGCACTAGCTGGTTCTACATACGGTATTGATCAAACCTATACGCAAAAATTATTAGGCTTCTCCCGTATTTACGAAAACAGTATGGATGCCGTATCCGACCGTGACTATGTGGTTGAATTTTTGTCCTTTGCATCTCTTGTGATGATGCATTTGAGTCGTCTTAGCGAAGAATTGATTTTGTGGTCTACTAACGAGTTCAACTTTATCGAACTTGATGATGCTCACTGCACAGGCTCTAGCATTATGCCACAAAAGAAAAATCCTGACGTATGTGAACTCGTTCGTGGTAAAACAGGCCGTACCTATGGTCATCTATTAGGTCTTTTAACTACCTTGAAAGGCTTACCGCTTACCTATAATAAGGATATGCAAGAGGATAAAGAGGGCATCTTTGATGCTATCGATACAGTACATTTTGCATTGTCTATCAATGCGGCTATGATCCGTGGTATGAAAGTCAACGGGACTCATATGAAATCTGTCCTCGATGATGACTTCTCCAATGCTACTGATATGGCTGATTATCTTGCAAAAAAAGGTGTACCGTTCCGTGAGGCTCACGAAATCGTAGGTAATGCTGTTCATCATTGTATTGAAAAAGGTTGCGTGTTGCTTGATTTGTCTGTAGAAGACTTTAAAGCAATTTCTGAATACTTTGATGCAGATATTCTTGATGCTATTTCCATCGAAGCCTGCGTAGCAGGTCGTAATAACTATTCTGGTACAGCT
>CAKPXR010000067.1 GCA_934202215.1 uncultured Veillonella sp.
GAGTCCGGTAGAATACCGAACTCATTCCCAAAAAGTAGCTTAATTATATCTGTCCAAGAAAATGGGTGCAGATCACAAAGGGAGGTCTTTTGTATAAGTTTTATAGGTATGATAGTTTGTGTTCTATTTCTTAAGTGAGGTCATACTTAAGAATGTCATTTATATGTTCTGAAAGTTTGATCTATAGTATTTCTATAATGGAAGTACGAAAATTATGCTTTATCCAAAGCTTGTGCCAAGTCTTCGATGATGTCATCGATATTTTCAAGGCCGATGGATACACGAATCATATCTGGTGTTACGCCAGCAGATTTTTGTTGTTCTTCGTTAAGTTGTGCATGTGTTGTGGATGCAGGATGAATAACAAGAGATTTAGCATCTGCTACGTTAGCAAGGTTGGAGAAGATTTCCAAGGAGTCCACAAGTTTAATACCTGCTTCTTTACCGCCTTTTACACCAAATGTGAATACAGCACCAACACCTTTAGGGAAGTATTTATCAGCTAAAGCTTTGTATTTGCTGTCTTCCAGTTCTGGGTAGCTTACCCATGCTACTTTAGGGTGTTTAGTCAAGAAATCTACTACTTTACGAGCATTTTCTACGTGACGTTCTACGCGCAAAGACAATGTTTCAATGCCTTGCAAAATTTGCCATGCTGCAAGCGGTGTAATGCATGCGCCAGTATCGCGAAGCAATTGAGCACGAATTTTTACAGTGAATGGAATTGGCAAGTCACCATATACTAAACCATTGTAGTGTTCGTCACCTTCAGCGAAACTTGGGTATTTACCAGAACCTTTATAGTCAAATTTGCCAGATTCTACTACTACACCAGCCAATGTTGTACCGTGGCCACCAAGATATTTAGTAGCAGAGTGTACTACTACGTCAGCACCATGTTCTAAAGGACGGAATAAATATGGAGATGCAAATGTATTATCTACGATCAAGATGATATTGTGTTTATGTGCAATATCTGCTACTGCTTGTACATCGATAAGGTTAATACCAGGGTTACCGATAGTCTCGATATAAACAGCTTTAGTATTTTCATCAATTGCTGCTTCAAACTCTTCCAAATTATCAGAATTTACGAATTTAGTGTGAATACCCAAACGTGGCAATGTAGCAGTGAACAAGTTATAAGTACCACCGTACAATGTGGATGCAGCAACGATATTATCGCCAGCACTCGCTACGTTCAAAATGGAGTATGTAATAGCTGCAGAACCAGATGCTACAGCGATACCAGCCGCACCACCTTCAAGTTGTGCTACACGAGCATCCAATACATCTGTAGTAGGATTGCCAAGGCGGGAGTAAATACCACCAGGATTAGTCAATGCAAAACGACCTGCTGCTTCTTCAGCATCTTTAAATACGAAAGATGTAGTTTGATAAATAGGTACTGCACGAGAACCTGTTGGATCTACTGTATGACCAGCATGTAATTGTAATGTTTCAAATCTGTATTGTTTGCTCATTATAACAACTCCTTTATATTAACTATACATTAAGTTCGTTCTTTATACCTAGTATAGTACTATGTTTTAAAAATTATGTCTACAATTAATTTATATCGTTGTCCATAACTTAAAGCTATAGCCAATTTATATACTCCCAAAATCCAGCACTAAATTGGATGCTAAAAAGCACCAACTCAAGCTATCCTCTTTTTTTTATATATATAAAAACCCCTAATTACTTTCCGAAAGTTTCTCAATAGAGACCTAAAAAAGTAATTAGGGGGAATTATCTACTAACGATATCTTAAATATAAGCACCTAAGTTTTTATCGCGTTCAAATTTCATTTTTTGGATTTGTTCAATGATATATGGTGTTTCTTGGTATACATAGTAATTTAACCAGTTTGTAAATAACAATGTACTGACAGACCGCCAACGTACAACTGGCCGTTGTTTTGGGTCGTCATCAGGGAAGTAATTTTCAGGAACCGCAATATCTAACCCTCTTTTAACATCTCGTACATATTCACGATTAAGTGTATCCCAATCGTATTCAGCATGACCAAATACAAAAATGTGTTTATTATCTAAACTACGAACGATAGCTGCACCTGTCGGTTCAGATCCCGCTAATAATTCTAAATCACGATTTTCCTTAATTTGTTCTAGAGAAACTGTTGTATGACGAGAGTGTGGCATCCAGAACTTTTCATCAAACCCTCGCAAGAGTACTGGTTGGTCATTATAGATATCATGTTCATAAACACCAAATAATTTCTCATCCATAGTAGACTTATTGATACCAAAATGATGATACAATCCAGCCTGCGCACCCCAACAAATATAGAACGTAGAGTATACATGCTCTTCGCTCCAATCCATAATCTCTACCAATTCAGACCAATAGTCTACTTCCTCAAACGGCATTAATTCTACGGGAGCTCCTGTAATAATCATGCCATCAAAAAACTTGCCTTTCACCTCATCGAAAGTGCGGTAGAACGTGTCTAAATATTGCTCATCTGTATTTTTAGCCTTACGAGATGCGGTATGCAATAATGTTAAATTTACTTGTAATGGGCTATTACTAAGGGCGCGTAATATTTGAGTTTCTGTAACTTCTTTAGTAGGCATCAAATTGACTAGCAATATTTGCAAAGGTCGGATTTGTTGAGTCTCCGCCCGTTCTGTATCCATAACGAAAATGTTCTCTTGAGCTAATTTCGTAATGGCCGGTAAATTTTTTATTACTTTAATAGGCATACTATCACCTCTACACACTAAACAATTTGATAACCTAATCTAAACACTCTAAACAATATAATTAAAAGCCTCTAGCCTCATAAGCTCTCCGCCAAGCTTCAAGACCTTCTTCTAATATTTTACGAGGACACGCTACATTGATACGCTCAAAATCTTCCCCATCAACACCAAACATAGAACCAGTATCTAGCCACAACTTAGCTTCATTAATAATCCACTCATCGCGTTCCTTAGGGCTTAATGGCAAATTGGAACAATCTAGCCACATAAGATATGTACCTTCCGGACGATATACATGGATTTTTGGCATATATTTTGCTACATAATCAATGGTGAACTGAATGTTGTCTTGAATATATTCTTTCAGCTCGTCAAGCCAAGGTGCACCCACTTTATAGGCCCCTTCACAGCCAACAATCCCCATTGTATTTAACTGACTATAACCAGCGCGGTCAATTTCTTTGATAAAACGACGACGTAAGGAATCATTAGGAATAAAAACATTACTTACTTGTAAGCCAGCAATATTGAAAGTCTTACTAGGCGCTGTACATACGATACAATGTTCTGCGTAGCTTTCACCAAGATCAGCAAAGACCTTATGCGTATGACCTTTCCAAACAAAGTCAGCGTGAATTTCGTCGCTCACGATGAGTACGTTATGTTTAATACAAATGTCGCCGAGACGTTTTAGCTCATCCTCAGTCCACACGCGACCTACAGGATTATGCGGATTGCACAAGAGGAATAATGTTACATTTTCCTCAACAATAGCACGCTCGATACCTTCAAAATCGATGGTATATTTTTCTTCGCCTTTGATTAATGGCACATTGATAAGGCGGCGATCGTTATCATCGATAACCATGCTAAATGGATAGTACACCGGTTGATTGATGAGCACGCCTTCCCCTTCATTGGTAAAAGCACGAACCGCCATGGCCAAGGCAAATACGATACCAGGCGTTTTAACGAGCCATTTTTGTTCTGGTGTCCAGTTAAAGCGTGTGGTGAACCAGTTTTGTAATACTTCAAAGTATTCATCATCAGATTCAGTATAGCCAAATACGCCATGGTTCACACGATCTAGCAAGATTTGCTTCAACTCAGGTGGCACCTCAAAGTCCATGTCTGCCACCCAGAATGGCAACACATCAGCTGGTTTACCACGTTTTACTGCAAAATCGTATTTCAAGGATTTTGTATGCGTTCTATCTAAAATTTGATCAAAATTATATTGTCCCATAGGAACTCCTTTATTTATTGAAAGCTTGTTCCAAATCTGCAATCAAGTCGTCTGTATCTTCAATACCTACAGATAAGCGTAATAAGCGACGTGTAATCCCTTTACGCTCTGCATCTTCCGGTTTTAAATCCGGATGAGTTTGCGTTACAGGATATGTCAACAAGGACTCAGTACCACCAAGACTTTCAGCAAACTGAATAAGTTTAATACCTTCTAAGATTTGTTTAGCTGTTTCTTCGCTATCTACTTCGAAGGACAACATACCACCAAATCCTGTAGTTTGAGCTTTATTGATTTCATATCCTGGATGTTCAGGAAGGCCTGGGAACAACACTTTTGTAACTTTAGGTTGTTTTTTAAGCCATTCAGCAAGAGCAATGGCATTCTTTTGGTGTTGTTCCATACGAAGAGCCAATGTTTTTACACCGCGGATAACGAGCCAGCTATCCATAGCGGATAAGCAAGCACCTACCGTTTTATAAGTTAAGCGCAATTTAGCAGCCAATTCATCATCATTTACAATGGTGAAACCAGAAATAACGTCATGATGACCACCGATAAATTTAGTACCGCTATGAACGACAATATCAGCACCTAAATTCAATGGTTTTTGGAAATAAGGGCTTAAGAATGTATTGTCGATAATGACTAGTGCGTTGCGGTCATGCGCTAAGGCACACAAGGCACGAATATCAGTAATCTCCATCATCGGATTTGTTGGGGTTTCAATATAAACAGCCTTTGTATTTGGTTTGAAAGCTGCTTTCACCGCATCAAGATTGGATGTACCAACATAGGTGAACTCGATGCCGTTTTGTTCGTAAATATTTGTGAACATACGGATAGAGCCACCGTACAAATCATCACCTAAAATGATGTGATCTCCAGGGGAGAATAGATGGAATACAGCGTCCACTGCGGCCATGCCGGAGGAAAATGCCAATGCATCCTTACCATCTTCAAGACCAGCGATCAATTGTTCCAATCGATCCCGTGTTGGATTAGACTCACGTGTATATTGATATCCTGTTGTATCACCCAACTTTGGATGGGAAAATGTACTAGACATATAAATTGCAGGGGAAATTGCACCAGTGCTATCTGGTCTACCGCTGCCATGAACGCATTTTGTATTAAATTTCATTCCATTCAACTCCTCATATTTGTATACAATATATTAATTATAAAAGTAGACAATGACTAAGGTCAACAAAAAGGGGCACTCATACGCCATGAGTGCCCCTAAAAAGTCATATCTATTTTGAATGGCTTGCCATAACTCTAGGTTAAGTTAGCCTAATTTTTTGTACGTTTTGTAATAAGTAATGCTAAGATAATACCCAAAGAAGATGTCACTAATTGTGGCCAACTAGACACAAATAACATGGTATTTACAATCTTCGGTGGAAATTGGAATAAAGAAAAGAACAAGGAATATCCGCCGAACAGAACAGCTGCTTTCACTAAAGCTGCCACAATGATAAGTAATACCTTCGGTTTATGTTGTAGCCAGTGCGACACAAATACATAGGCTGTCGTGCCTAGAGCGGTAATCAAAATAAATGGTGGCAATGGCAACATACCTTGTAAGTATGCTACCACTGGAGCAATCCAAGCAATAACAAGACCATTTTTCCACCCATAGCGCCATGTAGCTAGTACAAACGTAGCAGACGTAATAGAACCGATGAAGAACATACTCACCTGATTAGGAATAAATGGGAAAATGAGACGCAAGCTTTGCGCCAATAAGGCTACGGCCAACAAAAGGCCTGTGCCCGTAATAGACTTGGTAGACATAAGAACCTCCTACTATACAATATAGATTTTACAAGAGGTACTTACCTCATATTTCAAATTAAGCCTCCACAAAATATAGACGCGCCCGATCATATATCCAATTATAAACATATGTATAACCTAGGATAACTAATGTCATCGTTATATCCGTTGCAAAAGCCATCCAAAAACTCATATGCATCATATACATAATAATCGGTACAGTAGCGAACATAAATAGACCTTCAAACAATACTGCATGAATCGTACGAATTACAGGTCCCCGCTCTAATCGATCACCTGGTACTAGTTTATCAAAAATCCAGTTAAATACAAAATTCCAAACCATAGCTAGAAAGGAAAAAATAACCATCAATACAAAGGGCTGTCCATCATGCGGAACAAACAACATCACCAAACAACCGATTAAAATACAACCAACCTCATACAAAATCGACTGTACCACACGCTCTGAAGCAGACATAATAAACACCTCCATCAGAAACTAGACAAGAAATTTACGATCACTCTACTATTATATTTATTTTTTTAGATTTGTCGAGCTTTGTTGAGTATTGCCATTTTCGGATATAAAGGAAGCCCCTCGTAGCGTTCTGTAAGCTCGACGTTCACCTGAGTGAGTTTTGCCATTTTAAGATAGTAAAAGCCGCCATATGTCTATCCAGCGACTTGCTTTTCCAAGAGTGAGTTATGCTATTTCAGGATAAAAAGAAGCCGCATTGTATCTTCTAAGCGACTTGCAAGGGATGGAGCGCAAGGAGATACAATGCGGCGGAGCACTTTATCCTAAAAGTGGCATTACGAACTCAATCCATGGAATACCCACCACGATAAAGATTGCAAGGTAGATAATCCCAAAGATAGCCCCTAATTTCCAGAATTCAGGCCCTTTGTTGTAGCCACTAGCAAACCAGATTGGGCTGTGACCAGTACCATATGGTGTAAGGATACCCATAATACCCATTGGTACTAA
>CAKPXR010000068.1 GCA_934202215.1 uncultured Veillonella sp.
AACGTATGTAACCGCTCAAAGAGGAGAGAATATGAAGAAAATAATAACATCTGCTGTTTTATGTGCCGCGATGGCTACGGCAGTAAGCACCTTTGGCGTACAGCCAGTTAGTGCTACATACCCGTTAATAGATAAAAATGGTAATACTGTTCCTGTTGAACGAGATGTAGATAATAAAAAGCTTATCGATGATAATGAAAAACTCGCTGATCGCTATCGCTGGTATGATCAAGTTGGTGATAATGATTTAGTCAAACCTAATATAGAGAGTGCTGCGCAGGAATTTGGTTATCCTATACAAGTTCCGTCTTATATGCCTAAAGACTATGCAGTACGCGATGTAACGGCCAAGGACCATGATGTATTAGAAATCGTTTATACGGAAACAGGCCATGATGGAGAATATGGTCCAAAATTAACCTTCTCTAATACAGATATTGTATATCGCATGGGTTGGGCTATCGATACAGTAGTAAAGCCTATATTAGAAAAGACAAATTACAATGCTAAGGATGTAGTTAGCTTTATTACCCCTAATGGAATCTCTGTACATACGTTAGGTTCTAGTAAAGACGCTATTCAAATTGCTTACTGGGAAAAAGATAATAAAGTATATATGCTCTATTTTGCTTCCTTAAGAAACCAAAATTTTGTTAGCAAAATTGTAGACTCTGTAGGCCCTCTCACTAATGTAGCCGCTGATGATACTCGATTACGCGGCGACCACAATGATAAGCAACATGTTGAAGAAAACGATGCGAAAAAGGTTAAACAAAATGATGAACCTGAATGGCCTCCTTATGAAACGATTGGGCTGCCATTACGTACACATACAAATTCTGTGTGGCCTATACTTACCAGCAAAACTATTGGCCTACCTAGCGGTGTAATTAATGCATCTCATAAGGTGTCTTATGACGTATCTGTACCAAGTTATTTACCACTTGGCTATACATACTATGCTACACATTTTTATGACAATGATGTATTAGAAACTGTATATTGGAAGAATGGTGAAGAGTATCAAGAGCGCAGTGGTCGTTGGGTAAATCATACGATGGTCTTTCGCATGAGCTACTCTATGGATACTGTATGGCCTGAAGAATATATTCCAATTGAGTACCATGACGTACAGTGGACTGACTCTACGCCAATAGGTGATGTGCACTATACAGGGAATATAGATAAGGGGTTAGTACGCAGTGTTACGTGGTACAAGGATAATATGGCGTATTTCTTGTTCTTCCAAGTGCCTGTGAAAGCATCTGAAGCAGACTTTTATAGAGATCATGTAGTTCCGTTAAAGGATATCGATCCAAGTCGTACAGATTTAATCGGTGTAAAAACAATTCGTTAGTACTGAATTGTAGTAAGATTTTAGAGCATGATTTACCGATGATATACGGTATTAGTGTTTAGTATAAAACTGTACATAAAAAAGTACATAATAAAAAGAACCTATCTCCTAGATATTTTACTAATATCTTTAGAGATAGGTTCTTTTAGGTATTAATTAGAAGAATACGTAGCGGATGATAACGAGTACCGCCAATACGTACATAATCCAGTTAACCTCTTTTGCACGGCCTGCAATGATTTTGAGTAGAGGATATGCAATAAGACCTGCAGAGATACCGTTAGCGATGCTGTATGTAAACGGCATTAAAACGATAACGAGGAATGCAGGGAAGCCTTCTGTCCAATCATCGAAGTCGATATTGCGGATAGCACCTAACATAAGGGCACCAACGATGATAAGAACAGGAGATGTGGCTGCATTTGGCACCAAGGATACCAATGGAGCTAAGAACAAGCAGATTAAGAATAATACACCTGTTGTAACAGCGGTTAAGCCTGTACGGCCACCAGCACCTACACCTGCTGCACTTTCAACGAAAGCAGTAATCGTAGAAGTACCGAGCAATGCACCAGCACTAACGCCGATAGCATCGACAGTCATGGCTTTACCAAGACCTGGGAATTTACCAGATTTAGGATCTGCAATTTTCGCCTCTGTTGCAGTACCAATTAAAGTACCCATGGAGTCGAACAATTCTACGAAGGTGAAGGAGAAGATAATCGTGATTAAGCCCATGTGGAGCGCACCAGGAATATCTAATTGTAGAAATGCTGCTTTAGAGAAATCAGGCACTGCTAATACAGTGAAGTTCTCAGGCATTGTGGAAAGGCCAGTAACATAGGATACAATTGTTGTTACTAATACACCAATCAAGAGAGAGCCTTGAATTTTACGAGCCATTAATAGAGCTGTAAAGATGAGGGAGAATAGAGCCAACAATGTTTCAGCACTGTGCAAATTACCAAGTGTTAAGAGTGCTTCGGATGCCGGAGGTACTAAATTACCATGCGTTTGCACAACTTGTCCTAAGGAGTTTGGAGACAAACTAATGGAGATAGCCATTAAACCGGATAATTTTAATCCGATGATAGCGATGAAGAGACCAATACCAACAGTAATGGCAACTTTCATGGAGGCTGGGATGCCTTCAACGATCATTTGGCGTATCGATGTAAGTGTTAATACGAGGAATACGAGACCGGAAATAAATACGGCACCCAATGCTGTTTGCCAGGACACACCCATACCGACAACTACGGTAAAGGAGTAAAAGGCTAAGAGGCCAACCCCTGGAGCGAGGGCAATAGGATAGTTGACGAATAACCCCATAGCAATCGTTACAAGACCGCCACCTAAGGCTGTAGCGATGAGGACTGCATCTTTATCCATCCCTGCAAGACTAAGAATGTTAGGCGCTAAGAATAGGATATACGCCATCGTGATAAACGTAGTAATACCTGCTAAAACTTCGGTTTTAACAGTGGTACCACGCTCACTGAGTTGAAATAGTTTATCTAACATTAGATAATACCCTCCCGATATGAAATTAAAAATTATATCTAAATGAAAATATTTCGATATACATATAGTGTATCATATTTCCCACCATTTTTTGTATGAATTTATGATATACTATAAATATATTATGAATGACTTAGAGGGTAACTTATGAAAATATCTACTAAAGGGCGTTATGCCCTACGGATATTGGCGGATATTGCTGAACACGGGGTAGAAAAAAATGTACCAATTCGTGAGATTGCAGAACGCCAAGGATTTTCCGATAAATACTTAGAGGGGATTGTATCTCGCTTGTCCTCCGCTGGCCTCGTTAAAAGTGGACGTGGTAAATATGGTGGATATCGCTTGGTGAAATCGCCTGCTGAATATAATGTATATGAAATTTTATATGCTGCAGAGGATTCCATTGCTCTCGTATCTTGTTTAGAAGATGATGTAGAGCCATGTCCTATGTTTAATGATTGCTTGACTGCTCCATTGTGGCAGTACTTGCAAGATGAATTTCGTCATGTTATGGAACGCGTATCCTTACAGGATGTAATGGATCACAAGTTTCCAACGGAATAAATGAGAGAGTCGCATATTATATGCGACTCTTATTTATATATGAAAGGAGGCAAAGAATGGGCACAACTACATATGATGCTCGTGGAGGCATGCGCAATGTATGGATTATTACCGCCGCCATGACGGTACTAGCTATATGCTACACCATGATTATTCCGTTTTTGCCTATCTATCTTTTAGAATTAGGTGTACCAAAGTCTGATGTAGCACTTTGGTCTGGCCTGGTTTTCGGTATTACCTTCCTTATTGCGGGGATTATGGCTCCTATATGGGGAAAGATTGCCGATAATAAAGGGAAAAAACGGATGGCCTTGCGCGCCGGCTTTGCCATTGCTATCTGTTATGTATTAATCGGCCTAGTTACAGACCAATATCAATTATTGATGGGACGGGCGCTCGTTGGTTTTGCTAATGGATTTTATCCGGCTGCAATGACCATGGTATCCCTTAGTGTTGATGAGAAACAGGTTGGTAGAGCACTAGGTATATTTCAAACTGGTCTTATTTTAGGCAATGTCATCGGCCCGTTTTTAGGTGGTGCTGTTGAAAGTGTTGTAGGGATGCGACCTGTATTTTATGTATCTGGTATCGCTGTATTTATTGCGACCTTAGCGGTGTTGTTTTTTGTGAAAGAACCAAAACTACATGCTGTGGGGACCGATGGGAAAGCTCAATCTGCTCAACCTATTAAATCTACATCACTACGTGAAGATTTTAAAGCAGTTCAACAACAGCCTGTATTAGTACGATTACTCTGGATATTCTTCTTCATGCAATGCGCTATCATGATGTTGCAACCAATTTTGGCTCTCTATGTAGGGGATATGCAAGGGACCATGGAAGGGGCGGCCATTATTTCTGGTACCATCCTTAGCATCGGTGGTTTAGCAGGATCCTTGACGACAAATTTATGGGTTCGCCTCGGTGAACGGCGTGGTTATTTCAAGACTATTTCCTACTGCATGATGGGGAGTGGCGTCGTTCTCTTGCTTCAAAGCTTGCCAGTAGGCATTTGGTGGTTTGGTATTTTACAAGTCTTAATTGGTTCTTGTATTGTAGGCATTAATCCATCCTTAAGTGCAGCGGTAACACTCAATACCGATCCAAGCTTTAGAGGTCGTATGTTTGGTATGACCACTACGGCTCAACAATTTGGGTCTATGGTGGGACCTGTATTTGCCAGTATCGTATCTACTTATGTTGGCATATCTTATGTATTTAGTATTACAGGCTTGTTATTGCTTTATATGGGTTTCCAAGCTCGGAAACTATCTGTACAACATGATTAATAATATATAGTAGGAGATTTCAATATGGCAACATTTATGCAAAAAGATGTATTAATAGAATGTATTTCGACTGCATTAGGTTTAACTGCATATAGTAGTGATTTAAATCATCCTGCGAGAGTTGAATTGCTAGAATTAAGAAATAAGTTATATTCTTTGAGTCCAGAGAAAATAGATTACGAAAAAGAGTTAAAATTTATTAAGGAAAAACAAGAGATTCTTGAAGGTGTTAAATAGGAGGCTTGTTATGGCAACATGGGCACAAAAAGACGCACTTATTGAATTGATTTCTTATGTAGTTGCTGTTACAGCTCGTGATATTGATTGTAACAATCCAGATGTTATTGAGTTATTATAATTAAAATATAAACTGTATTGTATGGATTCAGAGGAAATAGATTATCAAAAAGAAGTTCAAGTTATAAAAGATAAGCAGGCTAAATTAGAAGGTATTCAAGATAAGATTTATTAGAGAGTACGGATATGGCTGATAGAAGATGCCTTATTCAATTGCTTTAGCGATTGAATAAGGTATCTTTTTTATAATAGGTCTAAATTTATATAATCTGACCAATTTTAATAAAACCAAGCGACTAGGATATAACAAAAAATTATGTTAATCGTTAATCTAAGAATACATTTTTAGTGCATAATAACCGGCTTTCATACGTTTTTTGTGAATAGCAATCCAATATAGGCAGATTGATTGCTTTTACCAAAATATTGGTATATAGTTAGTTTTAGGTAAGTCACTTGTCTCACCTTGTGGGACGGAAAGGAGTTATTATGGTCCGTATCGGTCATACTGTACTCGGTGAAAAGGGTACAAAGATATGTGTGCCTATTGTAGGCACAACAATGAAAGAAATTTTAGATGCCACTGCGGTTGCATGCAATACACCGTGTCATGTAGTGGAGCTACGCATTGACTATTACGAGCGGGCCCACTCCATTGACGCTATTATTGAATTATTAATGCTCATCAAGCCTCAATTAAAAGGTCGTGCCTTGTTATTTACATGGCGCACAAAAGGAGAAGGTGGGGAAAAATCGATTTCTTCACAAGACTATTTCACAATGTTAGAACGCATTATTCCTACAGGTTTAGTAGATGCTATCGACATTGAGCTCTTCTTTGATCAAGATAGAATGCTCAAGACCATTGAGTTTGCCAAGGTACATGGCATTACAATTATCATGAGTAACCATGATTTTAACTGTACTCCAAGTCATGAGGTTATTGTAAATCGTCTTCTTCAAATGAAAGAATTCTTAGCCGATGTACCAAAGATAGCCGTTATGCCTCATACAACGGGCGATGTTCTTACGCTCCTCGAAGCGACGGCTGAAGTGAAAGCCTTATATCCATCAGATCCAATCATTACGATGGCTATGGGCCCACTAGGTGCTGTTACACGTGCTGCAGGCGCTCTATTTGGCAATGCTATGACCTTTGCCTCTGCTGGCAAAGCATCTGCACCAGGCCAAATCGATGTACATGAACTAAAACGAATTCTTGATACCATCGACGTAGATGGCGTATTCGACGAACAACAACATAAACGCGTAAAAGTACATTAAAAAAGTCGGCGAAAGCCGACTTTTTTATGTAGTTTATAGTAAGTTTGCCTCAAAGTCTTCTAGGATAGCTGCTACTGTTTCTGGAGCATTGCGATTATGTTCTACGATGCATTGAG
>CAKPXR010000069.1 GCA_934202215.1 uncultured Veillonella sp.
CGCCACTATATTATTACAGATGTAAAACCTGAGTTCGTAGGAAAATTTGCAAAATCCGATGACTACATTTTTTGTCCTTTTGATAAACGTAGTATTAGTTGGTCAATCTTTAATGATATTGATGATATTTCAGATTATGATACCTTCGCCTCTATCCTATTTGAACAGGAAGGTGCAAAAGATCTATTCTGGGGATTAGCTGCGGGGGCTATATTTGCAGATGGTTTAAAGTATCTTGATTTACAAGGGCGTAAAACAAACCAAGACATTCTAGAGTTTTTTAAACAGCCTGCAGAAGATCTAACAGAAGCTATTAACTCCCTACCACCAGCATTAATAACATCTAATCAGTACTTAAACGCTCCAGAAAATACCTTTGCCTCTATACTTGCAACTCTTGCAAGCGGTCTAAAGCCTTTCATGCACTTAAAAGATTCAACCAATAATAATGCTGCATTTTCCTTTAAACAATACATTAGAGAGGAGTATCAACGAACAAATGGAACCATACCAAACTTATATTTATTAGTTCCTGCTAACCGTCAACGAATTATGGCCCCATTATTATCACTAGTCATGGATATTATGATTAACGAAGCACTCACTTTACCCGAAAGCCAAAATTGCAGACTGTATTTTATTATTGATGAAATTGGTAGCATCAACAAAATTCAATTACTACCTGATTTAATTACAAAAGGTAGAAGTTATGGCATTAGTATTCTTGCTTTAACACAAGATCCTGGTTTATTAAGGGAAAAATATGGGCCACAAGTAATGCAATCATTCTTAAATAACTTTGGCACGCAAATAGTATTACGAATTAATGATGCCAATACGGCAAAAGAGCTGGCAGATAACTTTGGTGTGGAGGAAATTATTGAATACAAGGAATCAATTCAACTACCTCAAAATGGTAGTCCTGTCCCCTCTATAAGCCAAGATACGACAACTAAATCACTTATTCTTCCTAGCCAATTACAGTCGCTACCACCATTTAAAGGATATGGGAAGATATTAGGTTTTAACCCTTTTAATTTAATAATTCCTCAATTGTTCTTTAACGAAAATCCCAATATAAAACACTTTGATCCTATTGATAGAAAAACAGTAAATTCATTTAAGCCAAATATGCCAACAAATAGCACCAGGTTTAAGGAATATAGAGAGCATCGTTATGGCGAAGACTTAATTAATAAGTATAAAAAAGGAGAATAGTCTACTATGGTAACAACATCTAATGTTTCCACCATCCAAGCAGGACAATACTATAATAAAGATGATTATTATAGTCGCACAATTACACAAGAGGACTTTTGGTTTGGTAATGGGTTGTTCTCCCCTATAGGAGATGATATTCCGAATCCATATAAAAGTACTATAACACCTTTATCACAAGATAATTACGAACAAAAAGTAAATACATTAAAAGCCGAATTGAATCCCGATGCAAAAAAATTAGCAATAGATTTAACCTTCTCTCCACCAAAATCTATCTCAATTGCAATGTTAAATCCTGCATTAAAATATGATCTTCTAGATGCACATAATCAAGCTGTTAAAAATGTCTTAACTTTCGTTGAATCTAATTATGTAGTATGGCGCAAGCATACAAATAAAGATAATCGAACTGAAAATATAAAAACTAAAAATGCTTTATTTGCGTGTTTGCAACATAGGGTATCTAGAGAACAAGATCCACAATTACATACCCATTGCTTACTTTTTAGAAAAACAATGATAAATGGCAAAATTATGACGATTGAGGACCGATTTATTCACACAAACCAATACCTTTTCTCTTTAATGTATGATAATGAATTATCTAAAGCCTTACAAGAAAAAAGGATTCCCCTTCGGGAATCCCTGAGCAAAGATCAGAAAAATATACATTTTGAGATTGAAGGTGTAAATGATACTTTAATCGATCATTTTTCAAAAAGAAAATTTCAAATTCAAGATTATCAAGCCACTCAAGGCTTTTCTGATACATGGGATGGTGCACACGCTGCAGGTCTAGCATCACGGAGACCAAAGCCACCAGAAGATCTTGCAACTTTAGAGAAGGAATGGCGTAAATCTATTGATAATTTAGGCGGTTTTGTAATAAATAAATCTACACATAATAAGGATGCATCAAGACTTTTAATAATCAATGATATATTAAAAAAATCCATTGACCAACTACAAGAAAAGTCCTATGCATTTTCTAAGTCAGACTTAATGATTGAAGTATATAAACAAGGTATAATGCTTGGCGTAACTGTATCAGAATTCGAAAGTATATTTGAACACCACTTACAAAGTACTTTAATACAAGTTGGTTTTCGTCAACTAAATAATGAGATATACTTTACAACTCCCAAAAACTTAGCTCGTGCCAAATATATAGATTCGCTCCTTTTAAATCCTCAAATTGAAAATTATAGTACTTTAAATCCGAATGATGCTAACTCAAAAATTGATATACTTTCCAATAATCTCAAACTAGCTCAAGGTTGGGAGCTTTCAAAAGGGCAAAAAGAAGCTATTAATTTAATGTTATCATCTTCTAACAAATATATTGCGGTAGAAGGTATAGCAGGTTCTGGTAAAACAACTATGCTTGAACAAGCTAAATTACTATACGAATCTCAAGGAGTTAATGTAATAGGTATGGCATTTACGGGAAAAGCAGCAGAGGCCATAGAGTCAGAAGCTGCAATTTCATCTCAAACTATTCATAAATATCTAAATCACCTATCACCCACTACACCTCATAACTCCTGGGATTTTTCATCTGTAAAGAAAGCAGAAACACCAGAAGTCTGGATAGTAGATGAAAGCTCCATGTTAACAGATCACCTACTAAGTAATATTCTAGAAGCCTCTGAAAAAAGAAATGCTAAAGTAGTCTTTCTTGGCGACCCAAACCAATTACTTCCAATTGGTACAGGTAATGCATTTGATAGAATGACTAGAAAAGATAATGAACAAGTCCCTACTGCTCGTATGAGAGAAATCAATCGGCAAGAAGAAAGTTCTAATCTTAGAAAAACAGTAGAAGCTTTATCTGGCAAATTTGAAAATATAGAAAAACAATCTCCACTATCTTATATTGATGACAGTATTAAGGAAATTCCTCAACGACAGTATCGTTTAAATTCTGTAATTCATGAATACTGTAATTATACAGTTGAGCAACAAGACAAAAGTGCTATTTTAGTAGCTCGCAACAATGATCGTAACGAACTCAATACTAAAATTCATAACAGACTTGTAAAAAAAGGTACCTTAACAGATGAATGTTTACTAACTAGCGTCAATCAGTATGGTATAGAAAGTTCTAATCCTTATGCTATTGGTGAAAAAGTAATTTTCACAAAAAATGACTATAAACTCAAAGATACTAATGGCGAAACAGTAGGAATAAAAAACGGCCAACTTGGTAAAATCATAAACATCAATGGACCTAAAGTTACCGTACAAACCAACACAAATCAAAATGTAATATTTGATACAAGAGAGTATAAACATTTTGATTATGGATATGCAATGACTACATTCAAGGCACAAGGTATTACTGTTGATAATGCGCTAATCGTCCATGATAGTACACAAAAGAACTCCAATACTCGCAATAAAATTTATGTAGATGTAAGCCGTGCTAAAAAGAGCGTAAAAATTTTTACTGATGATAAGGAAGCTCTAGTCAAACAAGCCAAGCGCTTCCAACAAAAGATTACTTCATCAACTTTCACGCCATACATTGCTAAAGGCAAAGAAAGGAAAAGTATACATGTCTCAAAAGAAAAATCTAAGGAGGTCTAATGGAGAAGGCACATTCTTTCAAAGCCAGGGAAAATGGCGAGGCCAATTTAGTATTACTAAAGATAATAAGCTAATCCGCCGTGCTTTCTCTGGAAACTCAAAATTAGAAGTATATAAATTAGGAAAACAATGGATAGAGGCTACACAACAAAACACTTCTATTTTCTCATCTAAAAATACAAAACTAAAAGATATCTGTAACTACTGGCTACAAGATGTAAAGAAAGTCAGTGTAAAGCCTAAAACATTCCAAAAATATGACTCTACACTAAGGCTATATATACTTCCGCTCTTAGGTGAAATAAAAATAACTGCAATTACGCCACAACAAGTACAAACAGTCCTAAACAACTGGAGTAATGGAACATTGAAAGGTAAAAAAGGACATATCATATCTTCCAGTACTATACGTTGTACTAGACGTTATCTTTCAGAACTATTTGAGTATGCAGTAAATATCGGTTTATTGTTAAAAAATCCTATTAAATTAACTAAACCACCAATATTAATAACTACAGAAATTCATACCTTATCACTCGATGAGATTCATCAGCTTACAAGTACAATGAAACAGCAAGTCAGTAATAATATATCCTCACCTTATAGGATTAATTATTACGCATCATATATCGCCACAAAAATTGCCTTAGGCACAGGAATGCGTCTAGGTGAAGTGTTTGGACTATGCTGGGACTGTGTTGATTTAATCCACGGAACTATCTCAGTACGTCGAACAATACAAACAGGTACTAAAGGGCAAGTATTTCAAGATACAAAGACTAAAACTTCTCGTCGTTGTATCCCTATCAGCCAAGAGTTACAAAGTGAATTAACTACTTACAAAGATTTCCAATCCAATTATGCAAAAGAATTAGGAGATAAATGGGCTGATTCATATGGAGTTGTTATCTCAGGTACCTTTGGAAAAATTCTATCAACAAGTAATTTCAAATCTAGATATTTTATACCAATATTAAAACAACTGGGCTTAGAACATATAACATTCCATGATCTCCGTCATACCCATGCTACACTTCTACTATCTCAGAAAATAAACCCTAAAATAGTTCAAGAAAGACTAGGACACTCTACAATTACTCTAACCTTAGATACATATTCACACTTAGTACCTGATATACAAAAAGAAGCAGTTAAAGCTTTAGATAATTTAGGAATATAGGCCATCTATTATATTCATAGTACTATAAAATCTTTACTTAATCAGGTTAACAAGCCTCCCACTCCAATAAAACTTTTGCAACTTAGTATCTACAACAGCCCAAACTCCATTAGATTCATATAATTTAGCTGCTGTAAGTAAATTCTCTTTCCGTATATTTTTCTCTATTTCTCGTAAAAATCTACATATTTTATTGTATGTCATAACATCTATTGAGGATTCACCAGAGCAGGTTATCCCCATTGTAGCCGTCGTCATTACACAAATTTTTTTTTGCTCTTTTTTATCATATACTTCATCTATTACATTTACATGGGATTTGCGAAGTTCACCTCTTTGATAATCATTAAAATTTACTTCTAGTTGTGCCTCAGAAAAAACACTTAACATCTCTGGCCAATTATCATAAATCGTTTGAAGAAGTTCTTGTCTAGACCAAGCCGGAGGATTATGATGGTATAGACCAAGTACTCTAATCTCATTAACTGTATATAGTAAAAAGAGCAACTCGCCTGTTCGCTCTATAAACCGAGGATTATTTATATGCGGTTTCTTTCCTAAGTGAATATGAAGTATATTCCAATCATTAAACATTAAGTCTTGTTGACGATCAAGATTTACACTTTGTGTTGATAGATAAGGAGTTATATCTCCCCCCTTTGATAAATACTTTAATACACTTTCAACTCGTTTTTGGGATTTCTTTGGAATTTTAATATTTCTAGCGTAAGAAATAACCTTTTTATTTCCAATACCTATTTTTCTATAAAAATTTAAGATTCTAATAACAGCTTGTTTTCTATCACGATCAGAAAAAATGAGACCTTTCTCTTTTCCATATTTTATAACTATATCCTGAAAATCTTTTTCTAAATTAATCATAGTCACCTCATTTGATTACAAATAAATTGTACTAATAATAAACCAAAACACAAACTACTAAAATAACTACTAAAATCCATGTCAAAAGCGGATAGCTCATTACGAGCTATCCGCTTATTTCTTTGGTGATCCAGGAGGGATTCGAACCCCCGACCCACGGCTTAGAAGGCCGTTGCTCTATCCAACTGAGCTACT
>CAKPXR010000070.1 GCA_934202215.1 uncultured Veillonella sp.
GTATTGAACCTATGATACTGATAGTAACTGGCTTTATAATCATGTCTTGTATTTAGGGGGCAAAAAAGGGGGCAAGTATTCTCTTATGCTTTTCGTTGGTTTAATTTCTCTATTACATCATCTTGCATTGATTTTGTAACATGAGTATAAATACTAAGTGTTGTATTAGGGTCATTATGTCCTACACGTTGCATGATTGATTTGAGCGGTACCCCTAATTCTGCTAACATACTAATATGAGTATGTCTAAAAATATGAGTGGTTAAATGTTTCCCCTCTATCTGTACTGCTTTCAATTTCCTATTTAAGAATTGAATGTCATAAGGGTTACCACGGCTAGCAGTAAATATATAACCATGGTCTATATATCCCTCGAACCATAAAGACCGCCGTTTATTCTCTAACATGATACTATCAAGAATACTAACCGCCCTATTAGATAAGGAAACATCTCGAACAGAATATATATTTTTAGGTGTTCCCCTTTTAACCTCGCTACTATTTTTATAATCGTACTGAATTGTACCATTGATATTAATAGTAGCGTTTTCTTTATCATAATCACAATACCGTAAGGCCAATAATTCGCCTATGCGTAAACCTGTTAAGCTGATAAACTCAAACAATAAAGAGATACGGCTATCTTCCTTTGATAGTTGATATAAAGCATCTTTCAATTCAACCGCATCAAGAAATTTACCTTGCCTTTTAGCTATTTCTGTATGGCTGAAAGGCTTTTTCTTTATCTCAATATCATCATAGTCAATCAAGTTAGGTATTAATCGTTTCCGTTTAGCATGCTTACAAATTGCCCTCATTGTTGTAAAAGTAGCCCTCACATACGAATATGAAAGATTTTCAACATAATAGACCTTATGTAATACATCTTCCAATATAACCGCCGTTAAATCTGCTATGGGTAAACTCTTATCAATGTATGTAAAAATCTTATTTACATAAATTGTATGGTTGATATGTGTAGACCTCTTTACAGTCGGTTCAGTATGTTCAAGCCATGACATAGCCACATCATAGAATGTTACTACCTTGTTTATATCTAAGTCTTTTACCGCCTGTTCATACTTACGTTGTAACTCTATTGTTGCCTGCTTTCTTGCATGGCTACTATTAGTATTAAAAATTACAGATACTTTTCTTATCTCGCCATTAGGCAATTCAAAGCGTTCACAATATTTATATCGTGTACCCTTTTTACTTTGTCTTTCTTCTATCCACATAGTACCGCCTTTTTAGGTACTAGCAAAAAATTAGAAAGGTATAATCACCAACTTTACTATTACTGAATTAAATAATTTTAGAGTTGATAAATATGTATCACTTTCAACCTCAAGATTTTTCATAAACTCATAATATAAATCGCTAATTACACTTTCAAGATGAACTTGTAATTCTCTTGGCAACTCACTATAAATCTTATCTAACTCTTGTATTTGTTCAATATCATCATCTGTAGTAAATGTTATTTGAATCAAGTCATCATCTATCTTCCCTATCCCCTTACATTCAACACTAAATTTATTATTATCCGTTTCAACATTTAAAAAAAGTGTAGTTGATATATCAGCCCTCTCAATATACCATTTTTTATCATCATAATCATAATCAGATTCAGTATTAGAAAGGCTATAATCTTGAATTTTAGGTGTTATATCAATAGGACTATATACAAATAAATCTGCTGGTTCAATCTTTAAGTATCTACAAATTTTATTAAGTGTATCAAACTGTATACCTTTTGTATGTCCCTCACTTAATGCGGTTAAAGTTGTTCGACTTATCCCTGTATCATTAGCAATTTTTGAAATTCTAATATTATTTTCTGCTAGTTTTACCTTTAAATTACTCTTAATCATACAATCACCTCTAATAATATAATACTGTTTACCTTGTTTAAAATCAATATTTTTATTACAAAATGTTCAATATGCACTACATTTTATATTGACATTATAGAAAACAAAATGTATTATCAAATTAGATAATGCACAGTACACTGAACAGAAAGAGGTGATTAAATGAAAAATGCAAAACTTATTGGCTATCGTAACATGGCATTATTAACACAATCAGATATGGCTAAGTATCTAAAAATTGCATATCCAACATATAACGCAAAAGAAAATGGACGTAATAAATTTACCGATATAGAAAAATCAAAAATAAAAATGATTTTATCTGAAAAACTAGCTAGACCATTAACGATTGACGAATTATTTTTCTAATCTAAAAGGAAGTGAATATATGCAACTAATGGCAACGCAACACTACGGCGGAAATGACTTTTCATTTTATAGTGCTAAACGGAAAGACATTTTCATGACTATTAATGAACTGGCGGTAGGCTTTGGGTATAAAAGCAAGAAAGGTATTGAAGAAATACTAAGACGTAAACCATATCTAAAAGAAAACAAGTACTCTTTCATTTCAAATGTTCCTGTACGCAATTATGGTACCCCTCAAAGCGTGGGTACCATAAAATCAAAAGTACAGTATCAAGAAGTCAGATTATTTACAGAAAGAGGAATATTTGAAATTGGGTGCATCTCTCATACCGCAAAAGCTGAACAATTTAGAGATTGGGTATTTAATCAGTTAAAGAAACTAAGAACCTCATTTACTAAAGGTATGATAGCCCATAACGAAAGTAAAAATTTACAAAAGATGCTACATGATGCGGTATTTAATAGCCCTATATATAAAGAGAAAACCGAAGATAAAAGGCGGTTAGCTATTACAAACTTTAACAATCTACTTATAAAGACCGCATCAAAAAGCCGTGTTAAATACAAGGAAGATATGACGGCGGAAGAAATTCAGAAATTAGAATATTTAGAGCATAAGACAATAGCCCTATTACATGAGGGTAAATGCTATCAAGAAATTAAATCAGAATTATAAAATGACTAACAATGAAAGAAATTACTAAAGCATTTCATATCAAATCATATAATCATCTCACCTGCTTTAGTAATATTTCATACATTGATACTCACGGATATTCAGTAATAATCACATAAAAAACTACTAAGAATATAGATAATTACTGTATATATCACACTTTAATATTTTTGATTTGCCTAGCCTAATTCATTTCAAATAAGCGTTTTAATCTTATTAGGTATAATCCTATCAAGCCACACACAAAAACGAGCATATAAGCTAAATAAATGAATTTTATTTTTACAGAAAGGAAAATTTTTATGAAAACTGGTTTTTCTACTCCTCAAACTGGAACATTCTCACCTATCATGGTTCAACCTAAAGACATTGTAACCATATTTAGTATTAGTCGAAGTACAGTAACAAGGCTTATCAGTAAAATGCTACTTGATGATAAATACAAGAGTTGCGTTACTAGATTAAATAGAAACCTTGTACTAATTGATGTACAAATGTTTACCGACTACCTTAAAGAACAAGATTTGAAAGGACTAAAAGCATAATGAAACAAGCAAAACACAATATCACAATTAAAGAAAATACAGAAAATAAAGTAGTTATCGGTCTTGATGACTGCGGAATTGATGCGGTTATCACCTTTAATAGTAAATTCAATTACAAAACGGAAGAAAACATTACCAATGTTAAATGTTATTTAGAACCAACTAACAACGAGGAGAATTAAAATGAGTAACGACATGAAAGCTATACTAACAGATAAAATACACTTTGAATTATGTGAAATAGGAAGAGAGTACATTGAGAAATATGAGAACGGAAATTTAGATATATACGAAATGGTGGCTATATTATCGTTAAAACTCTTTGATAAAGGGGCTACTTGTATGCGTGAATATATCGGAGAAAAGCAATGTTCACACAAATAAAAAAAGCCCATGATGCGGTAACATCACAGGCTAAAAGAAAGGTTATGTCTAGGCTAATAGAACCACCTTTCTTTTATCTTAGCATACATTCTATTTCTAGTGAATACAAAGAGAGGTGATTATATGGGCTTATGTGAAACAGATACTATAAAAGAGATTGCAACTGCTGAATATAATAAAAGAATACAAAGCGGAGAAAAATGCAGTTTTGACGAAATACATAATAAATTAAGAAAAGAAAAAGGCTATCCCCCATTAAAAACAGAGGAACAAGATATAGAAGAGATTATAGACCCTATCAACGATAAACAACATTACTTTTGGGTAAAATTGCATCATGATTTTTTTGATACATTAATAATCAAAAAGCTACGAAGAAAAGAAAAAGGCGATACCCTCGCCCTCTTATATCAAAGAGTTATCTTATTAAGCCTTAAACATAATGGATATATCTGTTATGAGGGTATGGGTGATGATATTACCGAAGAAATATCTATTGCAACTGGTGAAAACATCGATGATTGTAGAACACTAATTGATTTCCTAGTAGATAATAACCAAGCCACTCTATCAGATGACAAAACCTATATTTATATTCATGGCTACGATGATTGTACAGGTGCTGACAAACCAAAAACACGCATGAAACACTCACGCATAAGAAAAAAACAACAAGAGCAAAACAACCTGTTAAGCTAGATAATTACTGGTTCAATCTATTACTCCCCCCCCTTTTATCTGTTACAAAACGTAACTACCTTGTTACGATACAGTTACGAAAAGTAATGAAAGCGTTATAGAATAAGAATAGAATAGAGTAGAATAGAATAAATCAGAATAAAAAAAAGAAAAGAAAAAAATTAAAATTAGAAAAAGACTAAAAAAAAGAGAAAGAGGGAGAGATAGAGGGGAGATTATAAGAGGGGAGAAAAACGGCGAGCGTTTCACCTCGCCTTTTCTATTTTTAGGAACTAATACAATTCATGATATTTAGAATATTAATTATCAAGCATTGCCTATTTATCAGTGATTAAACAGTGAGCATATTTAGAACAAACCACGAGCGAACAACGAAAATTTACTGAACTAGGTATACCAAATGGCAACCAACTGGAAACACGATATATCAGATGAAATAGTTAAGCGTGAAAAGATAGCTATTGAACTCATCAATACAACTATGATGCGGTTACATATTAAAGACTGCTTATTCAAAACTACCGCCCTAGCCCATTCAGATATTCTATACTTGATAAATGCTTACGTAGACGAAAGAGAAAAAATAAGTTATGCTAAATCTAGACGGATAATTAAAAAGATTGTTAGTCTTGATATAGAAATTCCTACAATCGAACAAGCTAAAAAATATCTAAATGAGAAGTACAATGAAAACCCATGACTATATAAGAGTATCTATTTTGATTAAACATACAGTATAAACAGTATAAATCAATCAAGATATACGCTTTTTAAAGGTCAATTATACATGACTTACAGTAATAATCTACAAAGCCAGTAATGATGCGGTTTTTATTAAAAATAACTTCCGTTTTTACTTCCACTAATGATATGTTATCGGAAGTAATTATTTTCCTATAACTGAAAAGCATAGACTATCAATGAGAATGAGTGAACAACGAACACTTTACAAAACTATTGATAAGCTGTAATATAATATATGACTAAAGAAAGAAATAATTTGCATCGCTTAATGCAAAAGAAAAAAGACGGTACTGCGAATACCGTCTTTTTTATATGTGCTAGTTACTTGCTGAAGTATCTATCTAGCCACTTGCAAGCATAATGACTAGTTACACTTGCTATGATAGATACCATTAAAGAAAGAAATAATTCTAGCAACGCCTAACCCCCTTTCTGTTACCAGTCTAGGGAAGTAACACTCATAGTATAGCACAGAAACAAGCCTACCATTCAAAAAAATGAGGGCTTTATATGTATTAGTTGCTTTCAACAAAACCCAACATTTCAGATACCCTAAAAACTAATAAACCGAATACCCTAAAAAAGGGCTAAAAAAAACTAAGGTTTACTATTAATAGAATGTAATAGCGTTACAAACCTGTAACATCAATGTTACATTACTGTTACATCAAAACATACCGTATTAAGCAGTTAAGAAAAGTTAAGGTTATCTATTAATAAAGCATACAAAAAAGCAGTACTACTAACGTTAAGGCACAGAGTGGCA
>CAKPXR010000071.1 GCA_934202215.1 uncultured Veillonella sp.
TTTTACTTCTTTTGAATATTTTGACATAAAAAACTGCACCTCCAAAAATTGTGTCCAATTTTTGGGGTGCAGTTCACAATGCTAGTCCTATTTTAATTATTTACGCTTTAAATCTTTCGTAATAATGTAATATTCAGATGGAGATATCTTAATACCATCAATATGGTTATTTCCTACAATATTAATCTTAGGATATCCAAGGAAAAGTGCTACGGAGTCATCAAGCATCAATTGTTGTGCATTAATAACTGCATTACGGCGTACCACTGGATCGTTGGCACTTTCACCAAGAGCTAACAATTCATCGAAACGTGGATTAGAGAATCCAGAACCATTAGCTTCAGCCCCTGTCCCCCAATATTGTTTCAAGAACCATACTGGTTGACCAGTATTTGCAGTTACTACACTAGAGATTAACATATCGTAATCCCCCGATTGCGCTAATGTATCAATTACAGCATAGTCTACAATCTTAATTTGTAGGTCTACACCGATTTTCTTATAATCCGCTTGTAGTACCTCAGCATATAATGGCAGCTCAGGACGAGATGTATAGGCGTAGAAATTCAATACTAAATTTTCCCCATCCTTATCAACAATGCCATCTCCATTTGTATCAACATAACCTTCTTTTTTCAATAATTCTTTGGCCCGTTCTACATTATATGTATTAGGATCGCGCAATTGATTGAATCCATAATCAATAGATGGTGGCAAAGGAGCCTTACCAGCTACAAAGGTATCCTTCATCAAATTCTTCGCATAAGCTTCACGGTCTGCTGCTGCAATAAGAGCCGCTCGGAGATTAGGATTTTTAAGTTTTCCTTTTTGGCTCATGCGAACAAATACATCACGCAAAGACGCATCTTCATAAATAGTAAAATTCTTATCATTTTGGAAGATACCATATTCACCTGGTCCAATGCTAACAGCCATATCTACATCCCCAGCCTGGAGTGCCATGGCACGCGTATTAGCATCATTTATGGATGGAATTTCAATCTTACTAAAACCAGGTTTACCGTCCCAATAATTATCATTTCGTGCTAGCTCAGCCCGTTCTTTTGTAAAAGAGGATACTACATAAGGGCCCGTCCCAATAGGGCCTTCCTTTGCTATATCACGACCATTTGCTTCCGCAGTCACATCAATAATTAAGAACAATGGATCGCCCAACAAGTTTGGCAAATTATAATAAGGCTTATCTGTCTTAATCGTGAGCTCTTGTCCATTAGCCGTCATTTCTGTGTAGTTAAAGAACGTCTTTGCTCGTTTACTTTTAGTAAAGGTTCTTTCCAAAGATGCTTTTACTGCCTCTGCTGTTAGAGGATTACCATTAGAGAACTTAACCTTATCGTTGATGGTGAAAGTCCAGGTCATTTTATCATCACTTTGTTTCCAAGAGGATGCTAACCATGGTTTGGCATTCATATGATCGTCAAACTTGGTAAGTGTTTCACCAACACCGTACCGTACAACAGCCCAACTAAAATAATTTTCTGTTGGTTCCAAGGTACCAGCAAAGCTAATCGCCCCTACCTTTAATACATCATTAGATGAATCGGATGATTGATTCATACAGCCCACAGTTCCAAATACTGCAACACCAAGGGTCATACCAATCAGTAATGCCTTTCGTAATCCTTTCATTTACACACCTAACCTTTCTCTATATGTATATTACATCATATGAGCACATTTTACTTATACCTATAGGGGTATGTTACTTAGTCAACTATACTATATATTAATTGTTAATACAATCTTTTTGAGAAATTTTTCAATATATATACATTCGAATAAATCTATATAAAAAACAAAATAGCAGTTAGCCAAATGGCTAACTGCTATTTTAGATGCCAACTATATCCTATTATATTAAACAGTTCAACTTAGACAGTACCGATACCCAAAATACTGACCAATTTGAATACTTATAGTTCGATAGTCGCTTCTTCTAATGTAAGTGGCTTATGCTCTTTACCAATTTCAAAGATGGAACTCAATAAAACCTTCGTATAAGGGTGTTTTGCGTCAGCTAAGTGGAATGCATCTAGCTCTTCAACAATAGCACCTTTATACATGACAACTACCTTATGACACATGGTGCGAATGAATGCAATGTCATGAGCAATAAATAGGTACGTTAAGTTTTTCTTCTTTTGTAAACGCGCCAATAGGTACGCGATAGAGTCCTGTACAGAAACGTCTAGAGCACTTGTTGCCTCGTCTAGAACAAGGATTTCAGGTTCTAGTACGATGGCACGGGCAATAGCTACACGTTGACGTTGTCCACCAGACATTTCGTGAGGATAGCGATGCATGAACTCCCGAGGTAGGTCTACCATCGCTAGATAGTCGCCAGCTATTTGTTCTTCTTTACCCTTTTCTAAAAGACCAAAGTTGTATAGTGGCTCGAGGATGATATCTTTTACCTTCATACGTGGATTGAAGGCTGCTGATGGATCTTGGAATACCATTTGAATCTTCTTGCGGTACTCTTTCGTTTGCTCAGAGTTCATATGTTGGATTTCTACGCCATCTACATAAATCTCGCCTTCCGTAATAGGAAGCATCTTCATGATCATGCGAACCAATGTAGTTTTACCAGAGCCAGACTCCCCTACAATCCCAAGGGACTGGCCTTTTTCTAAGGTAATATTGATATCCTTACATGCTTCGAGCTCACCACCAGTGGGAAGTGGGAATCGTTTATACACATTTTTAATTTCTACTGCGTATTTAGTCAATGTAACGACCTCCTCCCAATGTTGGTACCGCATCTTTTAATTGTTTCGTATATTCATTAGATGGATGTTCCAAAATATCTTTCGGTGTACCAGCATCTACAACACGACCCTTTTTCATAACAATAATATAGTCAGACATATAGGCTGCTACACCAAGGTTATGCGTAACCATTACAATAGAAGAATTATGCTCTTTAGCTAGTTCAAGCATTTGCATAACTACTTGAGACTGTGTCGTTACATCTAAGGCAGATGTAGGTTCGTCACCAATTAGTAAAGCTGGGTCCAACGCTAATGCCATGGCAATACCCACACGTTGGCGTTGGCCACCAGATAATTCATGCGGATAACGGCGCAAGATATCTGCACAATTAGGTAGAGATACAGATTCTAATAATTCAATGGCTCGTCGATCACATTCATCATTGGTGATTTCAATATGAGATTTGAATAACTCTCTAAATTGTTTACCAATGCGAACAATTGGATCTAAGGCACTACCACTATCTTGGAAAATCATGGCCATATCCTTGCCGCGTATGGATCTCCATTCTGACTTAGATAGGGTGCGAAGGTCATGACCATTAAAGATCATCGTACCCTCTGTTACCTCACCACCCACAGGTAATAACCCCATGAGGGCCCGGATCACGGTAGTTTTACCGGATCCAGATTCCCCTACAATGGTCAATACCTTACCGCGTTCCAAGGTAAAGTTTACATCCATAACAGCAGGCACACCTTGGTACGCTATGTTAAGGTTTTCTACAGTTAGTATGTTTTCTGCCATTATAGCTCCTTATTATTTTGTAATTTTGTTAGTAATCCAGTAGTAGTCACTTGGGTACATTACAGCACCTTTCAAGTAAGAACCTGTAACGATATTAGTTTTAGGGTAACCTAAGAATAATGCAGCACCATCATTCATCAATAATTGTTGAATTTGGATTGCATAATCACGACGTTTTGCAGGGTCGAATTCAGTTTCAGCAGCATCTAACAATTGGTCAACTTGTGGATTGGAGTAGCCAGAACCGTTTTGAGGGTTGGAACCATTGTTATTAGTGTGCCAGTAGTTAGCCAAGAACCAGATTGGGTCCCCTGTATTAGCTGTTACGATGTTGGAGATAAGCATATCATAGTCGCCTTCTTGACCCATTTTATCGATCAAGTTATAGTCAACTGTTTTGATTTTCATGTCGATACCAACTTTTTTGAGGTCTGCTTGAACAGCTTCTGCATAAAGTGGTAATTCTGCACGAGAGTTATATACTACGAAGTTGAATGTTAATGGTTTGCCGTCTTTATCAAGGATGCCATCGCCATCAGTGTCTTTCCAGCCGTCTTCTGCTAACAATTGTTTAGCGCGTTCAGGATTATAAGCATTAGGATCTTTCAAATCATTGAAGCCATAGTCCATGGATGGTGGAATTGGAGCAGAACCAGGAATAAATGTACCTTTTAACAATACATCAGCATAGTTTTTGCGATCTGTTGCAGAGATTACAGCAGCGCGTACTTTGTCATCACCAAGAACACCTTTTTGGTTAATACGAGCCAATACTACGCGAAGAGATGCGATTTCATCTACTTTGAATTTATCATTGCCTTGGAATAAACCAATTTCACCAGGACCAATGTTAACAGCCATGTCTACATCACCAGATTGCAAGCTCATAGCACGTGTATTAGGGTCATCGATGGAAGGAATTTCTACAGTTTTGAATGGTACTGCACCGTCCCAGTAGTTTTCATTTGCAACCATTTCAGCACGTTCTTTTGTGAAAGATTTAACTACGTATGGGCCTGTACCGATAGGACCTTCTTTAGCGAAGTTACGGCCATCTTTTTCAGCTTGCACATCAACGATTAGGAACAATGGATCCGCTAAAAGACCTGGCATATTTGGATATTCTTTATCTGTTTTAATAACCAATTGTTGGCCATTTGCTTCGATGGATTCATATTGGAAGAATGTTTTAGCACGGTTGGATTTTTCGAAAGCACGTTCAATAGATGCTTTTACAGCCGCTGCATCAACCTTTTTACCATTGGAGAACTTAACTTTGTCGTTAATTGTGAAAGTCCAAGTCTTCTTGTCTGGAGATACTTCCCATTTAGAAGCAATCCATGGTTGAGGTTTCATTTGCTCGTCAAACTTAGCCAATGTTTCACCTACACCATAACGCATGACAACCCATGCAAAGAAGTTTTCTGTAGGCTCTAATGTGGACGCGAAGTTAGTAACGCCCACTTTCAATACATCTTTGTTAGCAGCGCCATTATTATCGGAGCCACAACCAGCAATGAAGGAACCCATCATTACAATGCTAAGACCTGCTAAAAGGGCTTTTTTCCAAGATTTTTTCATGTAAAATCTCCTTGTACAATTACATATAAACATAAAACATACACATCATGACTACTAAATCTACAATAGTCATGATGGAAAAATCTTATTACTGCCTATTTATATAACAACTTACACAACACAATCTATAAATAAGCATCATATTTAACTAACCTTGGTTCTTAGGATCCACTACGTCCCGTAAGGAATCAGACCAAAGGTTAAAGATAGCAACTACGATAAGGATTGACATACCAGGGAATGCCATTAGCCAAGGGCTAGTTTGCAAATATTGGCGTCCTTCATTAAGCATAAGGCCCCATTCTGGTGTTGGAGGTTGAGCACCAAAGCCAAGGAAGGAAAGACCTGCTACTTCAATCATGATGGCCCCAATATCAAGCGCACCTGTGGTAACAACAAGAGGAAGGATATTTGGAATGATATGACGTCTTAGAATAGTCGTTGTAGACGCCCCCATCATAACTGCCGCCGTTACATACTCTTCGCCGCGAACTTTCAATGTCATAGACCGTACAAGACGAGCATATTTCGCCCACCCTACTACGGATAATGCCAAAATCGTATTCATAATGCTACCACCCAAAATACCAGCAATGGCAATGGCTAACACAACACCTGGGAAGGATAGCATAATATCTGCAAGACGCATGAGAACCATTTCGATTTTACCACCGAAATAACCTGCTACAGCACCGATAATGGTACCAATACTCACCATGATGACAACGATACTTACACCCATGAATAAGGATAGTTGAGTACCATAAATAACACGGGACAATACATCGCGACCTAACTTATCTGTACCAAACCAGTGATGACTACTAGGCGCTTGTAATGCTTGGCTCATATTGGA
>CAKPXR010000072.1 GCA_934202215.1 uncultured Veillonella sp.
AATTAATAACTGCCATGAGTCCTCCTTTCTTACACATCTGTGTAGTATGTTTCATACCTACTATATTTAGTAGTTCATATTTTTTAGGATACGATATATTTTAAACTAAATACTGTACTTTTACAATTAGTTTTTATAATCGCTATAATCCTCAATATCAATAGATGTTGTTGGTGGCATTACTTGTGCACCTAATTCATCTACTGTAGACTTCCAATTCGCAGTTGCTTCTGTAACAGCCTTGATATACGCTTCATCAGCTGCTTGAACAGATGTGATTAGTTGAGCCTCATTGTTAACATCTAACACGCGTCGACGTACGCTGCTAAGCATATAACCGAATGACTCATCTGTTTGAACGAGCATGGAAACTTCTTGAATCAATGTTTGACCAATAGTGCTACAGAAGTATGCATACCACATATAGGCTAATTCAGCATCTGGGAACATCCAATAAATGTCCTCTTTTGGTGCTTTTGTAGTAATATCTACATCTACATGATCTATATGACGTTTAAATGTAAGGAAATAAGCGCCATTTTCAATAAGAGCATTACGACCTAACTCAGAAACTCGGCTGTCGATACAGTAAATACCATCTTGTCCTAATGCTACATCAGTTTGACCACCTGGTAGCAAAATAGAACGCAAAGACAATCCATAATTTAACACCGTGAATACTGGTAATTGAGCAAAGACACCATGAGGTAATGGAATATAGTTAATTGTTTTCCACTCATCTCCTACGCGTTCACGAAGGCCAACACGCATCTTTTTAATATCATATTTACCATACACAATTTCGTAAGCCCCTAATGGAGTCCATTCGCGGATTGCTTCTACACGCTTTTGATTCAAGAAGAATTGCAATGCCATATTATTTAAACCCAATTGATTTTGCGCCATTGTAGCGGGTAAGAATAATTGTGCAGTTCCTTCTGGAACAAGATTATGTAAACCATTAGCCACTTCTTCCACAATATCTTCAGAGGATTGGAACATACCAACCGTACCTGTGAAAATATGATCAAAATAGCTGCGATGAGGCCATTGATTAATAATTTGTGCCATCGGATATAAACGTGTCAAAATGCTATAGCACACTGGAGATGCCGTATAAAGCACAGCTTTTTTATCTTCATAAGATTGAAGGATTTCTTCAATCATACCTGCGTATTCTTCTACATAAGCATATAAAACGAGTTCTCCCGTTTTACTATGGGCTTCAATACTTTCACGAACAGGAGTCTCCCAGATAGTACCAGCATCTAGACCATCTAAAATACCTGTGTCGCTAATAAAATCAAATAATTCGACTCTAAAGGAAGGACCATATAGAGCTTGGAATGTATTCAAATCATATGGAACAGGGCCAAAAGACTCTACTGTAGATTTTTCTGCTAACGCATATAAATCATCAGCCGTAACGCCCCACTCACGGGAGCTAGCATTACTAGAAATTAATTGATCTAACACTTTAAAACGCATTAACTCATTTACAATATCAATACCTTCAATGCCATGAGTAGCACAAAGGGCAATAAATTCTTCGTTATTTACTTTCATATTAAACCTTTCCAGCTGAAGGACATAAGTGATTTAAAAAACATTCTTCACATAATGGCTTACGAGCCTTACATAGTTTACGACCATGATAAATCAACCAGTGATGTGCAGCCGCCCAATCCTCTTTAGGAATTGCCTTCTGCAACTTTAATTCCATCTCTTCTGGTGTTTTAGCAATACCCAGTTTTAATCGGTTAGACACACGGAATACATGAGTATCTACAGCAATCGCTGGCGTACCAAACAATACAGATACTACTACATTTGCAGTCTTACGACCTACACCAGGTAATTCAACAAGTTGGTCAAACTCCCGTGGCACTTCCCCATGGTATTGTTCCACTAGAATCTGACAAGTTGCAATCAAATTTTTTGCTTTAGATTTATAAAGGCCACAGTCCTTAATCAGAGTTTCTAATTTGGTAACCCCAATTGCTAATATCTTAGCCGGATGATTTAGTTCAGGAAATAACCGTTTAGTAACGATATTAACTCTCTCATCCGTACATTGTGCAGATAATACGACTGCCACTAATAATTCAAATTCATTTGTATACTCAAGGGCAGGTTTTGCATCAAAATAATGCTCTTCCAATAATTTCAATTGCTCTGCCTTTATTGCTTTTGTTACACGCATACAGCTCTCCTTTCTCACTTGTGAAAGTACAGACGCGTACAACTTATATCTTACCATACGTATTCATTTAGTTCTATGTTATAATAAATCATGTTATTCTAATATAGAATACAGGAGGTCAATATGAGTAATATTAACGATACATTAAAACGCATAAATGAGCTAGCAGCAAAGAAAAAGTCTGGACAACAACTCACACCAGAGGAATTAGCAGAAAAAAAAGAACTTTATGAGGTTTACTTAAGCTTCATTCGAGGCCAAATCACAGATACATTGGACCGTGTTGAATTCGTGGATCCAGAAACAGGTGAACGCACTGCTCCTAAACGAGCACTTGAAAACTTAGCTAAAGAAGCTGACCAAGATATTAAAGAACATAAAGATATTCACTAATATAAAAAAGCGTACGTATAAAGGATATTCCTTAATACGTACGCTTTTCAATTTAGTCTGTATTTAAATTAAAATTATTTCAATATTATTGAGGCCCTTCACCAGCGATAATACGTTGAGCCTCTACATCAGATAAATCATAATGCAAGAATGTTTTATAGAAATCTTGTGTTTCTTTTACCAAATTTACATCACTAAATAATTGAGGTTGGATAATTTGACCAGCCCATAAAATTTGTAGCGCAGATTCTGCACTGTAACGGTCCCAGTTAAAAGTACCTACGGGATTGCTATAGACGCGACCATTTTGGACTGCTTTAAGGCTTGCCCATTGTGGATCATTCATAAGTTGTTCGATGCCTTTACGAGATTGTGTACCACCAATAATGATGATATCAGGGTTCGCTTTCACAATTTCTTCAATAGTTACCGTAATTTGTGGACCATCAGCAGTAATAGCATTTTTACCGCCTGCATAGCGAATCCATTCGTCGATAATAGTTTTGTGACCATCAACCTTTAATAAGTCATCGCCACCTACAATATGCAAGACAGATGGACGATCAGCATCAGAAATGGCTTTTGTTTTATCTTCTGCAAATTTAATTTTACCATCTAAATATGCAATATATTGTTTTGCGATGTCTGGTGCTTTACCACCTAACACATCAGCCGTAATATTTACAGTTTTACGCAAGCCATCATAGTCAGCAAAGTTTACACGCACTGCAGGAATTCCAGCATTACGAGCCATCTCAATTTGACTCTTATTACTTGCTAATACGACTTGAGGATTTACCTTCTGAATTTCCTCCATTTGTACATCTGTACCTTTTACCGGAGCAGGAATTTCTTTAATACGAGGATATACTTTAGCAAACCATGGTAACCCTTGAACATTTTTTGTAGTAGATACTAATGTATCGGCACCACCCAGCATCAATACAACTTGGTTATTAGCATGCCACAAATCGGCAACCTTCGTAATATCTTTTGGAATCGTTACTTCCGTTCCCTCAATATCTTTCACTACCCGTGTGTCTGATTGCTTACCTTGTGAGGCATTCTCCGTCCCACATCCAGCTACCATTAGCAAAGCCGTCATAATAGCTAACAAAAATACAACTATACGCTTCATACTTACATTCCTTTCTGACCTAATTGAGGGATGACGCACACTGTACGATTGACAGTATCGCTATAAAACAAGCTAAGCTTAGTCTTATAAACAGCCTCTAGCGCTTCTAAGGTCACATCACTAACAGAATCATAAAAATCTATAGATCCGCTACGACATAAACCGACTCGACTATTTAACAATAGTGCTTGTTCAGGTAAATGGGTAGTGAAAATAATAGCATAGCCTTGTGAACGTAATTGTTCTATCGTTTCTAGAACTATAACTTGGTTACGAATATCTAAAGCAGATGTAGGTTCATCCATCAATAATAGTCGTGTATCTTGTAATAAAGCACGACCAATTGCTACTAATTGACGTTGACCTCCACTTAAATCACGACAGGGTTTATCCCGTAATGCGGTAATCCCTAGCATCTGCATAATAGCATCAGTTTTATCCAATTCGTCTTTGCTAGGAGATGAAAACATACCTGTTCGTAAGGTTGCTCCAAAAGAAATATAGTCACGCACCGTATATGCAATATCTGCGCCAATAATTTGAGGTACAAAAGCAATTAGCTTAGCCCGTTCTTTAACAGATGCGAACATTAAATCTACACCATTACAATAAATATGTCCCTTTTGGACATGATTAAAGCACATTAAACAACTTAATAATGTAGACTTACCCACCCCATTACGACCAAGTAATGCTAGTGCATCTCCAGCTTTTACAGAAAAAGATAAGTCACTAAATATATCAGGTTGTCCTTTACCGTAGGCAAAGGATATAGCATCAACGACGAGTTCAAACGAATCCATTAGAAGTACCTCCGTTGTCTATATAATACCCACGCAAAGAACGGTGTTCCTATAAAACCACAAAGTATACCTAGTGGAATCTCTGTAGTTGTTAATGACCTCGCAAATAGGTCTGCAAGCATCAAAAATAAGGCACTCACTAAAATGGTTACAGGAATTAGTTTTTTATGATCATTTCCCACTAACATACGAGATAAATGCGGTATTACCAGACCTACCCAACCAATAGTGCCACTCAAACATACGGCTGCCGCCGTAAGTAATGTAGAAATGCCAATGATGACGAGGCGCTCACGATTTACATTAACCCCTAAACTTTGCGCCTCTTGATCAGGGAGAGATAAAATATTAAGCCTCCAGCGTAATGCTAATACTGCAATTGTTCCTATTATAATAATCGGTAACACATATAATAAATTATCCCATGTCACCTTTGCTAAGCTACCCAATTGCCAATATACGATATCTTGTAACTCTGTATCTGGGTCTGCTATATATTTGAGCAAACCTATAATAGCCGCCATAAAACCAGAAACAATAATGCCACATAATACTAAAACAATTCTCGATTGATTTTGAATTAGTTTTGGTAAGGTTAAGGTTAAACAAACAGATAAAATACCTCCTAAAAAGGCTAATACGGCCACCCCATATAATGATAGGTGCATCAATATCCCTATACAGGCTCCTACGCTAGCCCCGTGAGATACACCTAATAAATCGGGCGACACTAAATCATTGCGAAATACGCCTTGGTATGCTGCACCCGAGACCGCTAATGCAACACCTACTGCAATAGCACCTAATACACGGGGCAGTCGTATCTCCATGACTACGTTATACATAGATGCATCCCATGTAATGGGTATTACTAAAAATTTAGATAATAAAATATTAGTGACTTGATCTAAAGGAATGAAAAATCGCCCAATTCCAAGAGAAGCTAAAAAAATACCTAGGCATATAATTAAAGCGATGACCATTGTCCTGACATAATGCTGCATAAAATCCCTCAAAAAAACTAAAACCTCATAAACAATAAATTATTTTCCTTACTATCCTCGTGAAATATATTTACTAATTCAGCCTAACCTATTAATCTACACTTTACAGTATTAAGATGTGATTTCTAATACTCATATATTCTACCTTTAACTATACAAGATTTTATAAATTAAAAATAATTAGTTTTATTGATGTATACATAAAAAAAAGCCAATTGATACATAGATCAATTAGCTTTTCACATAAGTATTACTTATCTATTATAATTTGCCAAGACGTTTCATAACATTATAGATTTTTTCGGCAAGGCCTTTCATTTGGAATTTAGGAATACCGCATGCTGCAATGCGAATACCATTTGCTAAAGCAATAACATAAAC
>CAKPXR010000073.1 GCA_934202215.1 uncultured Veillonella sp.
TATAATAAATTAGTTAGAACTATTTCATTAATATAATCATAGTAATACTATATGGTGCAGTATGGATAATACATTAACTCAGCTGCTTTCACAGAACCCATCCTTTGTGGATGGGCTAAAAGCATTTCAGCGGAAAGGAAAGTCAGTTATATATGGTCTTAGCGGATCTCAGAAGAGTTTCCTCTTAAACCAAGCTTTTTCTACGGGCCTTACAAAGCCTGTAGTTATCGTAGTTCATGATAAGGACCATAAGGAGATGTGGGAGCGGGATTTAGCCTTTTTCTGGCCTAATATTCCTGTCCTATCATTTCCTATAACAGATTATGTGGACTTTACAACGATTGCTCGTAGCCTTGAGGACCAAGGGGCTCAAATGCGTGCCTTAGCATTGCTAGCATGGCAAGAACCGGCCGTAGTCATAGCAAATGCTGAAGAGGTTACACAGTATGTAGTATCTCCACAATATTTAAAAGGACAGTCGTTACATTTCTCTTTGAATGATACGATTGAACGCAATACAGCTCTTGAACAGCTTGTTACAATTGGATATGAACGTGTAGACCAGGTGGAACAACGTGGTCATTTTGCCGTGCGCGGGGATATTTTAGACATATATCCTGTTAATAGTGAACATCCCATACGAATTGAGTTTTTTGGCGATGAAATTGACACATTGCGGTTCTTCTCTGTAGAGAATCAACGCTCTATTGAACAAATCGATTCTTATACGGTAACACCTTTCTTCCTTGGTAAAAGTGATGCAGATTGCACCCTATTATCCTATGTGAATGAAGGCACTCTCATTTATGATGAGCCAGGGCGTATTCAGGAAGCGTTAAAAAAGTTCCTTAAGGAAGACCCTACACATCGTAAAAATCATTGTGATTGGAGTGAATTACAACGTACTGTAGAAGCCACAAATCAAGTAGCTTTCACATTTATGCAACAACGCTCTATCGGTTTAGCTGGATTTACCCCAATTGGTATTCAAGGTAAGACGATGACGAGCTTTGAGCGTCAAATTCCTCTATTAACAGATGAGATTAAGCAATGGCATCGCTTAAATCATCAAGTTGTATTGGTATTAAATAACCAACAACGAAGAGAAGGGATTGAACGAGCTCTTGAGGGGGAAGGCATTGCCTTTGTTCATAGTGCGGAGTGGATTGCGAAGCCTAATACGGTTGTTATCTTACAAGGCTTATTGACTGATGGCTTTGAATTACCCAATAGCCATTTAGTAGTTGTCGTAGAAGGTAATATTTACGGACAACAAAAACGGAAGCTGCGCAACAAGCCTAAAAAGGGCCAAGAAATCAATTACTTTACGGATTTAACACCTGGTGATTATGTTGTACATAGTATGCACGGTATCGGTAAGTATATTGGCCTTAAAACGATAGAAACAGAAGGCATTCATCGGGATTATATTGAAATTGACTATGCGGGAACGGATAAATTATTCTTACCTGCCAACAACTTAGATCAATTACAAAAGTATATTGGTAATGAAGGGGATGTGCCTCGCATCAATAAAATGGGTGGCCGTGACTGGAGTAAAGTTGTTACAAAAGCTAAGAAATCTATTGATGATTTAGCAGATAAGTTAGTTGACCTCTATGCACAGCGTGAAATAACGCAAGGCTTTGCATTCTTGCCCGACCAACCATGGCAGCAGGAATTTGAAGATGCATTCCCTTATGAGGAAACGGAAGACCAATTACAAGCTACAGCAGAAATTAAGGAGTCCATGGAAAAACCAGTTCCTATGGATCGCTTGCTGGCAGGCGATGTAGGCTTTGGTAAAACAGAAGTGGCCATGCGTGCCATCTTTAAAGCTGTTATGAGCGGCAAACAAGTAGCGGTACTTGTTCCAACCACTGTTTTGGCACAGCAACATTTCCAAACCTTCTGGAACCGCTTTGCTCCATTTGGTGTCAAGGTAGATGTGCTCAATCGTTTCCGCAGTACAGCGGAGAAAAAACAAGTTCTTAAAGGCGTTGAAGATGGCTCTATTGATGTTCTTATCGGCACACATTCGCTTCTTAATAAAAAGGTAGTCTTTAAAGACTTAGGTATGCTTGTTGTAGACGAGGAGCAACGTTTTGGGGTCGCCCAAAAGGAAAAATGGAAAGAGTGGGCTAGCAATATAGACGTACTTACCTTGAGTGCCACTCCAATTCCTCGGACATTACACATGTCCCTCGTTGGTGTTCGTGAGATGTCCGTTATCAATACACCACCAGAAGAGCGTTTACCTGTTCAAACCTATGTAGTGGAATATGATATGAATCTTGTGGCCGATGCAATCAAGCGTGAATTGGCGCGTGGTGGTCAGGTTTACTTTGTATATAACCGCGTAGCATCTATTAATCACATGGGTGAGTTATTAGAAGAGGCCTTGCCTGGTTTACGTTACGCTATTGCTCATGGTCAAATGACTGGACGTCAAATTGAGGAAATCATGACTGATTTCTATGAAGGACATTATGATGTATTATTGTCTACCAGTATTATCGAAACCGGTCTAGATATACCAAATGCCAATACTATCATCATTTATGATGCGGATCGCTTAGGCTTATCTCAGCTATATCAAATGCGGGGGCGGGTAGGGCGTTCTCGCAGACGGGCGTATGCATACTTTATGTATCGACCTGATAAAATGCTTTCAGAAGCGGCAGAAAAGCGTTTAAAAGCTATTGAAGAGTTCACAGAGCTTGGCGCTGGTTTTAAATTAGCTATGCGCGATTTAGAAATTCGCGGTGCTGGTAACCTCTTAGGTTCACAGCAACATGGAAATATCGCATCCGTCGGCTTTGGTATGTATGTAAGTATGTTAGAAGAAGCCATTGCGAAGGCTCAAAATAAAGAGGTGGAACGGGAAGTATCCATTGACCCAGCGATTGACTTAGAGGTAGATGCCTTTATCGATGATGCGTATATTAAAGATAGTGCGCGTAAGATTTCTGTATATCAACGATTGTTACGTATTAAATCAAAAGAACAGCTCGATGATATGACAGACGAACTCATCGATCGTTTTGGTACGCCAACAGATCCGGTAGATCGTTTGTTGCGCATTGCTCAAATCAAAGAACAAGCGCGTTTACTAGGCATTAAAAGTATTATCCGTAGAGATCAGCAGCTTACCATTCATTGGCATGATGATTCTAAGATGGCCGACTGGGATATGGGGGCCGTAAGAGAAGATTTGTGGAAAAAAATGAAATTCGGGGACACCAAGCCAGCCACATTATATGTGAGCCTCAACGGTATGAAAGGTTCTATTTTGACCATTACGGAAGCGGTGATGAAGGCTTTGAGCCATAAGTCATCGTCTAAGGAGGGCCTATGAATCGATTTTTAAAGGGCGCTATGATTTTAACCTTAGCTGGGATTATCGTTAAGGTTATTGGGGCTTTCAGTAAAGTCCTTATTGCACGCGTTCTCGGTGGTGAAGGGATTGGCCTATATATGATGGCCTATCCAATTTATCAAATTATTGTTAGTATTTCCGCTGCAGGTATTCCTGTTGCTATATCTATTATGATTGCGGAAAAGCTAGCTAATGATGATATGCGTGGTGTACAACAAGTATTTTCCGTATCTTTAAAGGTATTAACACTATTAGGTCTTGTATTTAGTGTGGCGTTATATTGTAGTGCACAGTGGCTCGTAGAAACTCATATTATTACGGATCCTCGTGCATTACTCGCCATTCAGCTACTATCACCAGCCATCTTTATCGTTACGATTCTAAGTTGTTTTAGAGGTTACTTCCAGGGCTTTCAATATATGGTTCCTACCGGGACTAGCCAAGTTTTTGAACAAATATTCCGCGTATCCTCTATGGTGGGTTTAGCTTATTATTTCATTGATAGAGGTCTACACTTGGCGGCAGGTGGTGCAACCTTTGCTACCTTCCCAGGTGTATTAGTGGGGTTACTAGTATTAATTTATTTTTACTATCGTCAGCGTCGTGTTCGGGTACAAATGTTGGCACAGCAGAATCCCAATGCTATCAGTGAAAGTAATAGCTCTGTAGTCAAACGACTTTTTAGCTTAGCGATACCAGTTTCAATGGCTAATATTATGTTGCCTATGGTTTCTCTTATTGATACATTTATCGTCCCAAAGCGTTTGATGGATATCGGGTATTATCTCAATGAAGCCACAACACAATTTGGTTATCTTACAGGGATGGCTACTTCCTTGATTGGGTTGCCAATTATCTTGACTACATCATTAGCAGCTAGTCTTGTACCAGCTGTATCTGAGGCTTATGCTCAAGGTGATGTACACCGTATCGTGCAGCGCGCTGGGACAGCCATTAAAATTGCGAATATGTTCACCATTCCAGCCTGTATCGGCCTTTGTGTATTAGCGACACCAATATCTAAATTGATATATGCAACGCCTCATGCAGGCCCTGTTATTGCTGTTATTAGCTTGAGTATTATATTCTTAGGTTGGCAACAGATTACAGCCGGTATTTTGCAAGGGTTAGGTAGAACTGTTATTCCTATGGTAGCCATTTTTATTGGTCTATTGGCTAAAACATTCTTAGACTATGAATTGACAGGGACTATTAATTTAGGCATTAATGGTGCCGCATGGGCAACGAATTTAAACTTTGCTATTGTTGCACTCATAAACTATATATTTGTTAAAAAATATGTAGGCGCCGTATTTAATAAATTAGAGCTATTAAAAATTGTGGTATCTGCCATGGCTATGGGTGGTGCCACACAGGTGGTATATGTGACTACTGTCAAGTTACTCGGTAATGGTGGTGCAGTGGCAGCAGCTATTATTGTAGCGGTATTTGTGTATGGTTTATCCCTTTGGTTAACAAAGGCCGTTGTAAAAGCTGATATGTATCATTTTCCAGTTATAGGTAAGCGCTTACAAGCTCGCCGAGATAAGGAGGAAGCTAAGCTATATGAAGAACAATACTGATAAGCCAGTATCAATACAACCATTAGTGGATGTAGTAAAAGCCTTGCGTGCTCCTAATGGTTGTCCGTGGGATCAAAAGCAGACTCATGAATCGTTGCGTCGATATTTTATAGAAGAAACCTATGAAGTAATAGATGCTATTGATAATAAAGATATGCCTAATCTTCGAGAAGAGTTAGGTGATGTTTTATTACAAGTTGTCTTTCATAGTCAATTAGCTGAGGAAGCTGGTCAATTTACATTAGAAGATGTAATTAATGATGTTACGGAGAAGATGATTCGACGTCATCCGCATGTATTTAATCCTGAAAATAATGAACAATCATACAGTTGGGATGAATTAAAGGCACAAGAAAAGAAAAATATACAACATTCAGTATTAGATGGCGTATCTAAAGGGGTACCTGCTTTAGTGGCGGCGTATAAATTACAGGAAAAGGCTGCAAAGCTAGGATTTGACTGGGATGAGCTTGATCTAGTTTGGGCGAAAGTTTCAGAAGAAATGGATGAATTTAAGGAGGCTATTGCCCAAGAAGATAGAGAAAATATGGAAAAAGAGGCGGGGGACATGCTTTTTTCCTTGATTAATCTATTAAGATGGTATAAAATAAGCGGTGAAAATGCACTAAATCGCACAAACACAAAGTTCCGACAGCGTTTTTTACATGTAGAAGCTTGTGTTAACCAAAGC
>CAKPXR010000074.1 GCA_934202215.1 uncultured Veillonella sp.
CATGAAGGTAAGATTCTATACTATATGACAATGCATCAAGATGGCAAAAAGACTGTAGTTACTGTAGATGCTGAAACAGGTGCTTATGTAGGTCAATCTAAATCTAGTAAATTACCTCCTGAACCAGATCAAGGCTTTGATGGCCGCAGAACAAATATTATTTGGGATAACACCATTGATATGGGTCGTTAATCCATTTAGAATATTCGGCACAATAAAAGGACTGTGTTTATACACAGTCCTTTTTGTCGTTATTATATTTTTATTACGCCATTATTACGTAGTTAATATTACCAACGGTGTTCGTAGTATACTTGTGTCCACATAATTACCTCTACAAGAGAAGGATGTGGACTCATAGTTTCACCTACAGTGATAACGGATTTTGGATCCATATCACGGATGATGCCTTTTTTACGTAACCGTTTTGTACGTTCAGAAGCGATTTCTTCATTAATGGCAGTTAATGGAGTTACACCACTATTCATAAGATTTACGTAAGGTTGGAATAAGATAGAGGCTTGAGGGCCTGTTACATGCATACCAAGGATATGATTTGTATCTTTATCGACTACGATTTTTACAAAGCCATCATTTACATCACCAGGATTAATACCCATAGCATAACCTTTAGCTGTGGAGGAGTAGTAGTTTTTACCTACCCCTACATTGTAACCTGCTTTAATAGCTTCGGCTTCAGTAAGGCCTACGCTACCGATTTCAGGGTAGGAGAAGGTAACCTTTGGCAATGTATCATAGCGTGCCCAACGGAAATCTTCTTCGTTTTTAGCGAAGTATAGATTATGAGCGATAATATCTGCATCGTAGTTTGCGCGATGACGGAATGCAGGTTCACCGATTACATCACCTAATGCATAGATACCATCTACAGATGTTTCAAGGAACTCGTTTGTTTTGATCCAGCCTTTAGGCCATGTCTCAATACCTGTATTCTCGAGGAGTAATTCTTCAACAGCAGGGCGAATACCGGCAGCCACGAGAATTTCTTCAACTTTTGTTTCTGTAATTTCACCAGTAGTACGATCTTTTGTGACTACTACCTTAAGGCCGTCCTCTTGACGGATTTCAACAGTATCTTGATTTAAGTTAACATTGATACCGCGAGCGCGATAGTTTTGAAGAAGATGCTCGGACATCTCTTCATCTTCTTTAGGTACAAGGCGTACATTGTGTTGAATGATGGTAACTTTAGTACCAGCAGCATCAAATACATGGGCGAACTCTACACCGATAGGGCCAGCACCGAGTACTGCAAGAGATTTATATGGTTGTTTAGGGAATTTATCGCCAAATAGGCTTTCACTAGAAAGATAACCTGCCTCTTGTAGACCTGGTACATTTGGAATATTACTATAACCGCCAGTGCCAAGAACGATAGTAGGGGCCGTAATTTCTACAGTACCAGAACCATCGTTAAGATGAATATTCATAACCTTATCGGATACAAAGCTAGCTGCACCGCGATATACGTCTACATTATCAAAAGCATTGTAATAATCATAGATGCCAGCGGATTCGTCAATTTTATACCAGGTACGTTTAGAAACAGTGTCCCAGTCCATAGTAGCATCGCTAACATTAATACCGATTTTTTTGAATTCTTCTACTTCTTGGATTGCATTAGCTGCTGTAACCATAACCTTTGTAGGAATACAACCGCGAGTTAAGCAAGTACCACCAAATTTACCTTTTTCTATGATAGCTACTTTTTTACCCACTTTTATAGCAGCATCAGCTACGATTGTGGCACCACCTGTACCAACTACAATAATATCATATTGTTTCATGTTGATTCCTTTCTGTTTATATCTATTAATAGTTATTATCATTAACTATATTATAACATTATATTGAAGAAAATCAATATAGATATATCGTTTAATTTTAAGTGTTTGCCCTTTATATTATACAATGAATAGATTTGTAAGTTATATAGTAGTCTTTTATTTATAAACTTTCAAATACAAAAAAAGACAGTCCTGAAGAACCGTCTTTTTTTGTTTGTGCGGTAATGTTTAATTCCAGTTTTCGTGATAGCCACGTTTTGCATAGTCTGCAGTAGCTGTAAAAAGAATGTCTGTACTGGAGTTGAGTGCTGTTTCAGTGGAGTCTTGTAAAACACCTATGATAAAGCCTACACCTACAACTTGCATTGCGATGTCATTGGAAATACCAAATAGAGAACAAGCAAGAGGAATGAGGAGTAAAGAACCACCAGCTACACCAGAAGCACCACAAGCGCCGATTGTAGCAATAACAGATAAAAGAATTGCTGTAGGAATATCTACAACGATTCCAAGTGTATGTGCAGCGGCTAATGTCATGATTGTAATTGTAATTGCTGCCCCCCCCATGTTGATTGTTGCGCCCAATGGAATGGATACGGAATACATATCAGGGTTAAGTTTCAAACGTTTTGCTAAATCAAGATTAACAGGGATGTTTGCAGCAGAACTACGAGTAAAGAACGCATAAATAGCAGATTCACGTAAACACTTGAATACCAAAGGATATGGATTGCGTCGGAGGTATATAAATGATAGAAGTGGGTTTACGATTAATGCTACAAAAATCATAGAACCAAGTAGCAATACGAGTAATTGGAAGTAACCAATTAAAGCATCGATGCCATTAGTAGCAATAGAGTCAGCTACTAGACCCATGATACCTAGAGGAGCAAAGTGAATGATCCAGCCAACTACAGTTGTAATAGCTTGGGCAATAGATTCCATTACTTCTTTGGTATTCATTGATGCATGGCGTAAAGCGCCACCAATGATAAGGGCCCAACCTAAAATACCAATATAGTTAGCAGTCATTAAAGCTTTCACAGGATTATCAACAATATTCTTCAAAAGTGTTTTCATAACCTCTACGATACCTTGAGGTGGCGCTGCATCTGCTGCGCTAGCTGCTAGGTGTAAAGTAGTAGGGAAGATAAAGCTTACAACTACTGCAAGTGCAGCAGAAAGGAATGTACCTAATAAATACAAAGTTATTACAGATCCCATCCCTGTTTTTTGACCAGAACGATGTTTACTAATGGCTGCAATAACAAGGAAAAATACGAGAATTGGTGCAATGCCTTTTAAGGCACCAACGAAGAGAACGCCTAATAAGGCAAGTTCATTTGCCACATCTGGCACATATAGAGCTGTCAAAATACCAATAATCAAACCTATGATAATTTGTTGGATTAGACTAACTCTATTAATTGATTTTACAAATCGATTCATAGTACACTCCAATACTTAATAAAAACTAATAAAAGACCATGGAAAAATATCTTTTCAACATGGACATATGTCATTATACAACGAACATAGCATAGTGGCAATAGAGAATATTATGATAGATTGTATATAGGTAAATGAAAGTTTTGGCAATTGATAAAGATGTTTATTTAATTTAGGGCTATTCCATTAATTAATTCTAATAATATTCAAATGAAAACTTTCATAGGTACAGCGAATTTATATACTTTCAGTTAAATATGTGTGCACAACATAATTACTATATATAGTATATATAATGGGGTTCTTCTGATAGGTGTCATAGTATGGTATACTATGCGAGTAAGAGTTTGAATATAGTTCTTGATTAGTGAAAGGACCATAATGAATACTAAAGAATTTAAAACATATGCAGATAAAGAAGAATTTGTGCAAGGTGTATTCTCTAATATTGCTAAGAATTATGATTTGATGAATACAGTCTTGAGCTTTGGACAGGATTATTACTGGCGCAAATTTTCTGTAAAAGCAATGAATATAGGTCCACATCAGCGTATACTTGATGTCGCTTGTGGCACTTGTGTATTTACAAAAGAAGCATTGCGTCAAGAACCGACATTAAAAGTAGAGGCATTGGACTTTAATAGTGAGATGCTTGATCAAGGTCGTGTACGTATTGAAAATGCAGGTTTAATAGATCAAGTTAATCTTGTTCAAGGCGATGCAATGGCGTTACCATATGCAGATAATACATTTGATGCTGCTATGAGCGGATTTGCAATGCGTAATGTGCCAGATATTAAACAAGTATTATCTGAAATGCAACGTGTTGTAAAACCAGGTGGGAAAGTAGTTGTATTGGAATTGGCTAAACCTAGCATGTTTGGCTTTAAACAGTTATACAATTTCTACTTCTCCTATATATTGCCTATTATAGGTAAATTAAGTAAGGATAATTCATCTTATGCATGGTTACCAGAATCCTTGCGTAGATATCCTCATCAAAGTGAAATACTTGAGATTTGGCAGTCTTTAGGATATGAAAATGCCACCTATCATGAATTGACAGGCGGCATTGTAGCGGTCCACGAAGGTGTGGTACCAGAAAAATCTATTGTAAATAATAAGTAATATTAGCGTCTTGAGAAACTACTAATGATCCTTTTTCAACAGGAGTAGCAGTTTCGAGAGACGCTTTTAACATTACTGCGTTACGATATGAACCAGAGTCCATAGAGCTTGTTTGTGGTGTGCTGATAGAAATTGTTTTTACAGGGCCTAATGTGCGACCAAGAGCTGCAGCAATAACCTCAGCTTTATGACGACCGTCTTGAATTGCTTCGGTAGTTAGAGAATCAGATAGTTGTTGAGGTACATCATTTTGGAATGAAAGATTGTTGATATCGTTGGCGCCAGCACTAACAGCAGCGTCAACAGCCTTTCCTACATTATCAAGATTATTAATTTTAACAGTTACACGATTGGACACGTTATAACCAGTATTGATTCGCTTGCCTTCTTGATAATCGCTTGTAGGATTAATAGAAATATTAGACGTGTAAATGTCTTTTTTGTCGATACCTAAATGACCTAATTTACTGATTAAATCACTCATGATACGATCATTATTGGATTTTGCAGTATTGATGTTAGTGTTTTCACTAGAAATACCAAGTGTTAAAATGGCATAGTTAGGTGCTACAGAACGAGATGCTTGTCCAGTAATTTGGATTTCAGAGGTATCAAAGGTACCTTGTGGAGCAGCAAAAGCTGCAGTAGCCATAGTTGCACATACAGCAGCAATAACGGCTGTTTTAGCTAGTAAACGTTTAGATAATTTCATACTCAATCTCCTTACACATTATTATAGTATTAAATATAAATACTATAATATACGACTAAACAAGAATATAGAACTAATTTAAAAATTAAAACACAGTATATAACAATATAACTGTATAAGTGAAAAAGACTATATTACAGCTACATTATACAAAATAGATTGTGTAAAATCAATCTTGGAACTCGAAAAAACAAAATGAACGTGTAATGAAAGTTGTGTGAAGTTGAGAATTAGGGGTTGCCATTATATTTTGCTTATACTATAATATGCATACAGTCGTTCAAACGACTGTTTATTAATGAGTGTAGCGATGCACTTTGAGGTTTGAAAAAACTTCAAAAAAAAGATTATAAAATGTGTTGACATGAGTGTGTTCACATGTTATTATAATCAAGTCGTCAGATGACGCTTTAGTAAAACGTGAAGCTGACAACAGATCTTTGAAAACTGAACAATGATAGGTAATCAATCATATGATTGAACATATGCCAGAGTGCGGGTTTTGACAT
>CAKPXR010000075.1 GCA_934202215.1 uncultured Veillonella sp.
ATAGTTGTAGTTCATTAAGTAATATTGATATATTGCGCAAAGTTGTTGTAAGGAGGCTATATTCCGTGAAGAATCGTATAAACAGTTTATGGACACTCTTCCAAGAGCGCCGTTTGAGTCGACGCACATTTATGAAATCCTGTGTAGCACTCACTGCTATTCTTGGTTTGCCACCAACGATGTTGGACACCGTTGTTAAGGCCGCCGAGACAACTGAATTGCCTACGGTAATTTGGCTACATGGTCATGAATGTACTGGTTGTAGTGAAGCATTTATTCGTTCATCTTCTCCATTTACATCTGATGTAATCTTGAATATGATTTCTCTTGAATATGATGATACTTTGGCTGCTGCATCTGGGGCACCATTAGAAGAGCATTTAGAGAAAATTATTAAAGAGAAAGCCGGTAAATACATCTTGGCCGTTGAAGGTGGTGTACCACTTGATGAAGATGGTATTTATTGTACAGTAGGTGGACGTACATTTAAACAATCCTTATTAGAAGCGGCTAAAGGTGCGGCAGCAATCATTGAATATGGTTCCTGTGCATCTTGGGGTGGCATTCAAGCGGCTAAACCAAATCCAACAAATACAGTCTCTGTATCTTCTGTTGTATCAGGCAAGCCTATTATTAAAGTTCCTGGTTGCCCACCAATTCCTGAGGTAATGACTGGTGTAGTAATGCATTATGCCTTATTTGGTCAAATTCCACCTCTTGATTCTCAAGGTCGCCCTAAACAATTTTATGGCAATCGTATTCACGACACATGCTACCGTCGTGCCTTCTTTGACTCTGGTCTCTTCGTTGAAAAATTTGATGATGATGCATCCAAATCTGGTTGGTGCTTGTACAAGGTAGGTTGTCGTGGACCTCAAACATATAATTCTTGTGGTAACTTACGTTGGTGGAATGGCTTATCCTACCCAATTCAATCCGGTCACGGCTGTATTGGTTGTTCTGAAAAGGGCTTTTGGGATAATGACGTATTCTACAAACGTTTACCAGATATTCCATTGGCTAATACCATCACAACTGCTGATACAATCGGTACAGTAGCTGCTGTTGGTGCCACTGCAGCAGTTATCGTTCATGGTGCTGCAACTCTTACGCGTAATAAAATTCTTGATATAAAAGAAGAAAAACGCTTAAAAGAACAAGGCTTATGGGATGAAAAGAAACATAATAATGGAGGAGGTCACTAATGAAACGCGTAGTAGTAGATCCGATTTCCCGTATTGAAGGTCATTTACGGGTAGAAATAAAAGTTGATGAAGCAAGTGGTAAAGTAGAGGACGCATTGTCTTCTGGTACTGCTTGGCGCGGTATCGAACTTGTTGCTAAAGATCGCGATCCTCGTGACCTTTGGGCATTCGTACAACGTATTTGTGGCGTATGTACTACAACACATGCTTTGGCAGCATTACGTGCTGTGGAGGATGCACTTGGTATTACTATTCCTAAAAATGCAAACTATATTCGGAATATCATGCATAGCTCTTTAGATGTACATGACCATCTTGTGCATTTCTATCACTTACATGCTCTTGACTGGGTTAGCCCTGTAGCAGCTCTTAGTGCAGATCCAGCTAAAACAGCACAATTACAAAATGATGTATTAAATACTTATAATGTAAGTGGTTTAGCACCAGCTGAAACGGCATCTAAAGACTCTGCATACCCTAAAGAGTTTCCTAAAGCGACTACAGCATATTTCACAGCTGTACAACAAAAGGTTAAGAAAATCGTAGAATCTGGTCAATTGGGTATTTTCTCCGCTCAATGGTGGGATCATCCTGATTATAATTTGTTGCCACCAGAGGTTCATTTAATGGCTGTATCCCATTACTTGAATATTCTTGATCGTCAACGTGATGTCGTAATTCCTCACGTTGTATTTGGTGGTAAAAATCCTCATCCACATTATATTGTAGGTGGTATGCCATGCTCCATTTCTATGAATGATATGAATGCGCCTATCAATACACAACGTCTTGCTGCAGTAGAACAATCTATTGCATTGGCTAAAGATTTAGTAAGTAACTTCTACTTGCCTGATTTGCTTGCTATTGGAAAAATCTATGTTGAAAAAGGCATGATTGATGGCGGTGGTCTTGCTAAGAAACGTGTTATGTCTTATGGTGATTATCCAGACGATACGTATACTGGTATTTCTAATGGTGATTACCATAAAAAATGTATCGTTCGCTCCAATGGCGTTGTAGAAAACTTTGCATTGGGTGTGGATAAGGCTACATTTATTCCGTTAGAAGGTAAAGACTTCATGGATCCACAATACCTTAGCGAAGAAGTTGACCATTCTTGGTTTGCATATCCAAATGGAACTAACACTCTTCATCCACTTGAAGGTGTAACAGATCCTAAGTTTACAGGTCCTAAATCTGGTACAAAAGAAAAATGGGAATTCCTTGATGAAGATAACAAATATTCTTGGATTAAATCCCCAACTTTCAAAGGTAAAACTGCAGAAGTCGGTCCATTAGCTAAATATATCGTTGTATATACAAAAGTTAAACAAGGTATTATTAAAGATCCAACTTGGGCAGAGTCTATGATTGTTCGTCAAATCGATACAGTATCTCAAGTACTTGGGGTGCCTGCTCACGTATGGATGACAACTATGGTTGGTCGGACAGCTTGTCGTGGTCTTGATGCACAAGTTGCGTCTAATATCAGCCAATATTACTTCGATAAACTTGTAGAAAACATTAAAAATGGTGATACTACAGTAGCGGATATGACTAAATTCGAACCGAATACATGGGATAAAGATGCTAAAGGTGTTGGTCTTGTAGAGGCGCCTCGAGGTGGTTTGGGTCACTGGATTCATATTAAAGATGGTCGTTCTGCAAACTACCAATGTATCGTACCATCTACATGGAACGCATGTCCTAAGACTGCAGCAAATGAACATGGTGCCTATGAAGACTCCATGATTGATACACATGTAAAAATTGCGGATAAACCACTTGAAATCTTGAAGGTAATTCATTCCTTCGACCCATGTCTCGCATGTGCAACCCATTTATACAATAAAAAAGGCGAAAAAATTGTTTCCGTCAATACAGATGCATTGTGTAAATAAAGGGTGGTGGACTTATGTTAATACATACTGACAAAAAGGCGTATGTCGTATTTAGTTTATGGCTACGCATATTCCACTGGACTATGGTGCTTAGTGTAACGGCTTTATTCTGGACTGGTTTATATATTGGTGACCCAGGATTTGCGGCTATTACAGGTAATCCAGAACCAACTTTTGCAATTGATGGTTGGTTTTCTATGGAAACTATGCGTCGTATCCACTTCATTGCGGGTGTTATCTTAACATTCTCCTTTATCTTCCGATTTGCCGGTGCTCTTTGGAATCGAGGAGATAGATTATTGCCTAAGTTCCGTCAAAAACGGTATTGGTACGGTCTTAAAGAAACTACATTGCACTATTTGATGATTCCTCAAAAACACGAACATCATTGGCTTCGTAATTCTTTAGCAAGAACAGCGTACATGATGGTGTACGTAATGTTCTTCTTTGAAATCTTAACAGGTTTTGCAATGTATTCTATGGTTAACCCTAATGGTATTTTAGGAACTTTATTTGCACCAGTTGTTACATTATTTGGTGGGGAATATAAAGTTCATGTTATCCATCACTATATTGCATGGTGCTTCTTATTCTTTACTATCATTCATGTATACATGGCATTCCGAGAAGATGTTATGGAGGAATCTGGTGAAGTATCTGCTATGGTTTCCGGTATGAAGTATTATGCTCATGATCCAATCGATATTGAAGATCTCAATGGCAAACGACGTCGCGGAGAACGTATTGATAAACCATCTGGTACAACATATCGTCCAAGTGACCCTAATGATCCTAGAGAAAGAGAATTAAAAGAAAATGACTAATACAAGTACTGAAATCATCAGTGGCTTGGAACAATACGCGGACTCTGAGGGTCCGCGTATTGATTTAAATGGCCTTTACGATGATGGTAATAATGAAATCGTTCTACTTGGTGTAGGTAATATATTACTAACTGACGAGGGTTTAGGGGTTCATGTAATAAAAGATTTGAAAGAATCTTTCACATTTACACCTGCTATTTCTATTATTGATGGTGGGACTATGGGGATGGAATTACTTACGTATATGCGTGGTATGAAGAAAATACTTCTTGTAGACGCCATTAATGGCGGAGATGCACCAGGGACTATATATGAGTTCCCTCATAAGGAGTTAGAACAATATTTTACTGAACATATTTCTGTACATGAAGTAGGAATGCAAGATATCTTGCGTATCCGTGCCATTCAAGAGAATCCGTTAGAGGATGCGGTAGTTATTGGGGTGGAACCAGAATCGTTAGAAATTGGTTTTGAACCTAGTGCGGCGGTGCAACGAGCATTGCCTGAAGTGAAGTCGCGTGTACTCAATGTTCTACGAGAATGGGGCGTAACTGCAGAACCTAATACTTAAACTGATAGGTTTATAGGATGTAAAATTTATCTCTAATAGGAGTATTTATGATTGAAAATTATGGTAATGTTCGCGCGGTTTTGAATGAGTTGCGTTTAGCACTTAAAAATTTGCGTGAAACAGGTGAGACTTATTCTATTTATATAGAAAAGACAGGCCTTACAGAAGAAGAGCAAGTAGAGGTATTAGAAACACTTGGTCGTGGTCATATTACAATTAACTTTAATGAAACAGATCAACCTGTAGAGTGGTATGAATCCCAATTTTCTGGAATTTGGATTGGTACCTTTAAAAATGGTCGAGATGATTCAATTTTGCATACTGTAGAAGTTGCTAAGTATCCAGTCGTAGCTGGTGCGTATGAAGAGGATATGGCTTTGGCAGAGGAAGATTTACAATCTTGGATAGATGCTGCAGGCTTATGATAAAAAGAGACCCTTGTGAGGGTCTCTTTCTTCTCTTCGGGTAATAATGGTTAAGTGATGCTAGCTTATTAATAGTGTATCAATCTTGTTTTTGTATATTGCTAGTGGTTTATGCATAAAAATGGTATATATAGTTATTATGTATCTCGTAAAAGGTATTAAATAACTACATTTTTTATGAATATAAAATGAAATTGATTGATTTTCTTAGATTTTATATAGAAAATTCATTTAATATTTTTGTTAATTAGATAAAAAATAAGTATTTAACAGTATTTATATAATTTTCCATATATCAATTTAAATTATAAAATGATTTATTAAGAAGTGTTTGAGATATATAAATGTATTATTCATTTACTTTTCTTATATATAAGGTATATGAAGAAGAAATTCTATAGAGTTCTAAAAAGTCTTGTATTTACTGGATTTATAGATGTAATTTTGTTTATTGTTAACCTTGACGATTTGCCTTAATTTACTAATTAACATAAAATATGTGAGTAAAATACTTTGGAGGATTTATG
>CAKPXR010000076.1 GCA_934202215.1 uncultured Veillonella sp.
AAGGAAACGATTTTCATGAAGTCTTTTTCACGAAGTTCTCTAGCTACAGGTCCGAAGATACGAGTACCACGAGGGGTTTTATCTTCTTTAATAACTACTGCTGCGTTTTCATCAAAACGGATATAGGAACCGTCTTGACGGCGGATACCTTTTTTAGAACGAACAATAACAGCTTTGACTACGTCGCCTTTCTTGACAACGCCACCGGGTGATGCATCTTTTACAGAAGCAACGATTACGTCACCGATATTGCCGAATTTGCGATAAGAACCGCCCATGACTTGGATACACATAATACGTTTTGCACCAGTGTTGTCGGCAACATTCAAAATTGTTTGTTGCTGGATCATCGTCTATTCCTCCTTACATCACTCTTATTTTTGTCTTTCAAGAATTTCAACAACTCTCCAACATTTATCTTTAGAAAGTGGACGAGTTTCTACAATTTTAACTGTATCGCCAATTTGGCACTCATTATTTTCATCATGAGCTTTGAAGCGTTTAGTGCTAACCATTGGCTTGTTATATAATGCGTGAGGTACTTTACGTTCTACAGCAACAACAACAGTTTTATTCATTTTGTCGCTAACAACTTTACCTACGCGGACTTTACGTACGTTTCTTTCTTCTGCCACGATTTTAAGCCTCCTTTTCAACCTTTAACAAATCTGTTATTATGCGTTTTCAGATTTAAGTTCAACTTCACGTTGTACAGTTTTAATACGAGCGATTGTCTTCTTAACTTCACGAATGCGCATAGGATTTTCTAATTGACCTGTTGCAAGCTGAAAACGGAGGTTAAATAACTCTTCCTTAAGACCGGAAACTTTTTGTTCCATTTCGGCAGCGCTCATATTGCGAATGTCATTAACCTTCATTTACGTCACCACCCAATTCTTTACCCTTAACAACAAATTTGCATTTGATTGGAAGTTTATGGCTTGCAAGACGCATAGCTTCACGAGCTGTAGCTTCTGGCACACCGTCCATTTCAAACATTACACGACCTGGTTTAACTACTGCTACCCAGTATTCAGGAGAACCTTTACCGGAACCCATACGAGTACCAGCTGGTTTAGCTGTGATTGGTTTGTCAGGGAAAATTTTAATCCATACTTTACCACCACGTTTGATATAACGAGTCATAGCAATACGGGCAGCTTCGATTTGACGGTTAGTGATCCAAGATGGTTCGCATGCTACCAAGCCGAACTCACCATGAGACACTGTATTACCGCGCATAGCACGACCTTTCATACGGCCGCGGAATTGCTTACGATGTTTTACGCGCTTTGGAATAAGCATTACTTGCCACCTTCTTCCTTCTTAGCAGGTTGTTTTGCTTCTGGCAAAACTTCACCTTTGTAAATCCATACTTTAACGCCGATACAACCATATGTTGTATGAGCTTCAGCAGTACCGTAGTCGATGTCTGCACGAAGTGTATGCAAAGGAATAGAACCTTCACGGTAGGATTCGCTACGAGCGATTTCAGCGCCGCCAAGACGACCGCTTACCATGATTTTAATACCTTTTGCACCTAAGCGCATTGTACGACCTACAGCTTGTTTCATTGCACGACGGAAACCGATACGGCGTTCCAATTGGCTAGCAATGTTTTCTGCAACCAAGATTGCATCCATGTCTGCTTGTTTAATTTCTGCGATGTTAACGTCCACTTGTTTGTCAGTGAAACGAGTCATTGCTTTTTTGATATCTTCGATACCAGCACCACCACGACCGATAACCATACCTGGTTTTGCAGTGTGGATAGTCAATTTAATACGTTTATTTGTACGCTCGATTTCAATGCGGGAAATACCAGCAATGAAAAGGGTTTCTTTCAAGAAGTTACGAATTTTTACGTCTTCATGAAGATTAGCAGCGAAATCTTTATCTGCATACCATTTTGCGTCCCAATCTTTTACGATACCGACACGCAAACCGTGTGGATTAACTTTTTGACCCACTCTGTTTCCCTCCTTCTTAAGCTCTTTCTTTAACTACTACTGTTACATGGCTAGTGCGTTTCAAAATTTTGAAAGCTTGACCACGGGAACGAGGATGAATGCGTTTTAATGTAGGGCCTTGATCAACGAAGATCTCGGATACGTAAAGATTGTCAACATTCATATCGAAATTATGTTCAGCGTTTGCGATTGCAGAACGCATAACTTTTTCTACTACATCAGCGCCAACTTTCGGAGTGAACTTCAAGATGGCAAATGCTTCGCCGATGTTTTTACCGCGCACTAAATCTGCAACGATACGGATTTTACGAGGCGCGATTCGGATATGTCTAGCGATTGCTTTTGCTTCCATGTATTATTTCCTCCTATTTTTTGCCTGTAGATTTTTCGTCCTTACCATGACCTTTATAAGTACGTGTAGGAGCGAACTCACCTAATTTATGACCTACCATATCTTCTGTAATGAATACAGGTACATGTTTGCGACCATCATGCACAGCAATTGTGTGGCCTACAAAACTTGGGATAATAGTAGAGGCACGGGACCAGGTTTTTACAACTTTCTTTTCGTTAGTTTCGTTTAAAGCTTCAACTTTCTTAAGCAAATGATCTGCTACGAAAGGGCCTTTTTTAATAGATCTGGACACTATTTTATCTCCTTTCCTTTATCCTATTTTGTACGACGTTTAATGATTAAGCTGTTAGAAGCTTTTTTCTTGTCGCGAGTTTTAACACCATGTGCTGGTTTGCCCCAAGGTGTAACAGGATGTTTACGACCAACAGGAGATTTACCTTCACCACCACCATGTGGATGGTCACAAGGGTTCATTACAACACCACGGTTGCCAGGGCGAACGCCCATCCAACGATGACGACCAGCTTTACCAATTACAAGGTTGCTGTGGTCAGCGTTACCAACAACACCTACTGTTGCACGGCACTCTTGACGAACACGACGCATTTCACCAGATGGTAAACGAAGAATAGCGTAGCCATTATCTTTACCCATCAATTGAGCAGATGTACCAGCGGAACGAACGATTTGGCCACCTTTACCGATTTTCAATTCGATATTGTGGATTTGTGTACCGTCTGGAATATTAGCCAATGGTAAGCAGTTACCAGGTTTAATATCGGACTCAGGACCGGAGAATACAACGTCACCAACTTTTAGACCGTTAGGAGCTAAAATGTAGCGTTTTTCACCATCAGCGTAGTTAAGCAAAGCGATACGAGAAGAACGGTTAGGATCATACTCGATTGTTGCTACTTTAGCTGGAATATTATCTTTAGTACGTTTGAAGTCAATAATACGATATTGACGTTTATGACCGCCACCTTGGTGACGAACTGTCATTTTACCAGTATTGTTACGACCACCTTTTTGAGAAATCTTAGCTAGCAAAGATTTTTCTGGTTTGCTTGCTGTGATTTCGTCGAAGGCGGATACTGTCATAAACCGGCGACCAGCGGAGTACGGTTTAAATGATTTAATTGCCATTAGTGGGCCTCCTTACAACTAGACTCTTAGACACCTTCAAAGAATTCAATGGATTCGCCAGCTTTCAAAGTAACGATAGCTTTTTTGTAATCGCTGCGTTTACCTTGTGTACGACCCATGCGTTTAGTTTTGCCTAAAACACGAATAGTAGCTACTTTTTCTACTTTTACATTGAAGATTTTTTCAACTGCTTGACGGATTTGCACTTTATTTGCAGTCAAAGGCACACGGAAAGTGTATTTGCCTTCTTCCATAAGCATAGTGGATTTTTCGGTAATAACCGGGCGGATTAGTACATCATGTAATTGCATTATCCAAGTACCTCCTCGATTTTTGCGACAGCACCTTTAGTAATGAAGAGCTTATCGTAATGAAGAAGATCGAAAATGTTCATACCTTCGCAAGCCAATGCTTTAACACCTTGGATATTGCGAGCGGAACGTTCAACATTTACATCACCTTCAGTGATGAACAATACTTTTGCATCACCAACGTTGAAGCTATTGATAATGTTCAACACTTCTTTAGTTTTAGGAGCTGCTAATGTGATTTCTTCCAAAACGTATAATTCGCTATTATTCACTTTATCGCTAAGAGCAGATTTAACTGCTAAACGTCTAGCCTTACGAGGCATAGCTTTGTAATAGCTGCGAGGTTGTGGACCAAATGTAGTACCGCCACCAATCCAGATTGGGGAACGGCTGGAACCGGAACGTGCACGACCAGTACCTTTTTGTTTCCAAGGTTTGCGGCCACCGCCACGAACCATACCTCTAGTTTTTGTTGCATGTGTGCCGAGACGTTCGTTAGACAATTGACGAACTACGGCTTGATGCATTACGGCTTCGTTAACTTCAACGCCGAACACTGCATCGTTTAACTGTATTTCACCGACTTTAACGCCGGATTGATTATATGTTGCTACTGTAGGCATTACATAATCCTCCTTTCGACAAATGATTATTTAACAGGTTTAACCGTGTTGCGAACCATAACCAAGCTACCTTTAGCGCCTGGGATACCACCTTTAACCAATAAAAGGTTACGTTCAGCATCAACTTTCACAACGGATAAGCGTTGTACGGTAACTCTGTAACCACCCATTTGTCCAGGGAGTTTTTTACCTTTGTATACCTTACCGCCGCCACCGGAGATCATAGGACCGATGGAACCAGGTTCACGGTGAGATTTGGAACCATGAGTTTCAGGACCACGGGAGAAGTTATGGCGTTTAATTGTGCCAGCAAAACCCTTACCTTTACCTGTACCCACTACGTCCACCAATTCACCTTCTGCGAAGATATCAGCTGCCAGAGTTTGGCCTACTGTGTAGTCAGCTGCATTAGCTACGCGAACTTCGCGAAGATATTTAACTGGAGCTACGCCAGCTTTGTCGAACTGACCTTTTACAGGTTTTGTTAAATGTTTTTCTTTAATGGAACCATAACCAATTTGTACTGCTTCGTAGCCGTCTGTTTCAACAGTCTTAACGCGCACTACAACGCTTGGGGTAGTTTCCACTACTGTTACAGGAACTAATTGGCCTTCAGCTGTGAAGACTTGAGTCATTCCTAATTTTTTACCCAAAATAGCTTTAGACATTATCGCACCTCCTTATAGTTTTATTTCAATAGATACACCAGCTGGTAAATCTAAACGAGTGATAGCATCTACTGTTTTCGAATTTGGTTCAAGAATATCGATTAAGCGTTTATGTGTACGCATTTCGAATTGTTCACGAGAATCTTTGTTTACGTGTACAGAACGAAGAATTGTGAAGATATTCTTTTCTGTTGGCAATGGAATCGGACCAGATACCATAGCGCCATTTCTTTTTGCAGTGTCTACGATCTTAGCAGCGCTTTGATCGAGAGCTTTGTGGTCGTATGCCTTAAGGCGAATACGGATTTTTTGCTGTTTAGCCATTATTAATAATTCCTCCTGTCGTCCATTTC
>CAKPXR010000077.1 GCA_934202215.1 uncultured Veillonella sp.
GACATTCTTCAAAATTACGATGTAGACATTATCTATATTGAACCATCTGGAGTTAGCAAATTGAGCGAAATCATCCATACATGTAAAGATGAAGAAATCGCAAAATCTGCTTACATTCATGCATCAGTAACCACTGTAGATGCTATGCAAGCACCTATGTTTATCAAAAACTTTGGTCTCTTCTTTAAAGATCAAATTACGAACAGTGATGCTATTTTCTTGAGTCACACCGAAGATAGCCAACAAACAAACATTACAAAACGTATGATTCACGAATTAGCACCTAATACACCAATTCATGAAGAAGTATGGAATACCATTGCATTACGAGACTATATCAAACGACTCTATCACTGCCACGATGATAATTATTTACACGATGACCATCTATTTATGAGTCATACTTTTAAAGACTTACGCACACTCACACTTGTACAATGGAAAACCATCTTAGAAGGTATGCCTGATACAGTGCTCCGTGCTAAAGGTATTGTACCGACCACCGAAGGTCCCCATGAATTGCAGTATGGTACCCATTACTGTTTCCTATCCTCTAGTGAATCCACGGACTATAGCTTAGTCGTTATTGGTACAGATTTTAATGTACCAATAGTCCATAACGAAGTGTGTCAATCATGATACCTGTTTATATCGTTACCGGATTCATCGGTTCTGGTAAAAGTACTTTCATAAATGAACAACTACAATATCGTAAAAAGCTTGGTGGCACAGCATGTATCATTACTGAAGAAGGTTCTGTATCGCTCATCAAAGAAGGATTACAACTTAGTCCCGATACACTCAGTGCGATTACACCTAATCAACCCGATACATATAGTACTATAGTTGATAAAATCGAAACCTATATCAAAAAGGTGAAACCTAAAGAAGTATGGATTGAATGGAATGGGATGCTCAGCTTCTACCAGCTAGAATCATTATTATACAGTGATAAGTTGCGTCACATGTTACAAGTCGAGAAGGTATTATATATCTGTACAGATCAATTTGTTAAATCGATTTTACCTGGTTTAGGTAATGATGTAATAAGCCAACTATATAGTGCAGATTGCATCATCACAGAAACCAATACACACCATGCCTTATTGCGGACCTATAACAGAGAGGCTAAGATTGTAACATCACCAACGCCTGAAAAGGTTGTTCAATTATGTCGCAATTCTACATGGGGCCTCATACCTAATCTATTAGTGATTGGCATTACGGCCTATATACTATTAGTTACAGCCTTTCGTCATGACATTCCTTACTCTATTCATCAATGTTTTGCCATCATTACAGGGCTCATTATCGAGGCTATCCCGTTCCTATTATTAGGGACCATCGGATCAACAGTGATTCGCTATTTTGTACCACAAAGAATACTACTAAAACTATTAGGCGATCATTCTTGGAAAAGTTATGGTGCAGCCATGGTTAGCGGCTTAGCCTTACCAGTTTGCGACTGTGCTATTATTCCATTATTTAAAGCACTCACCGATAGAGGGGTACCATTGTCTGTGGCTCTCTTATTTATGTTAGCCAGCCCCATCATCAATCCTATTACAATTCTCTCTACCTGGTATGCCTTTCCTGATAATCCAATGATCTCTGTATGGCGTATACTCTTTGGACTTGGCGTAGCCTTATTGGTGGCCGTATCATTCCGTTTTATACCACCATCTACATCTATGATGAAAGCTAAGACAGCACAGAACCTAAGTTATGAAGAAATCGTCTTAGAAGCATCTAACAGTAAACATATCAACAAAAGAAGATTATTAATTCATATGGAAAAAGAGTTTTCCCAACTCTTATTCTATTTCTCCATTGCAGCTTGTGTACTATCAATAGTCCAAGTATATGGAAAACCTTGGCTTATCAATGCGGGGATTACGTTACCTGACGTGTGGGCTATTCCAATCCTATTGCTATTAGCCTTCTTCTTCTCTATCTGCTCTACATCAGATGCTATTATAGGTAAATCCTTGAGTACTCTATTTCCAATGAGCTCAGTTATGGGATTCCTAATTTTAGGACCTATGCTTGATATAAAAAATGTATATATTTTAAAACAGTATATGCCTACATCATTCATTCTTCGTCTAGGCATAACAATTGTAATTATGTCTTATATAGCAGCATTAGGTTTTCAATTCTTTTTAAACTAATTTTTAGCTAATTACTATAAGCCACATTTAGTCATCACTATTTCAGTTCTTAATGAATATAAAAGGAGATGATTCTATGAAATTAGGACTGAAAGATCGCTTTTCCATAATAAAAGGCGCTCTCTACCTCACTTTGGGCATCTGTTGTGCATACCTAATCGTAACAGGTCGATATTTGAACTATATTGCACCTCGGTATGAGCTACTACTAGCTATTAGTAGTATAGCTCTCATATTAGGTGGATTAGCTACTGTCATTTGGGCTCCATCGCGCTATTATAAGCATAACTGGCGTTCTATCGTACCAATCATTATCCCCGTAGTACTGCTTATTGTACCGCCTGTCCTAGTACCTACCACTAGTGTTCACGGCGCAGCACGTGTCAATGACGATACAAATAACTTTGACTTTACAAACGATGCTATCGGCGAGGTTGTCACGGTTAATAGTGAAAGCAAAGAACCAGGCATTTCAAAAGACAAAAAAGAAATCGTTCTAAACTCCGATAACTTCTATCAAACCATTGTAAAGGTCGGTTCTAACGTAGATCAATACAAGGACTACACTGTATATATGACAGGCTATGTAAACCGAGATGATAACACACTAAAATCTAATGAATTTACCATCTCTCGTATGGCTATGTCTTGCTGCATTGCCGACGTGGCGCCAATCGGTATGACCGCCTATAAATCAGATGGAGACAGCTTAGCAAATGAACAATGGGTTTCCATCGAAGGCAAGGTATCCACTAGAGACTTCCACGGTAGAGCTCAGCCCTATGTAGAAGTAACAAAAATAAAATCAGCAGAGCCTATTTTAGGTTATGTATATCCTTAAGTAAACAATTCTAAATAAATATCTAAAAAGTCTTATCCAGATATTTTAAACAAATAAAACCGAGGCATAACACCTCGGTTTTATTACACATATAATAGTATTATATAAGGACTATATTATCTTTGTAGCTCTTTAACAATTCGCTTACCAAGAGATGCAGCAACGGCACAAAGGAAAATATCTGGGCCTACTGGAATCAAGAAGCATGTTATAATAACGGCTTCCACCCCAATTGGTTTACCTAAGTATAAGTTCATAATGAAATATAGATAAATCATGCCAAGGCCATACACGATAAATAGATTTAATATAGATCCTGCTAATAATCGTTTAAAGGATAATTTCTCCATAGACTCTGCAATACGCCCCACTGCATAAGCACCTACCATAAAACCAATTAAATACCCAAAGGTAGGTTGTAAAATATAACCAGGACCACCACCAGAGGTAAAAATTGGTACCCCAATTAATCCTAAAACTATGTAAATACCAACACTAGCAGCGCCCAACCGACTACCTAATATAATGCCAGCAAGAGTAGTAAATAGAATTTGTAATGTAAATGGACAATTCGGTAGTGGCACCCGTATGAAAGCACCTACAGCTATTAATGCTACAAATAGTGCAGTTAACGTTAATTGCCTAGTAGTAATGCGTCCTTGTTTCGATACAGTAGAATTCATAATATACCTCCATTAATTACACATCAATAAACTACTAACTATCTAAATTAAAACACTTGTATTTTTAATTGTCAACCACGATGATTTTATATTGGTTAACCATTATCATCTAATCCCATATATAAAGGCATCTCAAAGATTTATTTTTTTGATCATACTTTATAGTTATTATTAATCCTTTATAATAACTATAATATATACTCATCTTCATGCAAAAAAGCTAAAACTTCATCTTATATTCATATAACGGCATTAAATTATACATAAGTAGATTGAGCAAAATCTACTTTCACAAAATAGTATTTAAAAGTACCTTATATTAGGAGGCATTCATCATGAAAAATGTTAAGAAAGTATCAAAGGTATTATGTGCATTTGGCGTAAGTACAGTATTATTAGCGGGTGTAGTTGGCGCAGCTAGCAACCACGCTTACAACAACAATAGCAATTGGAAAGGCGTTGGTAGCGTAACTCCTTCCGCTCAAGCAAACTATTCTGTTGATTACATGGGCGCTGTTACTGTATTCCAACAAAACTTCCCTGGCGCTACTGTAAAATCTATTTCTTATGATGCAAAACATAACCCTTACTATGAAGTAGAAGGTTACTACAACAATCGTGCAGTAGAACTTAAAGTAGACGAAGCAACTGGTCAAGTTGTTGGCAAAGAAGTAAAAGGCTATGCAAAAGCTAACAAAACTATTAACGTTCAAAACATCATCATCCCTGAAGTAGCTGAAACAAAAGCTCTTGAAAAAGTAGGTTCTGATTTCCAAACTATGGAATGGTCTGTTGAACGTGAAAACGGTAAAGTTGTATACGAATTCGATATGACAACTGGTGGCGACAAAAAAGCTGAAGTAAAAGTTGACGCTACATCCGGTAAAGTTTTGAGCTCCAAAGTTAAAACTACAAAATACTAAGAAGCTCCTTTCATCTAGTGAACCCCTATCCTAACCCACTAAGATGACACACTACACATATAACACACATACTATACACACAGTATCCATTGGATACACTCTCTAACACAAACTAACACACAAACTTAGAGAGCCTCATGACTCACAAAGGGCTCTCTCAAAACCCTATTTCACACAATAGGTAAAAGGTCTGTGCACACACACCACAGACCTAACATTACACACACTATACTCCCTTTAAAAGACCTTGGATCGTTGAATCCAAGGTCTTTTCTCTATCCTCTTTTCTCTATCCTCTATCCTCTATCCTCTATCCTCTATCCTCTATCCTCCAGATATTACTATGTATTTATAGAGGTCTACTACAACACAGCAAACTAATTTACGATTAACCAGAGTTTATACATCAACACAAAAAGACCTCCCACAATGAACTGCACCCCAAAAATTGGACACAATTTTTGGAGGTGCAGTTTTTTATGTCAAAATATTCAAAAGAAGTAAA
>CAKPXR010000078.1 GCA_934202215.1 uncultured Veillonella sp.
GCTAAGCTTGCGTAATAGTAAAAACCTCTAAGGACTGATCCTCCCTAGGGGTTTTGTGCTAATTTGAATTAGCTATTATCTTTCATTGCTTAATAAAATTGTAACATGTTTTTTATTGTCAAAACAAATCACTCGCCCAATTTTACAATGTCTTCAAAAAGCAATCTACACCTATGAAAGCTTGATTCCACATCATCATGATAATGTCCAAAGTACCATTTTTTGTAGCGTAATTGTTTACATAACTCTGTTAAATAAGATTGTGTAGGACAATTCAAAAGCTCTTTTCCAAAGCTAGCATGCTGATATACTGAAAAAAATTGTTCTGGTGCAGTATGAGTAATGATATAATCCACATTCCAATGAACAGATTCCAATGTATTTACTCCATGATCCATTTCTGATTTTGATGCATTTTCTGCTTTCCACCAAGAAATATTTTCTGTCCGATACATTTTATCTACACTCGTAGCACCACCAAAAGTAAATATAGAATGTCCTTCCATTATATATATTTCTCCTCGGCACAAATGGAAAACATGGTTAGAAATACGTTGTACTCGTCCATTCCATTTTTCTTCATATGGAAAATTATCTAGTAAATCAAAATTCTCATGATTGCCGTCTACAAAAGCTACAGTAAATGGTTGATCATCAAACCATTTAATAATCTCCTTATCAATCCGCCATCGTTTAATATTGTCGATAGACCATGGTACTCCAAAATCACCAGCTACAATTAATGTATCACCAGGTTGTATAGAGCAGCGTTTTGGAATCGTATAAATGACCTTTATATCTCCGTGTAAATCACCTGTAACAAAAACACTCATAATATACCTGTTTCACGTAATCTATCACTATCAGCAAAATAACTTCTAATATATCTAAGAGATACAGGATAATAGTTATTAGCATCTACACCTACATCATAACGAAGAATACCATTGATTCTATTTTCTTCATTGTATCCCCCATTAGAATGAATATGTCCATGCAAGTGAATACTACCACCATGTCTACTACCATTCCATTCCATAAGAGGATAATGCATGAGAACGTACTTTATCTTCTCATGTTTGAACTCTTTATAGTCGTAAATTTCTTCAAATAGACTTTTATCATAATGGCCGTCATGATTACCACGAATTAATATTTTTCGTCCATTTATTCGTTTAATTAATTCGTTAGCCTGTGATTCTGGTATTCTATAGGACAAATCACCTAGAATATATAAAATATCATCTCTATGCACTACAGAATTAAAGTTATGAATAATTCCATTGTCCATTTCTTCAACGTTCTCAAAAGGTCGATTTTGAAAACCAATGACACTTCTATGCCCCAGATGTAAATCACTTGAAAAATATATTTCCATTTCATACTCCTTTCTTAATGCTTGTTATATTACTAACTAATTTTTTATTTTTCGTTTTACGTCATACATTTTTTGTACTACGTACAAAAAAAATTCAAATGTAAAAATAATTTTCCAAAATTTATATTAGGTACTCTTTCAATTTTTAATTTAAGATTTTAATTTGACGTTTTAAGCTCACGTAAAATTACAGAGGCCTAAAACCACAAACTAAAATTTAAAATTCAATATAACGCAAAATTTGCGATTTTAAAACCATTCTATTTTTTAATTAGTGTAATTTTATTTCAAAAAAAACAGAATGCCCATTTAAGCATTTCTAGTACAAACCAGAAATGCCCATTTAGCGGTTTCTAATTTTAATTATAAAACGCTATGGGCGATTCCATCGAGGCTCGCTTTGCTCGGCTGCCTTCGGCAATTTTATTTTGAGTTTTAAGATAAATAAAAGCATGGACTATTTGATATGTACCCATTTCCCTGGACACATATTATTTCATGACGTACTATGATGATATTGTATTTACTTTCTTAATGGAGGATCTATATGATAAAAAAATTTTTTTGTCTGAACTTGCTATTTTATATATTTTTATTTAGTAATAATATTTCACATGCCTCTGATATAGCTAGTGAAGGACGAATTATTATTTCTAATCCAGATGTTTTATATACTATATATCTAGGTATGCCACGTGATTATGTTGATATTAATTTTTCAGGAGCAAAAGGTTGGGATAAATCTGTTTCAAACTTCTCTAATGCCTATAATTTTACGCGTAAAATTACAACTAAAATTGAACAAGATTTTACAGTTCAATTTGATGCCAATAATAATGTAAAAGAAATAAAAAACACATTTATATTTACTGATTCAACGGATTTAGAAAATGTATTTTTAGATATGTTGAATTCTTTAAATAAAAAATATGGAAGTCCGCAAAAGGCTAAAATGACAGGAGTTCGTTATAGAGGTGGCGGCATTTGGTATGCAAACGGACACAAATATGAATTATCAAGATATTATTGGGGGAAAACCTCAACAATTTCATTTACAGTTACAACAAATTAAAAAGACAAAGCGCTAAAGCGCCTTAGATAAAATCTAAGGCGCTTTAGCTTTTCTAAATTACTAATCAATAACTTATGTAATCCATACTAAACACATAAAAAATATAACTCCTATTTGGATAATTTATACAGTATTATATCTTAATGTTTCCATCATTCCATATACCATTTCCATAAAATCCATAACCACCATCTATAAATTGTCTCACATATTCCGCACTTATTTACTCTCCCTTTTGTAGTCCAAATAAAGATTTAAAGCATCAATCCAATCATCACCAAATTCTTTTTCTATTAGTTCCTGAAACGTAACACTATCTTCTACATAAATTTCATGTTGATTTTCTAGTTGCTCAAAGCTTATCCCTAATCGATTTAGCTCTAAAACTGTATCTGAATTTTTCCTCATTTCTGCAATCTCTTCTGAAGTATTAGGATATAGAACTTCAGAAATTTCATTTAATTGTATTGTCTTATTTCTGATAAACTCAATTTTATTTATTATTTGTTGTCGTTTTAATTCTGCCGTCGATATATTCCACCATTTATTAATCGTCATTCGTGATAATCCAGTATCTCGATGACAATCAATTTTCTTACCATTAGGATGATCTAAACACCATTGCTTTACAATCTCAGCTTTAGGATAATCGGAGTTTTTACATCCTTTTGGTCGACCATTGCCTTCACGCCAATCAGATTTACCTTTTTGCTTTGTTCTAATATCTCTAATACCTCTAGCAATCTCTAAGTGATCTTTCCGATTAAGATAATTACGCTTATTAGCCTGTAATGGAATAGCTGATATTAATGCAATTTTATCTCGTCCCCATGTTTTAAACTCATCACGAAAACCATGTAACGCAGCATTAACATCCTCCTTTGTAAATCGTGAGCTTTCATCATTATCCTTAGACAAAGCATCTAATATAGGTATTAATGAATACGCATCTTTTCTCAATTCATATTCCGAAATATCACATTTAATCGCAAATATAGCTAAACACATAACACAAAAATAACGATGTCCATACGTAGCCCCTTCCTTTATTTTATTTAACCACCAATCATATAAAGCACGATTAATATGCCATTTATTATCTTCTTGCTTCACTATTTTTCTTTCATACCAATCTGGCCAGATTTCTTTCGCTTTTGCTAAAGGAACAGTAGAACGTTCAGTTAGATTAATTCGATATTCGTCCCAGTCTTTTAATCTAGGTATCCAAGATACTAATTTTTCAATCGTCATACGATCACCAGTCTTATAAGCTCGTACAGGATAATTAGCACCCATTTTACTCGCAGATCCAACCATTCTAAAACCTTGCAAACAGTACTGATATTGTGGTTTTTCAATAGTTGATGTATATCGATTCCAAATCAATTTAGTCATACCTTCTTTTAACTTATTTAACTGACGAATCGTATCTTGCGTCGCTCGAATAGGCTTATCCAATAAATAATATAAATGAAGTCCATGACCACTTAATACAACATACGTTGCCATTGGTACATTCGTTCCATTACGCATAAACTGCATAATCATATGTAACTCATCCATACCTTGACCATCTAAGTCAAATGTCAATGCATAAATCATACTCGCATTTTCATTCTTAACTCGTTTACCTATAAATGAACCACCTCTAACAAATATATCCTCTTTTCCAATCCAATTCTTAATCTCCTCTAAATCATCAAATATATATCTATGCTTAAATTTACCCTCATTCCTATACAATAAAATCCCGTTACCACATTTACGACTATAATCTCCTTTAGCTTGAAATGATCCTATTGGATATAAATCTCTATAAAAAGCTAATGGTTCTACTTCTACATAATCATGCTCCTTAAACCAATTAACCTTAGCATCATATAACTCTATATCTGTCATCACAATATCACTCATAAATACCTCTAACTTAACTTAATTATTTGAGAGCCCCTACGGGGCTCATAGGGGACTTATATTATCAATATATTTTTTTTGTACATTTTACTACAAAAAAAATATCTTCATAAATTCTCTCATAAAATAGTCTCCCCTAAAAGAGGCCCAAGGGCCTTATAGGGGACTTATATTATCAATATATTTTTTTTGTACATTTTTAGTATATTAAAAATGGTCTATTTTGACCATCATTTTTTACTCATTATTCAGGAGCCCCTACAGGGCTCATAGGGAACTTATATTATCAATGAATTTTTTCCCTATTTTAAGCAACAATATAATCAATAAGTTTTTTTTACATTTTTCATGACAAAATCAGAAAATTACTTTAACGTACTAAAGCAATTTTCTAATTTACATACATGATATAATTTAATCGTTGCTCCCTCCAATTTGGCAACAGATAGGAGGTGTTTTATCTTGGAGATATTATCCAACTTCTTAATCTCTGTCATGGCAAGTGTAACTAGCTACTACATTTGCAAGTGGTTAGACAGTTGATACTAGCGAGTAACTAGCCCAAGAGATAGCTCTCTATAAAAAGTAAAAAACCCACGGTCTAGCCACCGTGGGTTTTTGTTGTTTTATCTGAAGTTATCCAACTTCTAGCTTAACTTAATTATATCACAAGTTGCTAAGCTTGCGTAATAGTAAAAACCTCTAAGGACTGATCCTCCCTAGGGGTTTTGTGCTAATTTGAATTAGCTATT
>CAKPXR010000079.1 GCA_934202215.1 uncultured Veillonella sp.
TATACTAATACTAATGAAAGAACGTGCCTATTATTGTTTGGGAGGTGTTGTATGAAACTAAAAAGTACTTTGTTGAGTTTGGCTGTGGCAGTAGCTTTCACTATGCCTATTGATGCGGCGCAATATACTGTGCCTGAAGGACAGCCGCCTGTACCAGGGGCTGATGCGAGTATTCCAGATAATGCATATCAGAACTATCGTTATGATAAGACTCGTAATGTGCCTACTGTGGGATATATTGAACTTAAAGATAAGTTTCACAAGACATTAGAGAAGCAGGTTGGTGAAAATAAGCGTAGTGTTGAAGATGCTCAGAAGTGGGAAAAATCGTATGATACATATTTAGATTTAATTTCTCATGAATCTACCGTTGTTTTGTTACATGAGGGTAATTATAAGGCTAAAATGACGGTGCCTATTTCGGTGGTAGAAGGCTATTTTAAAAATTTTGATAAAGAGAATGTTGGATCTTATGTGATAGAGAAAAATGTTTTTGCTGGACTCGTTGGTGCTGTTAAAAAAGTTGATAATGAAGCAATTTATAAAACTGCTCAACGTAAAGGGGAATTTATGTATCCGGGAATCAGTAAAGGTTACTGGGGCATAACAGATAAATATTCTAATGAGAATTTACCTATTATGTTTGCGGCTGTTACTTTTGATAAATATCCAAAACAGAACTATATAGCAATCCTAAGTAATAAGAATCAGCCTATTACTAAAAAGCTAGAGTCAACGATGGCTAATTTTGTCATTCCATCTATGCAACCGTTAGAGAACATAGCTACTACTAGTGATGCTATTACGTGGGATAATTTTACTTATCGAGTACCTAAAGGGATGACGTTAAAAGAAGATCGTAAACTTACTAAAGTTTTAAGGCGAGTCTATACTAGTAACAACATGACATTAGTTGTTGTACAAGGTCCTTTGGTTCATCAAGATAAAGCTATCGCTCAATATGCGCAGACGATTTTGAGTAGCTTAATTCATAAAAATAGTGCAACATTATTAAAAGATGTACCAATTCAAGGTGCCGTAATATGGAATAATGGTGTTCCTTCTTATCTACTAGATCAATATAATTCAGGTAAATTATCTCGAATTTACCATTTGATACAAGATGATAAGAATGAATATTTTATTGTACTTTCTTATGTAGATGGTAAAGTTAACTATAATCATCTGGAGTTGCGTAATATGATGGAATATTTAGACTTTAAAAATGCTAACGAGTTAAGAAAGAAAGCCGAATTAAAGATAAAAAAATAAGAAAAAGACCGTACCTTAGGGTACGGTCTTTGCTTTTGGAGCTTTAGTAGCCCTTATTTGCCTTACAAAAAGCAAATAGCCCTCCGTTACCGCATGGTAGCTAAGTAAACTGAAAGGCCATTTCCTAAGTATTTTGATTTTCGAGATGCGCCTGACGTTGCGACTCGTCTGACTATCTACCTATATTATAGGGATAAAGATATATATCGTCAAATTGAGATAAACCTTATAAATACTAATTAGAGATATATCCTATATATACTAAAATTTAAAATTATTAATAATAGGCACAGCTTTGTTTGCATAGTATACTTATGCTAATACGGCTGTGCTTATTTTATTGAGAGACTCAGTTTCCTATAGTTTTAGAGAGAGGTTTTTATGATTCAACGTATTTTGATGCTAGTCCTTGTATTACTGGCTTTCACCGTGCCTACAGAGGCAATTACCTATCAGGAGTTGAAAACGTCGCCACAGTTTAAGCTTCTTCACTCTCAATCGATGAATGGGCCCATGGAGAGTGGTGGCTTATATATCTATTTGAATACCTATTCTATTGAAGCCCTTCGCTATGCGTCGCCACAGTATTCCTTGCGCGGGACCTACTATATTGTGATGGATACGTCCTATCAATCGACCATCGATGAGAGGCAGCTCACCGTAGATTATGATACAAACTATTCGTTAGCGACTTTTATTCATTCGTCTCGTATAATGAATCCGAGTCCCTCTATGATGGCTTTGATTGAGGCTAGTGAAAGTAAGTCTGGTCTGATGATGACAGAGGTAGATGTGGCGAAATATACGTTTGATGGGGCGACAAAGCCAATGCATTATGTAAACGATACGCGTAAGTTCCCATTGAATCGAAATAATACTACTATGTATGATATAGCCGATGCCATGTTTATGTCAGTGTATCAGCAACATTTTGATGATATTGTAGTGCAGTGAGGTGACAAATGAAACGAGTATATTTACTTTCACTATGGTTATTAGCCTACCTCGTATTACCAATGCACAGTCGAGCCGTATCACAAGATGACTTATTAAATTCAGAACGGTTTGAACACATCGATTCGAGTGCTGACTCTGGACGTGGGGATGGGAAATATTTGGACCTCACATCGATTAAGCCTGTAACAGCACCGAATGGATATCGTCGTATCGAGGCTGTCATCTATGTTTCCATGCCTGCAGCTAATATGATTCAAGGACTTTCAGTACAATACGATTACCAAATGGATCGTTCTTTGCGCCATTTGATTAATGCTCATGATAACAGTTTAAAACAAGGTGATAAGATGCCGTATATATTTATTTGGCGTGCAAAACAAGGAAACTCAGGTATCACTGGGAACGTTAATGATGGCGGCGCCTATTACAATAATGGACAGACTCGCCAACAACGTGTGTATTCAGAAAATCTAAACGCTATGATTTTACCTGCAGAATTTGGTGATGAAAAATATAAATTGCCTAATTTGATCCATAAAAAAGCATATGGCATTGCCTATGATGATGAGCTGTGATAGTTTTTGAATAGTACAGGAATGGTTAAAACAGTGGATAGACTTAGATGGATCATTAAACTTGTTTTTGGGCTCTTGAAAGCTCTTAAACATGAATATTTACTTCTGACATGCTCTTTTTTAACTTATTTACACAATGCAAAAGCCAAGCTATTTATATTTAGAAATAGCTTGGCTTTTATTAGTTAATTCGTATATTTATATAATATAATATAATGCTTATTGTATCGCATATTAGTTCGTTCTATAATAGAGTTAGGATAGTTAGACGAGGTTGGGCCTCTCTTCGTTTTTGAAGGGAGGGTTGCTTATGAGTGGTTATAAAATCATTATGATTATCCTTGGGATTTTATCAGTTATGATATCCTTTGGAGCACTTGTGGCGCTTATTTGTCTAGAAATAGCAAAATAGCCCTTCGTTTCTTCGGAAATTAGATAAAACGAAAAGGCCATTTCTACATGTTCATATGTTATTAGAGATGCGCCTGACGTCACTACTCGTCTGACTATCTACTTATATTATAGGGGTAATGATATATATCGTCAAATTGAGATAAACCATATAAATACCAATTAGAGATATATCCTATATATACCAAAATATAAAATTATTAATAATAGGCACAGTCTTGTTTGCATAGTATACTTATGCTAATAAGGTTGTGCTTATTTATGTTGTAAATGTGAGAGAAGACAAAGAGAGGGTTTATGTTAGGTAAAAGTATAATTATGGGGCTTGTTATAGTCCTGCAATTGGTAAGTGCCTATAATTACGTGACAGATGCAAGTTGGTTAAGTAAAACTTGGAATCGTCTTGAAACAAATGCAGAAAAGCAGTCTAATGATTGGCCAAAAGCTGAGCAATATACTCATTATGCGGGCGGACAAATTGTAGGTGCTAACTTGCCAGAAGAGGATATGATGATCCTTGGTGTTTCGTTGGGTAATACATTTGATAGTGTGAAAGCTAGTTTAGGTCAGCCCACAAAAGAGACTAGTAGAGGCCTCATCTATGGAGGGGTTACATTTGGGAGTTTTAAAATGGATGGAGTAGGACCCATTGTTACCTATATGATGATCGAAAATCGTGATGCCACAACACATAGAGGTATTGCTGTAGGTGACTCCATGCGAAAGGTTCTTAATGTATATGGTAGACCTGATTTAGTAGATGTTAACAATCGATGGTTTTATGGGAAATATCGCTATCGAACTGATATGATGCATGGCATACAATTTGAACAAAAAGGCGATAAAGTAAGTAAAATTATAATTTATAAGTAATTATAGTTTTATATTACCTATGAAAAAAGCCGAGCGTTTAATCTTTAGAATCAGCTCAGCTTTGATTAGTTTAATAAAGTTAAAGATATATATCGTTATATTAAGATAATCTGGAGTTTATTATGAAATCATTTGAAGCAAAAGATTATAAAGCTTTTACTATGTTTGAGAATCGTTGGGCTCTTGTTACAGCTGGTACACCTGAGGATTTTAATACTTGTACGGTTAGTTGGGGCAGCATGGGCAACATGTGGGGCCTAGTTGGTAATGATCTTTCCACGGTGACTGTGTACATTCATCCAGCTCGCTATACTCAAGAATTTATGGAGAAATACGATACTTTTACAGTTAGTTTCTTTCCTGAAAGCCAACGTAAGGCTCTTGGTTATTTAGGATCTCATTCTGGTCGTGACGAAGATAAGGTGGCTAATTCGGGTTTAACACCAGTTGCAGTGGATAATGGTGTCATGTTTGAAGAAGCAGAGTTAACTTTTGTATGCAAAAAGCTTTACGAACATCAATTCGATGAAGCACATTTAGCGGATAAAATAAAAGAGTATTATGCATCTAATCCTCCTGAATATACAAAAGCTGGCAGTGATTGCTGGGAACCACACTATATGTACATTGGTGAAGTAGTTGAGGCTATAGAGAAATAGACAATCTATGTAATATACAAATAAGGCAGTCCATCGGGACTGCCTTATTTGCATTATTATTTTTTCAAAAGGAGAAAGTGAGACGGTATTTACTACCTGTATTAATAATAACATAGGCCATGAGTATAAAATGCCACATGATGTTAATGCGAATTTTTAGTTGTTTGAGTAAGGTTTTATGCTGTAATTTATACTAGATTTTATGGTGTATTTTACACTATATTTTTTGTGACTTAGCAAAATAAGTCATAAAATCGATGAAAAATAAGTATATATGAACTAATAGTGAGGAATAGCTTATATAGTGGGTTCTT
>CAKPXR010000080.1 GCA_934202215.1 uncultured Veillonella sp.
GCCATCTTTTAAGGATTGACTAGATGCTGTCCCGCTATCTGCACCAAGAGAAATATTTCTTGCAACAGCAGTGGCAGAATCATCAATCTTAGTCTTAGTAGCTGTATTCAAATCAAAGGATACTTTTCCATCATTATCAACAGTAGCAACAGTGGATGTCCCATCTACAAAATCTAATCCTTTAGATAACTTAACAGATTTAGCATCTGCATCAGTCGCAGTGTTTGCACGGTATGTTAAAGTTTGGCTTGCTACAGTATCTTTCAACTGTTTTACATTTACCGCATCAGTATCAGCTGTACCTTCATCAACCTCTTGAATTTTGTTGCCACCGGCCTTGATTTCATCAACACCAAATTCTACCTGTTTACCTGCTGCAGACTGGAATGTAAAGCCCTTTGCATTACCTTCAGCAATATTGCCATCTTCATCATTAAATATAAGACGTTTAGAATCAAGAGCAGTACTATTAGGCCCTGCTTGTAACGATAAAGAACCAATGCCCAAATAAGTATTTGCCGTATTTGGTTGATTCTCATCAATACCATTATTCATTCTTATACTATCATGATCGATTTGTGTGTAGTTACCTACGGCTGGATCCATAAACTTAGCAGTAGCATGAGTCGCATCAAGCTTGATAGTTTCACCTATACCATTTTCAAGAGAAATAGAATTCAGTTTTTTAAGGTCTTTATTTAATGTGGTAGCAATATTTTTACCAGTTTGTGTAACTGTAATATTATTATCCCCAGTGAAGTCTACAGTATCTCCACCAGATACTTTTGTACCAGCATCCCCATTTGTGGATACGTTCCAAGCTGCACCAGCTTTAGCCGCATCAGCAGCCTTGTTAATTGCATCAGCAACATTTTTAGCTGTTGCAAGGCCATCATTACCTGTTACGGACGCGGCGCCAGTATTTGCATCACTATTGATAGTAGCACGAGTTGTAGAAATTTCTACAGTGTTACCATTCATGTTAGTAGATACATAGTCACCAGTGGCACCTTTTACATTGAAAGCCACATTGCCATCTTTTAAGGATTGGCTAGATGCTGTACCGTTATCTGCACCAAGAGAAATATTTCTTGCTACAGCAGCAGCGCTATCATCAATTTTAGTCTTAGTAGACGCATTAAGGTCATAAGACACTTTACCATCTGCAGCAACAGTAGCAACCGTATTATCACCATTTACAAAGTTGAGACCTTTAGCTAAAGATACTTTTTGTGCATTAGCATCTGTATCATTATTAGCACGGTATGTTAGATCTGTTTTACCAGCCAGTTTTGTAGTATCAATACCAATAGCATAGTCTTTAGAGTTAGTACCTGCAGTTGGAGTTACTGTAATAGGATTATCTACTTGCGAATCTTTGCTTACAGTAACAGCCTCTACAGCTAAATCTTTTACCTTAGCCGCATTTACTGCAACCTTCACACCAGCTGTAGTAGCAGATGTGCTCACAAGATTACCATCGCCAGTTACTGCAAAGGATACATCACCATCTTTTAGATATTTATTACCAGTAGAACCAGTATCGCCAGTAAGGCCAATGCCCTTAGTTGTGGCATTCACAGTTGCCTGATCTAACCCGACTACAAGGCTACCATTGTTTGTACCAACTAGATCCGTTCTAATACCATTAGCACCAATTACTTTAAGTGGGCTTTCACTAAGCTTAACAGTGCCAGTTTTAGAATTTGTATCTAATTTTAATGTCACATCAGCTACAGCATTCTTAACGTCTGTAATATTAGCTGCATTAGTCCCTACATTACCACCACTAGAAACATTCGCGATTTGTTGACCACCCGCATCTATACCAGTAGCACCAAACTTAGCCGTTTTAGTACCTGCTTTGGACGTTAGTCCATCTTTAGTGATGGTTACATTATTATCACCATTTGTAGGGGACCCAATTTGCAATGTAGTATTACTTAAAACATTATTGCCAGCAGTAAAGGATTGTCCGCTGAAAGTTTTACCTGTTACAGCGCCACTGGTACCATCAAGGGTAATTTGATTAGCACCGGATCCAGTAGTTACGGAGTTATTAGCTTTCACAGAATCAACAATAATTGACTTATTTAAGCTAGAGGTGATGGTATTACCATCTCTTTTTACTGTGATATTTTGATCACCGCTGAATTTAACAGTACCTTCCTTAGTGATAGTAGATCTACTACCAGCTGTATCGTTGTCTGCTGTTAAATTCCAAGTATATGCATTTTGTGAAACTGCCTTATTAATCGCTTCTGCTACATTCTTAGCATCTGCCATACCAGTAGTTGCTGTAGCATTACCATTACTTACATTAATATTTTGTACTTTTCCAGAAATGTTAACGGTGTTACCACTTGCACTTGTCGTAATATAGTCATCATTTCCCTTAATAGTTAAAGGATTAGTCGCTAAGTTAACATCACCGCCAGCACCACTATTACCTTTAACCGCTAAGTTAACGCTCTTTAACTGTGCAACGTTTACAGCATCTGTATCATTAGTGCCAGCAGCAAGATTGGTAATTTGGCGCGTTTTTGTACTACTACCAATAGATACAGCACCAGTATTAGCTGTTAACGCAAGACCTGTTAAGCCAGCATATTTGTCTGTACGACTTGTATTAGCATTATATCCAGCTATACTACCTGCAGTAGTAGCTTCAGAATATGAACCCAATGCAACACCATTATATACACTAGCTTTAGAACTTGAACCGAGGGCCATAGCATTCTCAGCAGATGCATTAGCATTAATACCTATAGAAGTCGCTGATGTAGCACTACCTTCAGCACCTTTACCAATAGCAATAACACTGTTCACAGACTTGCTAGCAGTGCTACCTTTAACACGAGCTTCCGTACCGAGCAGAATAGACTCAGAAGTGTAAACATTAGCATTATTAACAGTACCCGCAGTATTACCTAAACTAATATTATTATTACCAGTAACTTGTTTACCTGCATTTGTGCCAATAGCTACATTGCTTGCACCATTGGAGCTTCCGCCTGCAACCCAACCAATACTAATACTATTCGTACTATTTGTAGATCCATTATTAGCGTAATGACCTAAAGCCACTGCATAGTTACTATTGGCCTGTGCATTATTACCTATAGCAAGGGCATTCTCTGCTGTAGATTTTGCAGTTGGTCCAATGGCAATTGCATTTGTACCGGTTGCACCTGTATTATCTCGGTTACCTGTATCTGTAGAGTTTACAGAGAAATATTTTACAGTTGCAGCTTTCAATTGAGATACATTAACTGCATCATTATCCTTTACACCGTTCGCCACATTTCCAAGTGTACGAGGAGTTTGAGTTTGTTGATTAACATTTGGTTCATCTACATTGACTAAAGCAAGTGATTTTGGCGTTTGCGCAACAGCACCAGTTACTAAGGTGCCATCATCCTTAACATCTACTGTACGATAGTATTTTGTTTGTTTATTAGTACCGGTTCCGGTTACAACCTTTGTAAGCGGTTCCCCAGAAGTATTTACATTGACAACACTACCTGCACCACCATTCATGATGTTTGTAACTTTACGAGCTAAGGAATAAATTTGTGAACCATTGATAGCATCTGTACTTGTTTGAGACACTTCACCTGGTGCTACATTTTTAAGCTGACGTTCAAAACCTTTAGAACCAAAGGAAACTACGTCACCAGGAGATATATTATCGCCACCGGCCCATTTAACCTCTACGCCATCAATAATTGCATTAACTTGCTTTGTAGCATAATGGTCAGTATTAGAACCACCACCGATGGCTACAGAGTTGCCAAAGTTAGCACGAGCACCTGTACCAATAGCTACAGCATTAGTTACAACTTCAGCAACAGGTTTCCTTGTTACAGGATCAATAATATCTTTACCACTAGCATCTTTTTGATAAATGATATTTCCATTTTCATCTTTACGAGTCATACTATCGGATGCTGTACCAATTGCAACACCTGCATTACCAGCAAGAGCACTTGTACCATAGGCTACACCAGCATGACCTGCTGTAGTGCCTTTATAATTTGATAAATCATAGCCTGTTAGATCAAGAATTGCAGCTTTTAAAGTACCAGTAACGTCAGCATCATTCTTATTAGTATAGGAGACTTGCTGATTTGAAGCATTTTTAGCATCATCGCCACCAATGGCAATAGCAGCATGACCATCAACCTTTACATTGCCACCAATAGCGATTGATTGGTCACCTGTAACAACGGCACCTTCATCTGGAGAAAGACCACTACCAATGGCAATGCCTTGTGTTACATTGGCTGCTACACGAGAATTTGATCCTATTGCAATTGCTCGACTTGTAGTTGTTAAACCTGCACCAGCCTTAGTTTCTGCTTGTGCATTTCTACCAATAACAATACTCTCTTCACTTAAAGATTTCGCCCCATTACCGATAGCAATACCATTTTGTCTTGTAACTGAACTAGAAGGACCTATGGCAATAGAATCAGATGCTTGTGCCCCATCATTATCAAAGTTACTACCAGCACCTATTGCACCTGATTTAATAGATACATAAGGAACTTTAAGATCCTTTGCCAATCCACTCGCTACAGAATATAATTGAGCTCCATTGATAGCATCTGTGCTATTTGCAGAAATTTCACCGGCTGCTACATTTTTAATTTGACGTTCAAAATTTGTTTTACCAACAGATACTTGTCTACCATCTGAATCAGTTGGAGGAAGTACCCCTTTAGTCCAAGAGTATGTCTTGCCACCTATCGTTGTTGATGATTGTACAGTCGCTGCAGAAGATGTATCAGAGCCACTACC
>CAKPXR010000081.1 GCA_934202215.1 uncultured Veillonella sp.
CGTAAAGATGTATTAGGCTTGAATCCAAAGTCTTTTTCTAAAGCACTTGTATCTGCATAAGTTACAGGTACATCACCTGGTTGCATGGCCACTAATTCTTTATGGTCTTCAAAATTATAATCTTCTGGTAATACACCAGCCGCAACTAATTCTTCTGACAGAATACGCACAAAATCAAGTAAATTTTCAGGATGACTATTACCAATATTATAAATAGCATATGGAGGAACCGGTAAACCATCAGCGCCATTACGACGTTCTGGGGCTGCACACATCACCTTAGATACGCCCTCTACTATATCATCAATATAAGTAAAGTCACGTTTACAGTTACCATAGTTAAAGATTTTTATAGTACCACCACTACGCAATGTATTAGTAAAACCAAAGTACGCCATATCTGGACGACCAGCAGGCCCATATACAGTGAAGAAACGAAGTCCTGTACTAGGAATGTTATATAACTTGGCATACGAATAAGCCAATAACTCATTTGATTTTTTAGTAGCTGCATACAGAGAAACTGGGTTATCTACTTTATGATCTGTAGAGTATGGAATTTGTTTATTCGCACCATACACAGAAGAAGATGATGCATAAACCAAATGCTCTACTCCGCTTTCACCATTATCATAAGAATAACGACAAGCCTCTAATATATTGTAAAAACCAATAATATTAGATTCGATATAAGCATCTGGATTTGTAATAGAGTAACGAACACCAGCCTGTGCTGCTAAATTAACAACAACACGTGGTTTATAAGTAGAGAAGATTTCTTCAATAAAAGCCTTATCTGCAATATTACCTTTTTTAAAGATCCACGTATTTTTATTATCTTTGCTTATTTCTTCAATTTGTTGTAATCGATAATCCTTTAAGGCCACGTCATAGTAATCATTAACAGAATCTATGCCGATAATTTGAGTTCCTTCTGCTTCAGATAACAGGGACATAACAAGATTAGCCCCTACAAATCCAGCGGCTCCCGTTACAAGGATCACCGTATTGTTTAAGTCTACATTTTTTGAAAGCATATGTACTCCTTTCATAGTTCTGTTAATTATGAGCGCTGCACCTTACTCAAGATTCTTTTAAATCCAGAAGTAATCATAGTACGCTCAGCTGGGATAATACATAAAATAGCTATATATAACACTACGCATAAGAGCATACATGCTACAGTCCACCATACGGAATCGTACAAATGTAAAGTGCTATATGCAAGAGCTCCTACAATAGATGCAGTAACTAAATACACACCGATATTAGTAATTACCCGTAAGGCACTCATATGTATAAATAATGCTAAGAAAATCATAGCAACCATTAACATTTCCATACGTACTATCGAGCGAGCATAAACAAAGGTACTAAAATCATATTGAATACAAATATAAATAACCGGTATTAGTACAACTAAGTGCAATATTTGAGTCCAAAATGATAAGTTAGGCTCCCCTTTTGCACGAAAGATTTCGGAAATTAAGTTTGCCGTTACAGTCATAATAGCGGAACTCAGTGCCCAAGATCCTAAAACGATACCAGCTAAAGTCCATTGTGGACCAAGTAATAAATGCACCACAAAATCTTGGAATACAAACAATCCCACCCCTATAGGAACTAAGAATAAAGCCATATAGCGTTGGAAGGTAAAGAACGTCTTTGAAAACTCCTGTTGATCATGTTGTACTCGACTTAAAGCGGCAAACAACACCGGAGCTAATGATGACGTTGCCATAGCCATGACAGTTGTAACAATAGCCATAGGCATTTTATATATCCCTAAATAGTAAGCATCAAGGAATCGACTAATAATAAAGGTATCTACCCAAGCGGTAAGCCAAATAGAAAATGCTTCTGCTAGTGACCATGCACTATAGCTAAACATGTTCATAAAAACTCGAGATCTAAAGAATAGATGGATTTGATTTTTCCTACTCTTCAATAAGGCTAAAGCCGTAAACAACTGGGCCCCTAACATACCAACGATCAAAGACCAGTAGTCATATCCCATGAGCGCCATAGGTATGGATATTAATATAGGCGTCAGAATTGTGATGAGCCGAATGTTAAGAAGAAACTTAAAGTTAAAGTCTCGTCGATACAAAGCCATTTGTACACTACTAAAAGCAGATAGCGGAATCATAGCCCCCATTATAGCCAACGGAATACCTAAACCATCGTTGCCAACTAGTACAGCCAATTCATCTCGACCTACTATAATTCCCGCCCATAAGAGTATAGAAAGAACTAAATTCGCAATAAAAGCCACATCTGTAGCCTCTTGCTTTTCTTTATCACTTTCAAACTCATGTTGTACAAGAAACTTTTGAAATCCCGCATCAGCAAGCATTTCTGCAAAGGATATAACCATCATAATCGTTGCCAATATACCAAACGCCGTAGGCGCTAACATATGGGCCAATATTATATTTGTTAGTGGTGTAATAAGCTTTGCTAAAACCTCTGTTATGACAGACCATTTAGCAGCAGCTACTATTTTAGTATCCATTATTTTTTATTGATATTCTTAATGCCCCGCAAGAATAATTCATGATGGGCTTCACATTCCAAATAGTTTTGAATTGCTAAATAACTTGTTTTCCCTAAAATGAGTTGCATTAACTTTCGACCAAATAATGCATTTATAGCACGTATAATACATGATCTGCCAATAAATTCGCGCAAATAACGCTTTATAAGAGTATCAGCAAAATCTTTATAGGCTTGAGCTACAAAGTGGGCATCTTTAATGTTTTCACTTCGTTTTTTATATTCTGTCAGTGTTTCAATGACTTCTGCATCAGTAGCCAAACGAGTTCCTTTTTCAGTACTACGAATTGGCACTTCAGAGGCAATAAAGCTATCCTTTGATGCCTCTACACTAATTAATAAGGAATCTTTTACAAACTCCTTATGATGTATATAGAATTCAGAGTTAAATATAAAGTTACCTTGACCATAAATAATAGTCCCCTTACCATAGTCTTCACGAGATCCTATACAATGACTATGTTGGCAAACGACAAGATCTGCCCCTTTATCAACAAATTTACGGCAATATCGCTGTAACATTGGCGATGGATAGCGATAAAACTCCTTTCCACCATGATATAAAACGATGACATAATCACAGGTCTTCTTTAGTGCTTCAACATCATCAAAGCTTTCTAATACATCAAAGGGATTGGCCCCCATTGTATGACAAGAGGCAACTGTAAACTCATGTTCCGCACACAGATAAAATCCTATGCGTATTCCCTCTTTTTCAAAGATAAACGGCTTTTTAGCTTCCTTTACATTAGCACCAGCACCGGCATTTTTAATATCATGCTTATTTAATAACTCCAGTGTAGTAGTTAAACCTTCCACACCATGATCTAAGGAGTGATTATTAGCCAATGTTAAAAATATAGGTTCTAAAGCCTTATAACCGTATATTGTTTTCGTAGGAGACTTTAAATTATTACCAAATTTATCAATCGGTGTAGATGCATCAGTTAAGGGTACCTCTAGATTAAACACATTTAAATCAGATTGCTTAAAGAGTCCTAATAATTCTTTACCAACTAAAGCTTCTATATTACCAGTTTCAAATAATACTCTATTTATATCCGTAGGAACAAAATCAGCTCCGATGTACAGTCTCAAGGTGTAACCACTCTCCCAATTCATAATCTTTTGATATAGGACGAAACTGTTCTAATCCCGCACCAGGGAAGAACGTTAACTCTCCAATATACAGTCGTCCCTTTATTTCATAGAAATCAACACGTAAAAACGGGCAGTCTTTGCTAAGTTCCATAGCCAGTCTTAACATCTCGTCATATGTTTCAGGTCTTGGGAACTCTGTTGATAACGGCGGATAATGACCAAAATGAATTCCCATCGGTTTCCAATCGATATCATAGAAGTTCATACGCGTTCCCGTTTTAGAAAAACGGTCAGAGCAAACTACAGTTATCTTTGGTTCACCATGGAAACAATACATCTTATAATCTAAGATTTCATTGCTGCCTAATTCAGATAAATACGCCTCTGCTATAATTCGATGAGGGACATTCTTATACGGCCACTCTCTAGCAATACGTGAATAATCCCGTTTTAAGGATGTGTTTAATTTAGCTTTAGCTGCTTCCCAATCAAGGGATGACTTATCTTTACAAATAACGATTCCCCCACTATCATGTGTACATTTCAACACAAATTGATTAGGCAGCGCATCAAAGTCAATGTTCTCTACGGAGTCCCAAATAGCAAGTGTGGGAATTATATATTGATCACCTACACGCTGAGCAATAAAATCTTTAGCCTCATGCTTATCTACCATGACCGTTTGTATAGGCTCTCTATAATTAACCTTTAGCCATTGTAACTTTTCACTGAAAGTTTTTGGATTTTCTAAATCTAAAGGATATCCCATGTATTTAGGAAATACCTTCTTTAAAAACTCTTCATCAGATAAAGAGTCATAATAACCTAATTTGATTAGTACTCTCGTTCGATAGTAAGGTTTTGTTAAAAAGGACATACCAACTTTACACAATTTGCTGAGCTTCATTTTTACGTCCTTTCCGGAGCAATTGCACCTCTAAATAAAACATCATCATATAAAAGTATGTACTCTTACTTTCATAAGATACCATCCCCATATCCATAACAATTTGAGAAAGGAACAA
>CAKPXR010000082.1 GCA_934202215.1 uncultured Veillonella sp.
AGGATGTTGCAATACATTGAATTTTTCAACGTACATTGGGCTGTGGAGTCCAGATGTCAAAAGGAAGTGACCTTCTAGAATAGCTTGAGTGTCGATAAGTAATTGTTTTACTTCTTGTTCTGTCATCATTTGGATACGTTCTCCATTTCTTCAATAATTAAACGAACTGCTTCACGAGGATTTTCAGCCTGTGTAATAGGACGGCCAATAACGAGGCGAGATGCGCCATCTTGTAATGCACTAGCAGGTGTAGCAATACGTTTTTGGTCGTTTGTTGCTGCAAAGGATGGTCGAATACCAGGTGTTACGATAAGGAAATCATCACCACATGCTTCGCGAATCATCTTAGCTTCCAACGCGGAACATACAACGCCATCCATGCCGGATTCTTTAGCGAGTTTCGCTAGACGAATAACTTGGTCGGAAATCGGTAGTTGGCCACCAGTTGCAGTCCAAGATTCATCATCAAAGCTTGTTAATACAGTGATTGCCAATAATTTAGCGCGTTCCACACCCAATTGTTCAGCCGTCTCACGAGCTGCTTTTACGGCGGCTTTCATCATAATAGGGCCACCTTGGCCATGTATGGTGATCAAGTTAGCACCCAAACGTGTTAGGGAAGATACACCATGTGCCACTGTATTAGGAATATCATGCAATTTCAAATCAAGGAATACTTGTTTGTTTTGCTCTTGTAAATAGCGAACTGTTTGCTCTCCTTCGGCGTAGAATAGCTCCATGCCGACCTTGTAAAAGCTAACCGCATCACCAAGGGATGTTACGATTTCTTTCATCGCATCCATAGTGGATACATCAAGGGCAACGATTAATCTGTCATCTGCCATCTTGCAACCTCCATACTACATATATATCTAAATAATTTTCACATACAGAGGGCCTATCTGTCAATTAAATTTGATGTGAAAGAGGTGACTAATAGTCACCGTTGAATAGTAGATTATAGAGTGTTTCATGCTATAATAAATGAAGAAAATGAATACAATTCTTATATATAAATTTTGAAACATATAAATTTGAAAGGAGTCCTATGTTAGATTTTGTTGCATTAGACTTTGAAACCGCTAATAAATTTAAAAATAGTGCGTGCTCCTTGGCGGTTATTACCGTAAAGGATGGACAGATTACTAAAAAGGCGTATAGCCTTATAAAACCACCGTTCATGAGTTTTGATGATGACTGTATTGAAATTCATGGCATTCAACCAAAGGATGTTATCCATGAGAAAACCTTTGATCAATTGTGGAACGCTATCTACGAAAACCATTTAAAAGGTAATATCATGGTAGCTCACAACGCAAAATTTGATATGAATGTATTGCGTGCTACACTGGATTACTATAAAATTCCTTGGCCAGAGCTAGATTATGCATGTACTGTAAAACTTTCACGTGCGGTATGGCCAGATTTAGTAAACCATAAGCTAAATACAATGGCCGCATACATTGGGGTTGAGTTTAAACATCACTATGCATTAGATGATGCGGAAACATGTGCTAAGGTTGTATTAGAGGCGGCTAAGGCTAAGGGCGTTAATAGCTTGCCAGATTTATTGAAGGCTACAGGTGTACCATTAGAACCATTTATTGATGACAAAAATCGCGCTGCTCAAGAGGCTTTACATAAAGAACCTGAGCCAGAACAAATGTCATTCTTTTAGTAAGGAGAGACACTATGTTAGGTAGAGAATTACTATCCTATGTGGACCATACACTATTGCGCCCCACAGCAACATGGGATGATATTAAAGAAATTTGTGATGCCGGCGTAGCCTATAATACAGCATCTGTGTGTATTCCACCGGATTTTGTGGCTTCTGCCCATGAAGCGTATCCAGGCCTTAATGTATGTACTGTTATTGGGTTTCCTCTAGGCTATGAAACGACAGAAGTGAAGGTGGCAGAAACAAAACAAGCTATTCAAGAAGGGGCCTCTGAAATTGATATGGTTATCAATCTAGGCAATGTAAAACAAGGGGATTTTGAATCTGTTACCGATGAAATTAAGTCCCTTAAAGCGGCTTGTGGAGATAAAATTTTAAAGGTTATCATCGAAACATGTTATCTAACTAACGCTGAAAAGGTAGCCCTATGTAAATGTGTTACAGACGGTGGTGCTGATTATATCAAGACATCTACAGGTTTTGGTAGTAGTGGTGCTAGTATTGAAGATATTCAACTCTTTAAAAAACACATCGGCCCTAATGTAAAAATTAAGGCTGCCGGTGGCATTCGTTCTATCTCTGATATGAAAGCCTATATTGCAGAAGGTTGCAGCCGTATTGGAGCCAGTGCAGCAGTAGAACTACTTAAAAATCATTTAGACGAAGAAGTATAATAGAAAACCACCTAGGCAGTGCTTAGGTGGTTTCTTAGAATGGCGGTATAACCATGCGCATGTATGATATTATTCTAAAAAAACGTTCTAATTTACCCTTAACAGATGAGGAAATTCACTTTGTTATCTCAGGCTATGTAAATGGGGAAATCCCCGACTATCAAGTGAGTGCTTTGTTGATGACCATTGTATTTAATGGGATGAATGCTCGTGAATTAGGCACATTGACATTGGCGATGGCACAATCGGGACACATGGTAGATTTATCCAATATCGATGGGATAACGGTAGATAAACATAGCACCGGTGGTGTAGGGGACAAGACAACCCTTATCATAGGGCCTTTGGTAGCTGCTTGTGGTGGCAAGGTGGCGAAAATGTCGGGCCGTGGCTTAGGTCATACGGGCGGCACTATCGATAAGATGGAATCCATACCCAACTTAAAGGTATCATTGGATCAAGAAGCGTTCATCAATCAAGTCAATCGAATAGGGCTTGCTGTTATCGGACAATCTGAAGGTTTAGCGCCAGCAGACAAGAAACTCTATGCATTGCGTGATGTAACGGGCACTGTAGATAGTATTCCACTTATTGCATCCTCTGTAATGAGTAAGAAATTAGCCTCTGGGGCACAAGCCATTTTGCTAGACGTAAAGGTTGGTAGTGGTGCTTTTATGAAAACCTTAGACGATGCTCGTGCATTGGCTAAAGCTATGGTAGATATTGGGGTGGAAAATGGACGATCTGTTAAGGCCGTTTTAACCGATATGGATCGACCATTAGGTCATGCCATTGGCAATGCTTTAGAAATTCGTGAGGTTATTGACACCTTGAAAGGTCATGGCCCAGAGGATTTAACACATGAATGTCTTATTATGGCCGCCCATATGCTCGTATTGAGCCAGATTTGTGATTATGAAACGGCTCTCAATCGAGTGCAAGAGGCCCTTAATTCGGGAGTAGCTCTTGATCGATTACGCATGATGATCGATGCCCAAGGTGGAGATAGCCGTGTTCTTGATGATGAAAGTTTACTAGCCATCGGGAAATTCACTTATGATGTTACAGCGCCTCAAGACGGTTATATTACACATATGAATACAGAGCAATGTGGTATTGCATCTGTTATGCTTGGGGCAGGTCGTACAGTTAAGGATGGTCCTATCGATTACAGTGCCGGTATCGTAATGCATAAGAAAACAGGTGATACTGTTCGAACAGGTGAAAGTATAGCCACCTTGTATGCTTCTGATGAAAGCTTGTTTGCCAATGCGGGTAAAACGTATTTAGAGGCGATTACCTTTGGCGAAACTGCACCAATTGTGGTAGATACAATTCTTGATATGGTGGAATGAGGAGATCCATATGATAGAAAAGGAAACTCATATAACAGAACAGGAAATTCAAAATCTTATTGAGCGTGCCATAGTAGCTCGTGAGAAAACCTATAGTCCGTATTCCCATTTTGGTGTAGGTGCAGCCCTTGTATGTGAGGATGGGAGTATCTATGAAGGCTGTAATATTGAAAATGCTTCCTATGGCTTAACGAACTGTGCAGAACGAACTGCTATATTTAAAGCCGTGTCAGAAGGTCATACAAAATTTAAGGCCCTTGCCGTAGTTGCTGATACGGAAGGGCCTTGTGCACCATGTGGTGCGTGTCGTCAGGTTATTTCTGAATTTGAAATACCACAGATTATCTTGGCTAATCTAAAAGGAAACTACATGATTATTGAACTAGACGAATTATTACCATTTAGATTTGGTGCAGATTGTTTATAAGAAATCCCTTCGCTAAGGTAAAATAAGATAAAACTATAGCATAATTAAAGTTAGATGATATAAAAAAGAGACCACATATGTGGTCTCTTTTACGTTACACCTTAGAATGCAGGAACAATTGCACCTTGATATTTATCTTCGATGAATTTTTTGATTTCAGGGCTATGAAGTGCTTCCATCAATTTTTTGATGCGAGGATCGCTTTCGTTACCTTTAAGTACAGTTACGATATTTACGTAAGGGGAATCTTTAGATTCAATTGCCAATGCATCCTTACCAGGGTTTAGACCTGCATTTAATGCAAAGTTAGTATTGATAGCGGCTAAAGCTACATCGTCAAGAGAACGAGGTACTTGAGCTGCTTCCAATTCAACGAATTGGTAACCATTAGGATTGGAAGTGATATCTTGAATTGTAGACAAGATATTGCTGGAGTCTTTCAATGTGATAAGACCTTCTTTTTGCAATAA
>CAKPXR010000083.1 GCA_934202215.1 uncultured Veillonella sp.
ATTTCGAGGAGGATTATCATGGTTAGTGCTCAAGAACAAGTACGCCAAATTAAACACGGCGTAGCAGATTTAATTAATGAACAAGATCTTGTAAAGAAAATAGAAAAATCCATTAAGGAAAATAAACCGTTAGTTGTAAAACTAGGTTTGGACCCAACAGCGCCAGATATTCATTTGGGTCATACTGTACCACTTCGTAAATTACGTTTGTTCCAAGAATTTGGTCATCAAGTAGTTATTGTTATCGGTGGTTTCACTGCACGTATTGGTGATCCTACTGGTAAAAGCGCAACTCGTCCACCACTTACAAAAGAAGAAGTATTGAAAAATGCTGAAACATATAAAACACAAATCTTCAAAGTGTTGGATCCTGAAAAAACTATCGTTCGCGACAACAGTGAATGGCTTGAATCTATGAACTTTGCTGATGTTCTACGCTTGGCAAGTTCTTACACTGTAGCACGTATGATGGAACGTGATGATTTTAACAAACGTTTTAAAGAAGGTCGTGCTATTGGTGTTCATGAGTTTATGTATCCATTGATGCAAGGTCAAGATTCTGTAGCATTACATGCTGACGTTGAATTTGGTGGTACAGACCAAACTTTCAATTTGTTAATGGGCCGTCATTTACAAGAATTAGAAGGTCAAGAACCACAAGTTGTTATCACAATGCCATTGCTTGAAGGCCTTGACGGCGTTCAAAAAATGAGTAAATCTTTAGGTAACTACATCGGTATCGATGAAGAACCTAAAGAAATGTACGGTAAAGCAATGTCCATTCCTGATGAATTGATGATGCGCTATTTCATGCTTGTTACAGATATGCCAATCGAAGAACAAGAAGACATGGAAAAACGTCTTGAAAATGGCGAATTACATCCACGTGATGCTAAAATGCAACTAGCTCGTACCATCGTTCGTTTGTACCATGGTGAAGAAGCTGCTCTTGAAGCTGAGGAGGAATTCAAACGTGTATTCCAACAACGTGCGTTGCCTACAGATATTCCTGAATACGCTATGGATGCGCCAACAGAACCAATCTTTGTTCCACAATTCTGTACAGATGCTGGTTTGACTGCTTCTAATGGTGAAGCACGTCGCTCCATTAAAGCCGGTGCTTTCAAAGTAAACGGTGAAAAATATACAGAAGAAAACCTTACCCTTGAAGAGGGCATGATCGTTCAAGTAGGTAAACGTAAATTTGTGAAAATTAAATTTAACTAATATAAAACTGTGATGGGGTAGAAACCTCATCACAGTTTTTTTCTGTCTATTTTATCTATAATCTTATTTATCTACTAAATCTGTTGTTTGTGAAGCAAAAAATGACTTACAGGTTCATGTATAATGAAAGTAAAATATAAATTCAAATTTAAATACAGATACAAATATAAAATACAAATTTGACACATAAAAGATTTATATAGATATCGTATAGTATCTATAAAGTAAGAGGACCATATATGGATAAAGAACTAAGCAACTTTTTAAAACAACGAGAACATACTGTTCTTACCGATATTGACGTTATAACTGCGGCAGTAGCTGTACCATTACTAGAAATCGATGGGGAAGATCATGTAGTATTTACTGTGCGCAGTAATAAGCTGCGCCGTCAACCAGGGGAAATTAGCTTTCCTGGTGGACACTGTGAGCCTAATGATAAAAGTGGTGCTCATGCTGCCATCCGTGAATGCTCTGAAGAATTGGGTATCGATTTAGATCAAATTGAACTGTTAGGAAATTTAGACTGCTTAGTCTCTGCGATAGGTGTCAAACTCTATGCTGTAGCAGTACGATTACATACAAGCGATTTAAAGCCTAATCCCGATGAAGTAAGGGAAGTATTCACCGTTCCATTACAATATCTATTAGACATGGAACCAACTGTAGGTCATTTAGACATTGGAACTAAACCATTAAAAGACTTTCCATTCCATTTATTAGAAGGCTACAACATCGACTGGAAAATTAGACAAAACTACTCCGTCTATTTCTATCCTTATAAACAATACACCATATGGGGGCTTACTGGACGAGTACTGAAGAACTTTTTAGATATATATAAGGAAGTTAAATGAAACCTGAATTTGTTCCATGGTTATGGATTATATATGTGTCTTATGTTTTATATAAGAGATATAAAGGAAACAATCGTTTAGAAAAATATGAAATCATACTTGCTATATTAAGCTTAATAGCTGTTTGTGGCGGATATATACTTATGATACATTATAACCTTAGTGAAACTGGAATATTTTGGGTCAACTTATTTTTTGTTTTGTTCATGATTTTAATGAAAGTAGTTTTTGGAGTGTAAAATTGGAAATATTAAATTGGCTTGGATTTGCTATGCTTCCTATAGGCATAATAATATCAATATTATTGATTATATTTGGAACAATAAAAGAAGTTAAGTTTATAAATCCTAGAATTCCATTAGGACGCTTATTCTTCTTTTTCGGAAGTGGCTTTTCTTTTGTAGTAGGTGTTATATCTTTAAAGTATGGCCATAGTGCGTTGTATGCTAATTCAATTAGCGATGGATTAATATATAATATTCTTGGATATTCCTTTTGCATTTATGGTTTTACTTTCTTTTTTATGACAGGTATGAGACGAGCTTCTGATATAGGAATTCCATTTTGGATATATCCAACTTTTATTATAATTACCTTATTAAGTAGATTCATAAATGAAGAGATTTCTGAGTTTCTTTTTTTAGGTATGTATATTTTCTTATTACAACCAGGTAGAAATAACAATTAAGTAATAACTACATGTTAAAAGATGATTGTCTAGTATTAGGCAATCATCTTTTTTGTTGCATAATAATCCTCATATAAATTGACAGATTGTAAATTAAGGTATACTATTTATGTGTAAAAGGTTTAATGTGTTGCACTAATTAATCTAGGAGGTTCTCACATGAATCGCGAAACAGCATACGTACTTTGGTTTGATGAATTACGACGTGAAGATGTTAATTTAGTTGGTGGTAAGTCTTCTTCCTTAGGGGAATTGACATCCTCCACTAATGTACCTGTACCTTACGGTTTTGCTACAACTGCTCATGGTTATCGTGAGTTTATGAAAGCAACAGGTTTGGAAGATAAAATCCGCGCTGAACTTGATGCGTTAGATGATGTAGAAAATTCTGCATTATTGCGTGAAGTATGTGCTAAAATTCGCCGCATGATTTGCGAAGAAGAAATGCCTAAAGAATTGGCAGATGCTATCCGTAATGCTTATGAAGAACTTGGTAAAAAAGTAAACGAAGAAAATCCGTTCGTAGCAGTTCGTTCTAGTGCAACAGCAGAAGACTTGCCAGATGCAAGTTTTGCAGGCCAACAAGATACATATTTAAATGTACGTGGTGCTGATGTTATTATCGAGAAAGTTAAAGAATGCTATGCATCTACTTTCACAGACCGTGCAACATATTACCGTGTAAAACAAGGTTTCGATCATATGACAGTAGCATTGAGTGCTGCCGTTCAAATGATGGTATTCTCTAAAGCTGCTGGCGTAATGTTTACTGTTGACCTTGTAACAGGCAATGATAACAATATTCTTATCGAAGGTTCTTGGGGCCTTGGTGAATACGTTGTACAAGGTACAGTTACACCAGATAATTTCCATGTAGATAAAGCAAAAATGGAAATTACAGACCGCATGATTAATGACAAACATATCCGTTTAGTTCGTAAAGCTGACGGCGATTGCGTTGAAGAGGTTGTTCCAGCAGATGAAGCTAAACAACAAGTGATTACAGATGCTCAAGTGTTAGAGCTTGCTGAATATGCAAAAGCAATCGAAAAACATTATGGTTGCTACATGGATATGGAATGGGGCGTAGATGAACGCGATGGTAGAATTTGGATTTTACAAGCTCGTCCAGAAACAGTTTGGTCCCGTAAAGAAAAAACAGAAGTATCCGAAAAACCTAGCACATTAGATGCAGGTAATCGCGATATTATCGTAAAAGGTTTGCCAGCATCCCCTGGTAATGCAGCTGGTAAAGCTCATGTTATCATCAATCCTGAGGATATTGATGAGTTCAAAGAAGGGGAAATCCTTGTCACAGCTATGACAGCTCCTGACTGGGTGCCAGCAATGAAAAAAGCGAAAGCTATCGTTACAGATGCCGGTGGTATGACTTGCCATGCGTCCATCGTTAGCCGTGAGCTTGGTATTCCTTGTATCGTTGGTACTAAGAGCCGTAGCCATGAAGCGACTACATCCATTAAAGATGGTCAAATGATTACTGTTGATGCTACAAATGGTATCGTATATGATGGCGTATTAGAAGATATCGTTAAAAAGCCAGAAGCACAAGCTACTGCAAATGTTGTTGCTGAATCTGTTCCTGTAACAGGCACTAAGATTTACATGAACTTAGGCAATCCTGATTTAGCTGAAAAATATGGTGTATTACCATGTGATGGTATTGGTCTAATGCGTGAAGAGTTCAT
>CAKPXR010000084.1 GCA_934202215.1 uncultured Veillonella sp.
TCCTTATCAGTTAACGCCCAGATACTAGATGTTTCTTTACCTTTTTCATAAGCCAATTCACGGTATGCTTCATCAGAAATGATCCACAAATTATGTTTAACACATAACTTAGCATATTCAATTAGCGTTTCTTTGCTAAATAATTGACCTGTAGGATTATCGTAAGGAATAATGAGCAATGCACCTGGTTTTGTATCAATGATACGTTGTTCCACCGTTTCTACGGATGGTAATTCAAATTCACCATCTTCATTAAGTTGACGTTCAACAGTTACAGTTTTACGACCAATACGGAGACCTACTGCATCATAGTTTGTATAAGAAGGGTTAAACATTAAGAGAGGCCGTTCCTCTTCCCCAGCACCGCCACATACACCAAGCATAATAATTTCCATGGCCATGGATGCACCGTCTGTTACGAGTACATTAAGACCTGTTGTATCAAAACCTTGGCTACGCAAAATGTGTAAGAATGCTTCGCGGCACTCATCGGTACCAGTGGTTGGTACATATGGTACAATCCCTGTGTTAAATGGGCTACTCACACCACCTAAATCAAACAACCGATGCTGCATGGCGGGATGCATAGGACGCATTACATTACCAATAGAACCATTCACCAAGATAGGTGGGTTCTTACGTTCCAAGAATTTAATTTGTCCTAGGCGAATGCCAGATGGTTTTCGAGCCATCATATACGGCGACAATTCTGGTTGTTTCATTCAGATCCAACTCCTCTAAAAAAGAAACTGCCTCAGCAATGAGGCTATGCTAACTGTGAAAGTAACAAGAACACTTATTAGACGCACAACTATGTCTAACGAACCTGTATATCACAAAGATAATATTCTTATATAGTAAAAAATTCTTAATATATTGATATATATAGATACTTAATATTATAGTTCTTTTGCTATAGAAAATCTATAGTTTTATAACATATACTGCGTCACTTATAAACTATTCGTGACATAGAGTAATGCAATATTGCCTTTAAGGTATACAAAAAAAGACCGAGCTATTTATAGCCCGGTCTTATATAGCTATAACAATTAAATTATCTATCGATAGTGTTACGTCCACTATTTGTAGAATTTGTATTTGTTGTATGTTTAGCTGTATGTTTTGTTGTAGAAGCCTTAGTAACAGGTTTTATTTCTTTACCTTTAGCAGGTTTAACTTTTTCTTGCTTTACCTTTTTAGGTTTCTCTTGTTTTACCTTAACAGGATTTTTAGCATTAACTGCAGCCCCTGCTGGTTTTACAAATGCATTATTAAGGTTTGTAGCCACTTGTAGTGCTACGTCAGAGCTTGGTGTAGATACGATAGATTGGCCTGCTACTATTACAGTGCCACCGCTATAGGATGCAGAACCTGGTGTAATTTGGTTGTTATGGTACAAACGTGCTAATTTACCAGCCATATAATACGCCCGTTCTTCCCCTGTATAGCGTCCACTGCCTGCGGGGCTATAGATATTATCGCCATTCACGTAAACTGCGCCATTAGACACATTTACGTGATTTCCAGAATATGTATACATACGGGAAATATTGTTATTAACCCGATCAGATAACTTAGGATGGTTATTCGGTGCCACTACTTGTGAAAGCCCTTCACGGTAGTGTTCCCCCACTTTGTTGCGTAGTACCGCCATAGAACCAGCTGCACCACCCACATTGTATGGAGATTCACTTAAAATCTTGAAGCCTAGTTCATCGGCAGCTTTTTCTTGGCTCATCGTAAATACTTGGTTAGACAAATAGTTACCAGCCACATTAGATAACAATGCAGCACCTTCACTACCGCCAGCCGCAATGCCTACAGCTGTAGAAAGGCCAATTTGCTTTTTAGCACCATTGATAATATCTTTATGCTCACCATGAGCAATTTCATGGGCCATTACATACGCCAATTGATCATCATCAAGGGTATCCAAAGCACCTTTGTTAACAGACATTACGCGGCCAAGTGTTGCAAAGGCATTAAACTCTGGATCAGGATTCGCATAGACAACATACGAACGTTTTACACTAGGAGAAGCCTCTAATGTTTTCATAATTCGTTGCACGCGCTCTTGCGCTGCACTATCGTTCAAATAGCCAGTTTTCTCCTTAGTACGTGCCAAGCTTTCTTGTTGGCCCTCTGCAGAGTTATCCATTTTATTTAATGCAGTAGATACATAAGCCATCGCAACAGCTCCACCTGCTAATGTTTGTACTGCGCTAGATGCGGCATTCACAGGAGTTGTTTGCATAATAGCAGGTGCCATTGTCGCTGCCATAGCTACAGATAACGTAGCTGCTGTAAGTTTCTTATTCATTCTCTCAACCTTTCAAATGATATAACCATATCATAATCAATCAAAATAGTACTCTAACATTTACACACTAAACATATAGTATCTCTTCATCGTAAATATAGAATGAATAATGGAACAACTATTCATTGCCCACTACTGGTTTAGCTGAAAGTACTACCGCTTCTTTACCATCTTTAGAAACGGCACCACCATGAGTGTAACCCACTACATCAAAACCTGCCTCTGCACACTGCTCTGCGATGCTTTCATAATTTTCATTCTTACCACGAGTACACGTAGAAAGATGAACCGTAGTAACACCTTTTTTCTTAAAAGACTCAATCTTCTTAGCTAAGTCGCCACCACTGTGCGTAAACCCTACTAACTCAATATCCTCATCTGCATAACGCTCAAAGGAATCTGCTTTATTCATAAATGCTTTTAAACAACCGCCACAAGAACAGCGCTGCATAGTATCCTCATTAACGAGAACTGCAATTTTTTTAGTCATAAGACCTCCTATGAAAGTATAGTTTGAACTTTAGTATAACATATGTATTGTGAAATGATGTATCTTAAAGCACATTAGATAATGATAAATATATAAGTAAAGATATTGTAATTTAATACTAATTACATACTGCAAGCTTTATACCACTCTAATAAAATGATTAAATAAAGCTATTTAAGTTACTAGTCCATTATTTATAACAATAAATGATACAACTTGATTTCTTCTTTTCATAAGCCTTTAAAGATAGCTGCATACCTTCAGACTTGAATAGTGATTACAAGGGTAGAACAATCTATTTATTACTTCTTCAAGCTACAAAAAAACTATTCATGTATCTATATAGTAAAGATAAGAATTTACAGTATATAAAACTATTAAAAATTGAAGGTTGATAGCATATATGCTATCATGAAAGAAAGAAGGATTTAGATGGAGAAACCTAAGTTTGAGTTCTATACAAGACCTAATGGACATAATGAATTTCTAGAGTTTTTAGAATCACTTACTGAAGCTAATTCAGATAAAATGTTTTCATTAATACATAAAATCCAAGATTCAGGATTATTAGTTGCTCAATATATGCAATGGGTTAAGAAACTAGATAAAAATCTATATGAAATCCGTCTTACATGTCCTAATAGTATTCAAAGGGCATTATATTTTCATGTAATTAATAATAGATACATTATTACACATGGATTTACTAAGAAAACGCAAAAAACACCAAATAGAGAAATAATTCATGCTAAACAAATTAGGAGCGAGTTTGAGGAGGAATATTATGCCAACAATCAAATTTGATGATTTTTTGAAAGAACAATTAAAAGATCCAAAATTTAAAGCAAGATTTGAAAAAGAATCGGCTAATCTAGAAAGTGCTATAGTGGTTGCAAAAGCGCGTGAAGCAGCCGGTTTAACACAACGTGATTTAGCTGAGAAATCTGGTGTTCCTCAATCTACAATTGCAAGAATAGAACAAGGTGCAAATACAAGTATTAGTACTCTCTGTAAAATTGCATTTGCTTTAGATAAACAAGTTAAGATTAGTTTAGTATAAAAAGAACCCCTATGAGCTACAATAATGTGGCTTATAGGGGGTTGTATTTGTTCTTATAAAATAATACTTCACTAAACTTATTAACAATTACCTTTTTCTACTCAACAACTATATGGTGCAGTAACATAGGTGCTTCGCACCGCGTTACTGTATATACAAGTTACCTCCTACCACTAGCCGCGGCTTCCTATCACACTCGCCCATGGCGACGTATAATATGTTATTGTAATGTACAATATAAAATATTGGGCTTCGTCGAACCTGATGCAATGGACGTACGCGTCGCTGCGCTCCTTTACGCCCTATTGCCCTAGGTTTCCCACGCCGCCTATAGATCAACACATATAGCTATTACTTGTACAACCTTGGCTGGAAACGGCTCTAGCAGGGTTAGCTAGTCGAAGACTAGCAAAAAGAAAAAGGCCTACCTTTAGGTAGACCTTTTTCTTTTCGTTAATCAGCAGCTTCCTATCCTCCCAGGCCGTCTCCAGCCAAGTACTTTCGGCGTTTATGAGCTTAACTACTGTGTTCG
>CAKPXR010000085.1 GCA_934202215.1 uncultured Veillonella sp.
AGTGTATATAGAAAAGAATACAGCCCTCTCTGCAGCGATTTTACGGAACGTAGTGACGTACTGAGCCAAGAGAGGGCTGTATTTTTTCTATACTAATAATATGCAGTTGTAATCGGGCCCCATTATAAAATGAAAGCACCTTATCGCTTATTTACAATAGCTCCATCGAGTTACACAACTATTATTTGGGCTAAAATTGGCAATACACTAACTACTTACTCGAACATGGTCGATAGTAATAGTTTCAATCTATTTGCTTGGTTTACAGCACTGGAGCCTGGGTCGTAGTCGATTGCAGCAATACGCACATCTGGGTAGGCCTCAGATAGTGTTTTTACCATGCCTTTACCTGTTACGTGATTTGGTAAGCAGCCGAATGGTTGCAAGCATACGATTTGTTTTGCCCCTTTTTCGATGAGGTCAATCATATCACCTGTAAGGAACCAGCCTTCACCGCATTGGTTACCAAGGCCTATGAATTGAGCCGCTTCTTTTGCTACATCCGTCATACGTTGTAGAGGATCAAAGTTTTTAGATGCTGCTACAGCTTTAGCGTATGGCAAACGGTAAAGTTCAAGGGCTTCACGAGCCAATGTGCCGAAGAAACCAGATAACCATGTACCATCAAGGTGTTTAGCACGGTATGTGCTATCCATTGCGCAGTACAAGAAGAAGTCTAATAAGCCAGATGTAACGACTTCGCCACCTTCTTTTTCAATGAGTTCATTGATATGATTGTTAGCGCTCGGATGGAACTTTACATAAATTTCCCCTACGACGCCAACACGAGGTTTTTGAACATCTTTATTAACCGGTAAGTTATCAAAGTCATGAATGATTTCTTTGATGTATTTATTATACTGACGAAGGCTTGCAGATGTAATGTTTTGCTGTAATTTTTTAATCCAATAATCACATAATGCATCTGTAGAGCCTGGATTAGTTTCATATGGACGTGTAGCCAATACACATTGCATAAGGGCGTCACCGTAAACAACGGCTTGAATCATACGATGTAAGAAACCTTTTGTCAATTTGAAGCCTGGTTGACGTTCCATATCACTCGCATTGAGGGATAGGATTGGTACTTGCTTCATACCTGCATCGATTAAAGCCTTACGCAAATAACCGATGTAGTTTGTCGCACGACAGCCACCACCTGTTTGAGAGATGATAACAGCCGTTTTATTGATATCATATTTCCCAGATAGTAGCGCAGACATGAGCTGACCTACAACGATAATCGCAGGATAACATGCATCATTATTGATGTATTTCAAGCCCACTTCAATGTCGTCACGCGTTGGAGCTGGCAACATTTCAAAGTTATAGCCTTCGTTTTTGAGGACTGGATCTAGGAGACTAAAATGCAATGGTGACATTTGTGGCACCAAGATTTTATAAGTCTTACGCATTTCCTCAGTAAACACAACGCGGTTATAATCGTACGTTGGCAATTGCTCTTCCACCACTTCTGGTGCTTCTGGGTTATGATGACGGCGCAAGCTACGTTCCATTACTGATTGTAAGGAGCGTAAACGAATCGTTACAGCACCAAGGTTTGTACCTTCGTCAATTTTGAGCAAGGTATGAATTTTATGGTTTGCTGAAAGTATATCTTTTACTTGATCCGCTACGATAGAGTCAAGGCCACAACCGAAGGAGTTAAGTTCAACGATTTGGAAGCCTTCTGTTCTACTTACGAATTCAGCAGCACGATATAAACGGCTATGGTAAGACCATTGATCTACAACACGTAGATGCTTGATTTCATGACCAAGCGGCGCAACGCCATCTTCTGTAAGAACAGCCATGCCAAGAGATGTGATAAGCTCTGGAATACCGTGGTTAATACCAGAGTCCAAATGATATGGACGGCCAGCTAATACGATAGTCGGAATTTGTTCTGCTACTAGGCGAGAAACAGTTTTCTTTGTCGTTTCACGGTAAGAAGCCTTACAGTTTTCTTGTTCTTCCCAAGCTTTTTCTACAGCATTAGCAATATCTTTCTTCTTAAGATTCAAGAAGTCCAATGCTTTCACAAGAGCAGGAACAAAAGATTTTTTATCAGCCAATGGCAAGAATGGTGCATGGAATGGAGTATCCCCTAACACGTCTTGCATATTATTTTTAATAAGTTCTGGATAAGAAATAACCATTGGACAATGGTAATTATTGTCGCGGCTAAATTCCTTAGGGCCATGTTGAATACAAGGATACCAAACAAAGTCGACCTGTGCATTTGCAAGATCTCGAATATGACCATGAACCGCTTTTGCTGGATAGCAAGCTGTATCGGATGGGATTGTATCGATAGCCTTATTGTATTGTTCCTTTGTTGTATAATCGGAAAGAACTACTTCATAGCCGAGCGTATTAAAGAATGTAAACCAGAATGGGAAATCCTCATACATATTGAGGACGCGAGGAATACCTACACGCATTTTACCTTCAAACTCTGGAATATTTTTCTTTAAGTAGTAGTCAAAATAGCGACGCAATTTAACTTCTACTAAGTTAGGAACTGCTTTACGTTCCTCTTGAATCATACCACCTGCACCGCGGTCACATCGGTTGCCTGTTACATATGTACGACCGTCAGAAAAAGCATTGATAGTAAGCATACAGTTATTGGAACAAAGCCCACAATTGCGCATTGTCGTAGATACTTGCAAGGAATTAAGACCCTCACTATCTAGCAATGTACTGTGATCCTTTTGTAATTCTTCTGCCGTTTCTGCAGCGAGAAGAGCCATACCATAGGCACCCATCAAGCCAGATACGTCAGGACGAATTACTTCTACACCCATCAATTTCTCAAAGGCACGCAATACGGATTCATTATAGAATGTACCGCCTTGTACAACAATATGATCACCCAATTCTTTAGGATCTTTTACCTTAAGAACCTTGTAAAGGGCATTTTTAATAACAGAATAAGCAAGACCTGCCGCGATATCTTGTACCGTAGCACCTTCTTTTTGAGCCTGCTTAACCTTAGAGTTCATAAATACAGTACAACGGGAACCCAAGTCTATTGGCAAAGATGCCAATAAACCTTCCTTAGCGAATTGGTCGATTGGAATGCGTAGACCAGATGCAAATGTATCGATGAAGGAGCCACAACCAGAGGAGCACGCTTCGTTCAATACGATATCTTCGATATATCCATCACGAACCTTACAGCATTTCATATCTTGACCGCCGATGTCCAAGATAAAGGAAACATCAGGGCAGAAGAAACGAGCTGCACGATAATGTGCCATTGTTTCTACTTCACCAATATCGATACCAAGAGCGCGTTTAAGGAACGCTTCGCCGTAACCAGTTACACCAGAATGAGCAATATACGCGCCTTTTGGCAATAACTCATAGATTTTCTCAATAATTTCACGAGATTTTTCTAATGGTTTACCATGGTTAGGACCATAGTGAGAGAATATGATTTCCTTATTACTATTGATGAGAACTACCTTAAGAGTGGTAGAGCCAGCATCAATACCAAGGTAACAAGGACCTTGCGCATCTTCAATATTCGCTTTTGGCGTTACTGCCTTAGCATGACGAGCGCGGAATTCTTCTAACTCTTGTTCATTTTTAAATAAAGGTTCTACACGATCTGTAGCCTCCATAGGAATACCGATGAGGCCACCAATTTCCTTTGTCAATTGACCAACCGTAATCTCACGACAGTCTTCTTTCATCAAAGCCGCCCCTAAAGCGATGAATAATTCACCATTTTCAGGGATAATGCGATGTGCTTCATCAAGTTCTAAGGTATCGCAGAAACATTGGCGCAATTCAGACAAGAATGTCAGTGGACCGCCAAGGAATGCTACATTACCCTCGATTTTATGACCGCATGCAAGGCCCGCAATTGTTTGGTTTACAATAGCTTGGAATACAGACTTAGCAATATTTTCATGAGATGCGCCTTGGTTTAACAAAGCTTGTACATCTGTTTTAGCAAACACACCACAGCGTGCTGCAATTGGATAAATCGTATCAGCATTCATGGCCAATTGGTTAAGACCAGATGCATCCGTTTGCAATAAAGTCGCCATTTGGTCGATAAAAGCACCTGTACCACCAGCACAAGAACCGTTCATACGATGTTCTGCAGTTTGACCTAAGTAAGTAACCTTCGCATCTTCCCCACCGAGTTCGATAATAACATCGGTTTCAGGATACAAAGCTTTTATAGCTCTCGTTTCAGCAATAACCTCTTGTACAAAAGGAATCCGTACCTTATCAGCCATTGCCATACCACCAGAACCGGTAATACACACATGAACTTGATCATTTTCATGGCCCACTTGAGCCTCTTGGAGCAAGGTATATACGGTGTCCAAAATGTTCGCATAATGGCGTATGTACTTTTTATACAAATAG
>CAKPXR010000086.1 GCA_934202215.1 uncultured Veillonella sp.
TATTTCTTAGCCTCAACTCCAAGAGGTGTTTCGTTCTTAATCGCAGCGCGGAACATATCACCTGTTGAAATTTGGGGAATACCGTATTTTTCAATAAGTCGAGCTGCCTGAGTGCCTTTACCAGCACCAGGAGGTCCCATTAATAGAATATACATATTGTTTCCCTCCTATTTCACAAAGCCTTTATAGTGGCGTGTTACCATGAGCGACTCAATTTGTTGCATTGTATCAAGTGCTACACCTACAACGATTAGGAGAGCCGTACCACCAAAGTATACGCCTTGGACGCCGGTAATACTACCGAGGAAATTCGGTATAATAGCAACGACAGCTAAGAATACAGCGCCAGCCAAAGTGATCTTGGTCATCACGTTATCCACATAATCAGCAGTTGGTTTACCCGCACGAATACCTGGGATAAAACCACCGTATTTTTTCATATTATCTGCCATATCTGTAATGTTGATAGAGATTGCAGTATAGAAATATGTAAAGATAAAAATCAATAATGCATACAATGCCGTTTGTAACGGCGTACCCCATGTAAATAGATCCGCAGCTTTATGAACATATTCATTGTCAATAAATTGCGCAATTGTCACAGGGAACATCAACACAGATGACGCAAAGATAATTGGGATTACACCTGCCTGATTAACTTTCAACGGCAAGAATGTAGAGTGACCACCGTACATTTTACGACCTACTACACGTTTAGCATATTGAATCGGAATACGACGTTGGCCTTGTGTAACTGCAACTACGACAGCAATCATCGCAAGTGCAATTACAGCAAATAAGAATGCTTGGAACATATTAATTGTTCCATTTTGGATATATTGATAAATAGTTTCTAAACCATCTGGTAATCGAGCTACGATACCAGCAAAGATGATTAAGGAAATACCATTACCTATACCATATGCTGTGATTTGTTCACCAATCCACATCAACAAGCATGTGCCTGCTGTTAGGATGATGGCCACAACGAATACACTAAGGAAATCATTATTTACCAAAGCGTTGTTTGCTCTAAGAGCAAATGCCATGCCTGCGGCTTGTATAAAGCCGAGGACTACGGTGCCATAACGAGTTACCTTCGCTATTTTTTTACGCCCGTCTTCACCATCTTTACTCCATGCTTCAAACTGAGGAACTACAGACTGAAGCAGTTGCATGATGATGGAAGCATTGATGTAAGGTGTAATACTCATTGCAAAGATAGAGAACTTACTTAGCGCACCACCAGCAAACAAGTCTAATAGACCGAATAGGTTACCGGATGTAAACAAGGATTCGATAGCAGATGCATCTACACCTGGAACAGGAATATGAATGCCCGCTCTAAAGATGGCAAACATCATTAATGTGTAAAGAATCTTATTACGTAGTTCGGTAATCTTAAAGATGTTCGAGAGGCTATCTAGCACCCTAGATCACCTCAACTTTTCCGCCTGCTGCTGTAATTTTTTCTTCAGCAGATTTAGTGAAGCCGTTAGCGATAACTGTCAAGTTTTTAGTTTCCAATGTACCGTTACCTAAAATACGAATACCATCGCGTACATTTTTCAAAATGCCAGCTTCAATAAGAGCTACTGGATCAACTGTTGCACCGTCTTCAAAACGGTTCAATTGTTCTACGTTAACTTCAGCATATTGTTTAGCAAAAACGTTGTTGAAACCACGTTTTGGTAAACGACGATAAAGAGGCATTTGGCCGCCTTCAAAACCGGAGCGAACGCCACCGCCAGAACGGGAGTTTTGACCTTTTTGACCACGACCAGATGTTTTACCCAAGCCAGAACCTAAACCACGGCCTACACGAGTACGAGTTTTTTTGGAACCAGCAGCTGGTTGTAATTCATGAAGTTTCATTCAGTGCACCTCCTTATCAGTATTAAACTTCTTCAACTTTTACTAAATGTCTAACTTTGTGAAGCATACCTTCGATTTGTGGTGTTACTTCTTTTACGACTTGAGAGTTAGTTTTTTTCAAGCCCAAAGCTTTAACTGTCGCGCGTTGATCTTCAGGACGACCGATTAAGCTTCTTGTTAATGTTACTTTAACTTGTGCCATTTCTTGTCTCCTTATTACGCGTTATAAATTTCTTCAACGGTTTTACCACGAAGTTCTGCAACTTCGCTAGCGCGTTTTAAATCTTTCAAACCTTCGATTGTAGCGCGAACCATATTGTTAGGGTTAGAAGAGCCCAAAGATTTAGTCAAGATGTTACGAACACCTACTAATTCCAATACGGCACGAACAGGGCCACCAGCGATAACGCCAGTACCTTCAGCAGCTGGTTTCAAGAATACGCGGCCTGCGCCGAATACGCCTGTTACGCTGTGAGGGATTGTGCCATTTTTAATTGCTACGTTTACAATATTTTTCTTAGCATCATCGATACCTTTGCGAATTGCTTCTGGTACTTCCGCTGCTTTACCTAAGCCAACGCCTACATAACCGTTGCCATCACCAACAACTACAAGAGCGCTGAAGGAAAAACGACGACCGCCTTTAACTACTTTGGCTACGCGGTTGATGAATACTACTCTTTCTTTAAGATCAAGACTGGTGTAGTCAATTCTCGCCATGTCTATAGTTCCTCCTTCTTAGAATTTTAAGCCTGCTTCACGAGCACCTTCTGCAAGGGCTGCTACGCGGCCGTGGTAAATATAACCACCACGGTCAAACACTACTGTGTCAATGCCTTTAGCGATAGCTTTTTTAGCAACTGCTTCACCAACAGCTTTAGCAGCAGCTACGTTACCACCATAGGACAAGTTCAAATCTTTATCTAAAGAGCTAGCAGCTACCAAAGTTGTACCTGCTACGTCATCGATAACTTGAGCATAGATGTTGCCTAAAGAACGGTATACGTTCAAACGTGGGCAAGTTGCCGTACCAGAGATATGACGGCGAATACGAAGATGACGTTTTGCTCGAGCGATGTTTCTACTAGATTTACGAGGCAAGATATTCACTCCTTTCATTCATATAGATGATATTACTATTTACCTTTTGCACCAGCTTTACCAGCTTTACGACGAACAACTTCGCCTTCATAGCGGATACCTTTACCTTTGTAAGGTTCAGGTTTTCTCCATTTACGGATATCAGCTGCTACTGCGCCTACAACTTCTTTGTCTGCACCAGAAACAACGATTTTGTTAGGAGCTGGAACTTCAATTGTAATACCAGCTGGAGCTTCCATTTCTACTGGATGAGAGAAGCCAAGTGTAAGAGCTAATTTATTGCCTTGTTTAGCCGCTCTGTAACCAACACCGTTGATTTCAAGAGTTTTTGTGAATCCTTCAGATACGCCTGTTACCATATTAGCAACAAGAGCGCGAGTCAAACCGTGAAGGGAACGATGAGCTTTATTGTCGGAAGGACGAGCTACTGTAATTGTGTTACCTTCAACAGTGATATTCATATCTGGATGCAAATCGCGAGATAATTCACCTTTAGGACCTTTTACGTTCATATGATGGTTATCATATGTAACAGTAACGCCTGCAGGGATCTCGATAGGCATTCTACCGATACGTGACATTATTTCTACCTCCTATTGCTACTATTACCAAACGTATGCGATTACTTCGCCACCAAGACCTTCTTTACGAGCTTGTTTGTCGCTCATAACGCCTTTGGATGTAGAAATAACTGCGATACCCAAACCACCAAGTACACGAGGAAGTTCTTCCTTTTTCGCGTAAACACGTAAACCAGGTTTGGAAATACGTTTAATTCCTGTAATAACTTTTTCGTTATTGGAACCATATTTCAAAGTTACTTTTAAAGTGTTTTCTTCTTTTTCTACGTTCTTTACGAAACCTTCTTGTAAAAGGATGTCAAGAACAGCTGCTTTCATTCTAGATGCAGGAATGTTTACCGTTTCATGAAGTGCAGCATTTGCATTACGGATGCGCGTAAGCATATCCGCGATAGGATCGGTCATTACCATAATCTAAAAACCTCCTCTCGTCTAATATTACCAGCTGGCTTTTTTAACACCAGGAATTTGTCCTTTGTACGCCAATTCACGGAACGCAATACGGCTGATACCGAATTTGCGCATATAGCCGTGAGGACGACCAGTTAAGTTGCAACGGTTGTGTAAGCGTGTTGGGGATGCATTTGCTGGTAATTTGGACAAGCCTTCATAATCACCTGCTGCTTTTAACGCTGCACGTTTAGCTGCATATTTTTCAACGATTTTAGCGCGTTTCTTTTCGCGTTCAATCATAGATTTTTTAGCCATCTATATGTTCCTCCTATTATTTTTCAAAAGGCATACCGAATTGAGTCAACAATTCACGAGCTTCTTCATCTGTTTTAGCA
>CAKPXR010000087.1 GCA_934202215.1 uncultured Veillonella sp.
GTTACTGGTACAAATGGTAAGACTACTACTACAACATTATTAACTAAGGTGTTGGAAGGAACTGGAAAACCAGTTCGTGTTGGTGGCAATATAGGGGATTCTCTTAGTGAAGTTGCCTATTCCATGCCAGCAGATGGTTTCTTGGTAGCTGAACTATCTAGCTATCAATTAGAAACAATTAAGCATTTTAGACCGCTTGGTGCTATTATGCTCAATATTACACCAGACCATTTAGCTCGTCACAAGACGATGGAAAATTATATTGCTGCAAAGGAACGAATCTTTGAAAATCAATTGAGTACAGATTTTATGGTGCTTAATATTGATGATCCAATTGTGGCAGATATGGAACATCGTGTGCCTAGTCATATCCTTAAAATTAGTCAACATCAAGTGGTACCCAATGGTGCTTACTATGATAAAGGGCAATGTTATGTAACAAAGGATGGTGAGGCAACGCCTGTTATTGGGAACGATGATATCCATATTCCAGGTAGTCATAATATTGAAAATATTTTAACTGTTATCGCTTTAACCTATGCATTAGGTGTGCCAGTAGAAACTATTCATCGCATTATTAGTGAGTTCCATGGTGTTGAACATCGATTAGAACGGGTTAAAACAATTGATGGAGTTACATTCTATAATGACTCTAAAGCTACTAATGTTGACTCTGTTGTAAAAGCATTAGAATCCTTTGATCAATCAGTTATTTTATTAGCTGGTGGTCATGATAAAATGACGCCCTTAGAAGATTTTATGCAGCTTGTTAAAGATCATACAAAAGCTGTTATCTTTATGGGGGAAGCTGCGGATCGATTTGAAAATGCTGCAAAAGAGGCTGGCGTTGAGCCTATTTATAGAGCTTCATCTATGAAAGATGCTGTTGAACAGGGTTATAAATTGGCTAATCAAGATGATATTGTATTATTATCACCAGCTTGTTCAAGCTTTGATTGGTACAGCTGTTTTGAAGAACGTGGCGATGATTTTAAAAACTGTGTTCATATGTTGCAAGAAGGGAGACACCATTAATGAAACGTATCATTATTTCAGGTGGTGGTACCGGTGGACATATATATCCAGCAATAACTATATATAAGGAAATTATGAAGCAGAACCCTGATGCACAGGTTTTATATGTGGGAACTGAAAAGGGCTTAGAGGCAACCTTAGTGCCTAAAGAAGGAATTGAGTTTACTACATTACCTGTCCAAGGTTTGCAACGTAAATTATCTTTTGGTACGTTAGTGACGTTAGGTAAGACTGCTTTCTCTCTTGTGAAAGCCAATACAATCATTTCTAACTTTAAGCCGGACGTAGTTATTGGTACTGGCGGTTATGTCTGTGGTCCTATTCTCATGGCTGCTGCATTGCGCAACATCCCAACGTTGATACAAGAACAAAATGTCATTGCAGGCATTACAAATAAAATTCTAAGCCGTTTTGTTGATGTAGTAGCCATGGGCTACAAGGATGCAGAAGCATCTTTTTCAAAGGCAAAACGCGTAGTGTATACTGGTAACCCAGTACGTCCTGATGTATTAGTCGATACTAGAGCTGATGGACGTAATTATTTTAATTTAAGTGATGACACGTTTACAGTTCTCATAGCAGGTGGTTCTCGGGGGGCGCGAACTATCAATAATGCTATGATTGATGTACATAAGCATTTCCAAGGAACAAAAGGAATCAAATTAATCCATATTACAGGGGACGGAGAATACAAATCTGTGTTATCTCAGCTTGGTATTACCGATGGTAATGGTTTAGGTGATTCTTCAGTGATTCTGCCATATCTACATGATATGCCAAAAGCTTTGGCAGCAGCTGATTTAGCAGTTTTTAGATCTGGTGCTATCGGTCTTGCTGAGCTGGCGGTTCGAGGTATTCCATCTGTGTTGGTACCATATCCATATGCAGCGGAAGATCATCAAACATATAATGCCCGTATCTTTGTTCAAGAAGGGGCTGCTCATATGATCGTTGATCAAATGTTAAGTGCTCATGATTTGATAGGGGAAATTGAAATGTTTATGGCCAATCGTGATTTATTGTCACAAATGGGAGAACGAGCATTGCAATTAGGGAAACCAAACGCGGCTCATGATATTGCAAAATTAGCATTATCTATTGCAAAGTAACAAGGAGAGGTTTTATGTTAGACGGTATTCATAAGATTCACCTTATTGGTATAGGTGGGTCTGGCATGCGTGCTATAGCGAATATTTTGATTCAAAAAGGTTATGATGTATCTGGTTCAGATGTAACTGAATCTGCAGTTATTGAAAAGTTTAGAAATATGGGAGCTACCGTTCATATTGGTCATAATAAAGAGTATGTAAATGGCGTTGATGCTGTAGTTCGTTCTACAGCTATTCGTGAAGATAATCCTGAAATTGTAGCGGCAAAAGAACAAGGCATTACAATTTTGCACCGTTCCGATATTGTAAAAGCTGTGTTAGACGTAACAGATGGCATTGCAGTAGCCGGTGCACACGGTAAAACTTCTACTACTTCAATGATCGGTCAAATATTAGTAGAAGCAGATGCTGATCCAACAGTTATTATTGGCGGTGAAGTAGATTATTTAAAAGGCAGTAGTTGCCTTGGCAAAGGCCATTTTTCTGTAGTAGAAGCAGATGAAAGTGATGGGTCTTTCTTGAAACTACGTCCACACACTATTGTTATTACTAATATTGAAGATGATCATATGGATCATTACAAAACAATGGATAATTTGCTAAATGCATTCTGTGAGTTTGTTGAAACCTTACCAGAATCTGGCAAAGCAATCGTATGTGGTGATAATGAAAATATTCGTTACGTTATGAGTCGTGTAAATCGTAACTTTATTACATATGGCTTACGTGATAATAATGACTATGTAGCTAAAAATATTCATTATGTAGACTCTACATTGGTTTATGATGTATATCATAAGGGTGTAAATATTGAGCGTATCCGCTTGCGTGTTCCTGGTGAACATAATGTATTGAATTCCTTGGCTGCCTTTATTGTGGCTCATGATTGCTGTGGTGTAGAAACACGTATCATTACTAAGGGCTTAGGTAAATTTATCGGTGCGAAACGCCGTTTTGAAACGAAAGGTCATGTAGCCGGTGTATGGGTTGTTGATGACTATGCTCATCATCCTACTGAGATTAAAGCTACGTTGAAAGCCGCAAAAGAGTTAGAAAAACATCGTGTTATCTGTGTATTTCAACCGCATCGCTTTACTCGCACTAGCTTGCTAAAGGATGAATTTGCCACTGCTTTTACAAGCGCTGATGAAGTATATATGACAGATATTTATAGCTCTGGCGAAGATCCAATCCCTGGTATTGATGGACATACGATTCCAAATGCTATTAAAGCGGCCACAGGTCAAGATGTAAATTATGTGCCGTCTGTTGACGATTTACCTGAAGTATTAGCTAAAGTAGTGAGACCTAATGACTTGGTTATCACCATGGGTGCAGGTTCTATTAATCAATATGGGCCAAAATTATTAACTATATTGGAGGAAGGCTTACAATGAAAGATAAAAAAATAATCGTATTGATGGGTGGTCCTTCCAAAGAGGCTGAAGTATCTCGCCGTACTGGTGCTGCTATTGCGGAAGCACTTGAGAGCAAAGGTTATAATGCCCAAACATTAGAACTTAATCCACGTACTGTTTTAAAAGATATTGAAGCCCTCGGTGGTGAAGTAGTATTTAATGCCATTCACGGCCGTTATGGTGAAGATGGTGCATTACAAGGCTTATTAGAAATGGCTGAAATTCCATATACTGGATCCGGTATTATGGCTCATGCAGTAGGGATGAATAAAAAAGTAAGTAAAGATGTGTTTAAAGGTGCCAATATTCCTACGGCGGCTTCCGAGTCCTTCAATGGCAACATTGAATCGGCAGAGGATATTATTGAACACATCCGTAAAGATTTTACAATTCCAGTAGTTGTGAAATCTGCCACTCAAGGCTCTAGTATTGGGGTTACAATCGTTCGCGATGAAGCTCAGTTAGAAGAGGCTGTAACAGAAGCTCTTAAATATGACCCTATTCTCGTGGTGGAACAATTCCTTGATGGTCGTGAATTTACAGTATCTGTTTTAGATGGTAAAGCATTGTCTGTTATTGAAATTCGTCCACATTCTGGTGAATATGACTACAAGAGTAAGTATACTGTAGGTGCTACAGAGTATTTAGTGCCAGCACCTATTAGTGCAGAAATGACTGCTGAGATGCAACGTATTGGGGAACTTGTATATCGCGAAGTACAAGGCAGTGGGGTAATTCGTGTTGATGTTATGACAGACCATGCAGATAATATGTATGTTCT
>CAKPXR010000088.1 GCA_934202215.1 uncultured Veillonella sp.
CGTGGTATCGACCTCGATTTAGATGCCATTCCTCTGGATGATAAGGCGGCTTGTGATATCCTCACAAAAGGCGATACATCTGGTGTTTTCCAACTTGAGTCGGAAGGTATCACCAAGCTCGTTATGGACCTTAAGCCTGAGCATTTTGAAGACTTAATTCCATTGGTTGCCTTATACCGTCCAGGTCCACTAGGCTCTGGCATGGTGGCGGACTTTATCGACCGTCGTCACGGTAAAAAAGAGGTTACCTATTTACACCCAATTTTGGAACCGATTTTGAAAGATACCTTTGGTGTCATCTTATACCAAGAACAGGTTATGCAGATTGCATCCGCCATGGGCGGATTCTCCCTTGGTCAAGCGGACTTAATGCGCCGCGCCATGGGCAAGAAAAAGGAATCTGTTCTAAAGGCGCAACGGGAGTCCTTTATTCAAGGTTCCATTAATAATGGTATAGAAGAGTCCATTGCGAACGAAGTATTTGACTTGCTCGTATACTTTGCAGGCTATGGCTTTAATAAATCACATAGTGCGGCCTATGCGTATATTGCGTACCAAACGGCGTATCTGAAAGCCCACTATTTTCCTGAATTCATGGCTGCTACCATGACTAGCTTTATGCAGAATATGCAAAAATTGACGTACTACATCAATGCCTGCAAGAAGCATAATGTTAAGGTGCTAGGCCCAGATATTAACTATTCTGAGCGCAGCTTTGCCGTACAAGGCGATGCCATTCGCTTCGGCCTTGGGGGCATCAAGAATGTAGGGGATAATGCCATCGATCGCTTGATTACTGAGCGAAATGAACATGGTCTCTACACGGATATTGTAGACTTCTGCAAACGAGTGGACAACAAGGTTGTTAATAAGCGCCTGCTTGAAAGTCTTATTCGATGTGGCGCCATGGATGGTTTCAAGGAAAATAGAAACCAATTGTTGCATATGTATGAAAGCGCCCAAGCTGTTGGCGCTAAAGAACAAAAGGACGCCGCTATGGGCACCATGAGCCTCTTTGGCGATATAGAGGAGTCTGTAGATTTCATCCCTGTTCCTAATGTGGAGGATTTATCGGAAGATGATAAATTGAAGGATGAAAAGGAATATACAGGCTTTTACATTACAGGCCATCCATTGCAAGGCTACGCTAAGGAATTAGAGGGCCTCTTTGAACTGGGTGCTCTCGTAGAAAATCCAGAGCAATATGACGGTCAAACCATTACCTTTGGCGGTTTGATTGAAAATAAGACGGACCGTATGACAAGACGAAACGAAGTTATGTCCATTCTTCGCATCGAAGATTACTCTGGTGCAGCCAATGTAGTGGCGTTTCCTAAGGTCTTTAGTCAAAGCCAACAGTTTTTGGCGGTTGATATGATCGTTAAGGTAAAAGGTCGTGTTGATGCGGATGAAAAGGGTGTGCAAATTATTGCAGACCGTATTATGCCGTTAAAGGTAAACTATAGTCAGGCTAAGCATGTGGCTATTCATATTTATAGCCAATATGACACGCCAGAAAATAGTGAAGCCTTGAAACGAGTGTTAACGAATACTGCAGGCGCCGTGCCAACGTCGTTATACTTACACCGTCAACGGAAACGCATTAATTTACCACCGAATATGTGCTTTGACCCTAGTGAGGAATCCATCAAGGCTATTGAAACTATCCTAGGCGATGGCTCTGTAGAGGTGCAATAATATATATAATACATGAACATCTGAAAGGGATGATTTTTATAGGAGGAAAGATGAAACGTACAAAAATCGTATGTACTGTAGGTCCAGGAACGGATAAATTTGGTATTTTAGAAGATATGATGCGAGCGGGCATGAATGTGGCTCGTTTTAATTTCTCTCACGGATCTCATGAAGAGCAAGCAGAGCGTATGCAAATGGTGCGTGATGCGGCGATGATCGTTAATAAACCAATCGCTTTATTGCTCGATACAAAAGGTCCTGAGGTACGCCTAGGCCTATTTAAAGATGGCAAGGTATTCCTTGAAGCAGGTCAACAATTCACGTTGACTACAGATGATGTGGAAGGCACAAAAGAGATTAGCTCTGTTAACCACAAAGGCCTTGTAGGTGACGTGTCCGTAGGAGATAAGATTTTATTGGCTGATGGTCTTGTAACACTTACAATTGATGTTATTGAAGGTAATAATATCATTACTACGGTTCAAAATAGCGGTGAAATCGGCAACCGTAAACGTGTGGCTGTGCCAGGCGTAGCACTTAGCTTGCCACCAGTATCTGAACAAGACGAAGCGGATTTGCGTTTTGGTTGTCAACAAGGGGTAGACTTTGTAGCCGCATCCTTCATGCAACGAGGTAAAGATATCGTAGCCATCCGTCGTATTCTTGAATCTGAACAAAAAGATATTAAGATTATCGCAAAAATTGAAAATGCTGAAGGCGTTAAAAATATTGATGAAATCTTGGAAGTAGCAGACGGTCTCATGGTGGCTCGTGGTGACCTGGGTGTAGAAATTCCTGCAGAAGAGGTACCAGTACTTCAAAAAATGATGATTGAAAAATGTAATAACTTGGGAAAACTAGTTATTACAGCAACGCAAATGCTTGAGTCTATGATTCAGAATCCTCGCCCTACGCGTGCGGAAGCAAGTGACGTAGCCAATGCGATTTTGGACGGTACAGATGCCATCATGTTATCTGGTGAAACAGCAAATGGAGCATACCCTGTAGAGGCTGTTACGACTATGACTCGTATTGCAGAGGTAACTGAACAGGCTTCTATTTATGATAGTAAAAATCGTGCTCATCAAGATGGCGACATGACTACTACTAGCGCAGTATGCTTAGCTAGTGTGCGCATCGCTCAAAATCTTGGGGCTGCTGCAATTTTGACATGCACTGAATCTGGATATACTGCACTCAGTGTGGCACGTCATCGTCCAAATTGTAAAATTATTGCTGTTACTCCACATGAGGAAACAATCCGTCGTATGCAATTGTGCTGGGGTGTAGAAGCGATTATAGGACATGAAATTGTTAATTCTGATGAGATGGTAAAACAAGCTATTACATGTGCTTTGGGTACAGGTGCTATTGAGTCTGGTGATCTTGTAGTTGTTACAGCTGGTGTACCATCTGGTGCATCAGGTACTACAAACATGATTCGCGTTCATATTGCAGGTCAAGTACTCTTATCGGGTAATGGTATTTTACGTAAATCCGTTACAGGTAATGTATTTGTGGCGGCAAATCATAAAGATAATTATAACAGCTTCAAAGATGGCGATATCCTCGTTGTAGGTACTATGGAACCTGAATTGATGGCTATTGCTAAACGTGCAGGTGGCATTATTGCCGTAGAGGATGGTTATACATCTGATAGCGCTATTGCAGGCATTACTTATGGTATTCCTGTTATTTTAGGTGCTAAAAATGCTCATGAAGTGCTTTTAGAAGGGCAAGAAGTAACTATCGACGGTGAACGTGGTAAGGTGTTTGCAGGCATGGCAAATGCTCGATAAACTTTATTGAGTGATAATTAAATAAGGAGGGATAGTATGAATCCATATAATGTAACAGGACCTACTGCAACTGAGGTTGCACAGGTTGAAAGTATCGTATCTCAACGATTAAAAGGCTCCTTCTTGTGGATGGTTGTAGGTTTACTTACAACAATCGGTGTTGGAGTGGCCGCGTTGGCAAATCCTAACTGGTTACGCTTTGCGTACCAAAACTTTAATATTATCCTATTAGTTGAATTAGGCGTAGTATTCTTATTTAGTGCTCGTGCATATAGTGCCAATGTTATGACTTTAAAGGGCATGTTCTTCTTATATAGTGCATTGAATGGTCTTACATTAACACTCATATCCTTGCGATACAATGTATTTGAAGTAGTCATTCCTGCGTTAATTGGTACGCTGGCGTTTTTCATTGGTTTTGCTGTAGTAGGGGCTACTACAAAACGCAATTTATCATCCCTTACACCGTATGTGATGGCTGCTTTGTTCGGTATGATTATCGTGTCCTTGGTGATGATGGGGGCTCGCTACTTTAATTGGACTGTACTCAGTGGTTTTAGTGATACTATTAGCCTCGTATTTGGTTATTTAGGGGTTGTAGTATTTTCCATCTTTACAGCAATCGATGTAAACCGCATTAAAAATAATGTGACACAAGTAGCTCTAGTGGAAGATGAAACAATTCTAGACCGCATTGAAAT
>CAKPXR010000089.1 GCA_934202215.1 uncultured Veillonella sp.
TCCTCATATATCTTGCCTCTCTTTGTAAAAGTTAGTGCTAACACACCCCATGTTAAAAAGCACTTATCCAACTTTATTTATAAAACCTTGTGTACCACTAGGAATTGATTTCATTATAGACTACTAAAGTCAAAATTGCAAGAACTTATTTCCTACTTTTTCAAAGGGGAATAAACAACACAAAAGGACCAGCCCGAAGGCCAGTCCTTTTGCGTATAGTTTGTAGTTTGTTATATGAGGTTTACCATGATGAATTGGAGAGGGTTCATCTGGTATTGGGACTTACCGTATCGTCATAAAACGATGCGCGCCCGAATTGTCATTTGAGGAGTTGCTAGATTATTCTAGCATTTAGATTAATTTCTAAATTAGATTTTACCTACTAGGTCAAGACCTGGTTTCAATGTATCTTTACCTGGCTTCCAACGCGCAGGACACACTTGATCACCATGTTTTGCTACAAATTGAGCCGCTTGTACTTTACGAACCAATTCTTCAGCAGAACGACCGATACCCATATCATGGATTTCAGCTGTACGAACGAAACCTTCAGGATCTACTACGAATGTACCACGGTAAGCCATAGCAGATTCTTCTTGGAATACGTCGAAGAAATCAGCTAATTCATGTTTTTTGTCAGCCAACATGTAGTACTCAATTTTGTTAATGCTTGGAGAAGCATCAGACCATGCTTTGTGAACGAATTCAGAATCACAAGACACGGAGTAAACTTCACAACCTAGATCTTTCAACTCTGCATAGGAGTTTTGTACATCTTCTAATTCTGTAGGGCAAACAAATGTGAAGTCTGCTGGATAGAATACGAAGATGGACCATTTGCCCAACACATCTGCAGTACTAACTTTTACTAATTCAGGTTTTTTGAAAGCATCTAATGTAAATTCAGGAAGTTTTTTACCAATAATAGACATGTTATGTCCTCCTTAATTGAGTTCAAATGTAACAGTTATATTATTATCGGTGTACTTATCACCAAATCTATATCTATCTTTGTCTATATAATAACAAATATCATTCAATATTGCAAGCGTTATTTTTAAATTTATCGATATATTTTCCCAATATTTTTCGATATGAATAAAAAAGAAGAAAGATGCTCATTTCTGAGTATCTTTCTTCTTTTTACGCACTACAACAGACTTACTGCTCACAGTAGAGTAATCAAAAGCGATTAAACCCGCTATATTAGCAAGCCCTCTCCGTGCCATGTGACCAGTTGTAGATTGTTCTTTTCCCGATTTACCATATACAAACCGCTCTAGTTTGAGTGCAGCTAATATAAATAAACCTATAATTGATATAATAGATCCCATTGCTCGAATCTATTTTTTAAGCTCTAAAATCGCATCTACGAAGCCGCGGAATAATGGATGTGCATTATTCGGACGGGATTTAAGCTCTGGATGAGCTTGTGTACCAATGAAGAATGGATGGTTCTTCACTTCAATACTTTCCACAAGGCGACCATCTGGAGATGTACCAGAGATAACAAGACCAGCATCAGTCAATTGTTGACGGTATTCATTATTGAACTCATAACGATGACGATGACGTTCATAAATCAAATCTTCACCATAGGCTTCATGAGTTTTTGTTCCTGCTTCTACTTTGCAAGGATAGATACCAAGACGCATTGTGCCGCCTTTTTTATCTACATCAACTTGATCACTCATCAAGTCGATTACTTTGTATTTAGCATTTTCGTCGAATTCGCTAGATGTAGCACCTTCCATACCACATACATTGCGAGCAAATTCCATTACTGCAGATTGCATACCAAGGCATAGACCAAGGAATGGAATATTGTTTTCACGAGCATATTGGATTGTGCGGATTTTACCTTCTACACCACGGGAGCCGAAACCACCTGGTACGATGATGCCGTCAACACCTTCATATACTTCTTTAGGATCTACAGATGTATCATCAAGTTCTTCAGAGTCAATCCAACGAATATTCACTTTAGTACCTGTAGCGATACCTGCATGATCTAATGCTTCCACTACGGATAAATACGCATCATGTAATGCTACATATTTACCAACGATAGCCACTGTAATATCTTTACTAGGGTTCAAGATTTTATGAACCATTTCTTTCCATTCAGTCATATCGCAAGGGCGTTCTTCAAGGCCTAATTTTTTGATAACAATATCATCAAGACCTTGATCTTGCATCATCAATGGTACTTCATAGATGGAGCTGCAAGTTTGGTTTTCAATAACTGCTTCTGGTTCTACGTCGCAGAACAAAGCAAGTTTTTCTTTCATTTCATCGGAAATGTGTTTTTCGCTACGGCATACCAAGATATCTGGTTGAATACCGATACTGCGCAATTCTTTTACGCTGTGTTGTGTAGGTTTAGTTTTCAATTCGCCTGCTGCATTAATGTAAGGCACCAATGTTACATGAATATAAAGTACGTCATTGCGGCCTACTTCTTTTTTCACTTGTCGGATAGCTTCCATAAACGGCAAGCTTTCAATATCACCTACAGTACCGCCGATTTCAGTGATAACTACATCAGCATTATCATCTTTACCTACGCGGTATACGTTTTGTTTGATTTCATTTGTAATATGTGGAATTACTTGTACAGTACTGCCCAAGTAATCACCTTTACGTTCTTTATTGATTACAGACCAATACACTTTACCTGCTGTAATATTGGAACGTTTACTAAGGTTAATATCGATGAAGCGTTCATAGTGACCCAAATCAAGGTCAGTTTCAGCACCGTCATCTGTTACGAAAACTTCACCATGTTGGTAAGGGCTCATCGTACCAGGGTCGATATTAATGTATGGGTCAAATTTTTGAATCGTTACATTGAAACCGCGGTTTTTAAGCAAGCGACCCAAGGATGCTGCCGTAATCCCTTTACCAAGAGAAGAAACAACGCCGCCAGTTACGAAAATATACTTAGTTGCCATGATGCCTCCCACCTATTACATTTTTTCCGGAGCGGAAATACCTAAAATACCCAAGCCTTGACGAAGTACAAGGGCAATCGCTGTGATTAATCCTAGACGAGCTTGTTGCAACGCTGAATCTACGCCAATGATACGCCCTTGACGGTAGAAGGAGTGGAACATGCTAGCTAAATCGTATAAGTAACGAGCAATACGATGTGGTGCACGATGTTCGGCAGATTGAACTACCTCTTCTGGATATTCAGCTAATTTCTTAATCAATTCTAATTCCATTTCACTTGTAAGTGTTGTGAAATCAGTTTCACTATAATCACCAAATGCAATGCCAGCCTCACGCACTTGGTTGTAAATGCTATGAATACGAGCATGAGCATATTGGATATAATACACTGGGTTATCATTGCTGCGGGATTTAGCCAAATTAATATCGAAATCAAGTTGGCTATCTAGAGAACGCATCAAGAAGAAGTAACGAGATGCATCTACGCCAACCTCTTCAATCAATTCATCTAATGTTACGCTATCGCCGCTACGTTTAGACAATTTAACGAGTTGTCCATCGCGGAACAATGCTACCATTTGTAATAACAATACGGTTAATTTATCTGGATCATAACCAAAGGCAGCCATAGCAGCTTTAACACGACATACATAGCCGTGATGGTCAGCGCCCCAAATATCAATCATTTCTTTGAATCCACGATCATATTTATTGCGGTGGTATGCAATATCTGCCGCCAAATATGTAGGGACCCCATTATCACGGATAACTACGCGGTCTTTATCATCGCCATAATCAGTAGATTTCAACCACAAAGCGCCATTTTTTTCATACACCTTACCAAGGGCTTTCAAAGCCTCAACGGAATGGTGAATTTCTTCTGTTTCATGAACAGTACGTTCAGAGAACCAATTATCGAAGGTAACGCGGAAGTTACTTAAGGTTTCTTCTAAGCGAGCTAATTTTTCTTTCAAGCCCTCTTCTTTGAACAATGCTACACGATCAGCTTCGTTCATAGCATTTAATTTATCGAAGCCTTCACGTTCAGCAATGGCTTTTGCAGTTTCGATAATATCTGGACCACGGTAGCCATTTTCAGGGAATACAAG
>CAKPXR010000090.1 GCA_934202215.1 uncultured Veillonella sp.
ATGCCAAAGGCAAAGCCTTTAACCTTTTCAGGATCGTACCCATTAATACGCAATACATCAGGATGAACCATACCGCAACCCAAAATTTCAAGCCAACCTGTATGAGAACATACACGGCAACCTTCACCACCACACATTACACAGGAAATATCTACCTCTGCAGATGGTTCTGTGAATGGGAAGAAGCTTGTACGGAAACGTACCTTTGTTTCATCACCATACATATGACGTAAGAAGGACTCTAATGTACCTTTTAAATCAGCAAATGTAATATGCTCATCGATGATGAGGCCTTCCACTTGATGGAATACAGGAGAATGAGTCGCATCATAGTCCCAACGGTAAACCTTACCAGGCGCAATCATACGGATTGGGCTATTAGGTTCATGACGTTGCATTGTACGAGCTTGTACTGGAGATGTATGGGTACGCAATAAGAAGTTTTCTGTAATATAGAAGGAATCTTGCATATCACGTGCAGGATGATCTTTAGGTAAATTTAAGCACTCAAAGTTGTAGTAATCTTGCTCAATCTCTGGGCCTTCTTCAACGGTATACCCCATTTTCATAAAGAAGTCTTCAATCATTTCATTAACTTTAGTTAATGGATGAATATGGCCAGTTTTTGGTACACGACCAGGCAATGTAATATCAATACGCTCTTGTTCTAAACGAGCGTTTAACTCTGCCGTTTCCATACGAACTTTAACCGTATCAATTTCGGCTTCTAATGCTTCACGAACAGCATTAACGAGGGCGCCAGCCTTCGGACGTTCTTCTGGAGATAATTTACCAAGACCTTTTAGTAATGCCGTTACCTCACCTTTTTTACCTAAATATTTAACGCGTATATCTTGCAGTGATTGTATATCTGTCAACCCTTTAATCGCATCAAGAGCTTCAGCCTTAATCCGTTGTAATTCTTCTTTCATTAAAGCATCCTCCTATATTTAAAAGTCTAAACTATATTATACCAAATCAGGGTTGTCTTCTTCAATAAAACGCCATGGTAATTCAGGTAATGGCTTCTCTTCTAGTACAAAAAACGTACCACGAACTAAATGTACAAGTTCACCTAATTCATTATAAATACGGGCCGTAGCCACCATGGTTGTTTTGCCATTGTGCTCTACATTGGCTACGCCGCGTAATACAGTACCACCCTTAACGGATTTTACATAGTTACCATTAAGATCGATAGTGCTCACAGATTTGCCCAATGTAAAACAAGCTGTTCCCATCACACTATCTGCTAAGCCAATACAAACGGCGCCATGCAAATCCCCTCTAAAATTGCAATACTCTGTTTCATTAGTTTGTAAGGTCATTTCTGCATGACCTGGTTCAACCGCTGTAATCTCAGAATCTTTTACCCAAGAAAATGGATTTTGATCTCGTAATTCGTTGAAATATTCTAACAATGTTGTAGCCATAAGGTTCTCCATTCTATATACACCCACATAGGTTAACGAATCTAAATACTAATTCTATTACATGCCTGTATGAAAATATCTATAGTTATATATCAACATTCAATACAAACATATAAAAATGGTGCGTTACATCATACATATTGTATCATGCAACGCACCATATGCGAATGACTCTATCTAATTATGTAGTATGTTCTTAAGAAAACGCATCTACAACTAAGGATTATTCATAATGTAATGCATCAATTGGATTAAGTTTAGCCGCTTTACGAGCTGGATAAATACCAAAGATCAAACCTATTGCCATAGAGAATGCAAAGGACATTACAATCGTTGGTATAGATATAACCGTACTCATGCCCGAAGCCATGCCAATCAGCTTAGATGAGCCTATGCCGAGTATAATCCCTATAATGCCCCCCATCAAACTGATAACAACAGCTTCGATAAGGAACTGTGTAACGATAACACTATAAGTAGCACCTAAAGCTTTACGTACACCAATCTCTCTTGTCCGTTCAGTTACGGATACGAGCATAATATTCATAATGCCAATACCACCAACCACAAGGGAAATGGCCGCTACAGCACCAAGGAATAATGTTAACGTACCTGTTGTTTCCTCCATAGTTTCCATGATGGAGTTCATGTTTTGGATATTGAAATCATCGAGGTTTGTATCTTTAATACCATGTCGTACACGCAATAGGTTTTCAATATCGGATTGTAAACGATCGATACCACTTTCATCCTTACCTACCACGTAGATCATACGGAGATAATCAACACCTTCTACCCGTTCCATAGCTGTAGTATATGGAATAATTACCATATCATCTTGGTCATTACCCATAGCACCGCTGCCCTTACTATTAAGAACACCAATAATACGGAATGGAATATTTTTGACACGAATTTCAGCACCTACTGGATCTTCATCACCAAATAGATTCTTAACAACTGTTTTACCTACGACTGCAACGCGTTCACGATTCTGTACATTCTTTTCAGACAAGAAGCGACCTGATTTCATAGACCAATTGTTTACATCTAAATAGTTATAGCTAACACCAGATACTGAAGTAGTCCAGTTCTTATTTTGATAAATCACTACATACGAGCCATTTGTCATAGGACTAGCCGCTTTAACACCATCTAACTTTGAAATAGCTTCGTAATCAGAAACCTTTAAAGACTTCATAGATCCTGCCGAAGGACGAACCCCCGGTGTACGAGGTGCACCAGGCATAACCATCAATAGATTAGAACCTAAGCTAGAAATAGAATTTTGGATATCTTGCTTTACACCATTACCAATAGATACTAAGGCAATTACAGCGGCTACACCGATAATAATGCCTAACATGGTTAAAATGGATCGCATTTTATTAGCAATGAGGGATGCCCATGCCATTAAGAAACTCTCTTTATACATGTGGCACCTCCTGTACAGGCGTCATATTAAGATTTTGGGAATCCTCTACAATTAAACCATCACGCAATACTACATTGCGACTTGCATAGGTTGCAATTTCCGGTTCATGAGTAACAAGGATTATAGTTCGCCCTTCATCGTAAAGGCCTCTAAAAATATTCATAACATCGATAGTCGACTTGGAGTCAAGGTTACCTGTCGGTTCATCGGCCATGATGATAGCAGGGTTATTAGCCAGTGCACGAGCAATGGCCACACGTTGACGTTGACCACCAGACAACTCAGATGGCAAGTGATCCATACGTTCGCCAAGACCAACGGAAGATAATAGTGCAGCAGCTCGTTCATTACGCGATTTTTTATCCATCCCTGCATAAATCATAGGGAGCGCTACATTTTCTAAGGCTGTTAATTTTGTTAATAAGTTGAAACTTTGGAATACAAAGCCTATTTGTTTATTTCGTACAAAGGCCAATTCATCATCGGATAAGGTAGCTACCTCATCGCCATTAAGGCGGTATGAACCTGTCGTTGGTCTGTCTAAACAGCCAAGAATGTTCATAAAGGTAGACTTACCAGAACCAGAAGGACCCATAATAGATACGAATTCGCCTTTATTAACCTGTAAATCGATACCATGCAAAACAGGCACCGATAATTTACCATTTACATAGGTCTTCGTAATCCCTTGTATATCGATTACTGCTTGATTCATATTCACCTACTATTAGAATGGTCCACGGCTATTATTCTTAGGTGCCGTTACATCACCACTTACGATGATTTCATCACCTTCAGATAAACCTTTTAAAATTTGTACATTAGTATCCCCAGTTACACCTGTAGAAACAGCTGTACGTACTGGTTGACCATCTTTAATAACATATACGTATTCACCTTGCTTATCTGTACGCACTGCAGTAAGTGGTACTACCAATGTGTTTTTAATATCTTCACCAAAGATGGTTGCACGAGCCGTCATAGATGGTAAGAAGTTGTTGGAAATATTTTCAGGAATTTGAACTTTTACAGTATAGTACACAACACTGTTACTTGTAGCGCCCATGTTACCTTTTGTACCTTTTGCAATTTCAGATACGTATCCTGTGAAAGTTTCACCAGGCTT
>CAKPXR010000091.1 GCA_934202215.1 uncultured Veillonella sp.
TCTTCACCGTAGTAGACCATAGCTTTTGCAATCGGATGAGATGTACCACTTTCAAGGGCCATCATAAGGGACATATTCCGACTTTCATCACCATTATAGTTTTTGAAAGCCGTTACATCGAGAACACCTTGTGTAAGTGTGCCTGTTTTATCCATAACGATAGCATCTAATTTGCCAGCCTTTTCAAGATATTCTGCACTCTTGATGAGGACGCCATGTTCCGCACCTAGGCCAGATCCAACCATGATAGATGTTGGTGTAGCGAGGCCAAGCGCACAAGGACAAGCGATAACAAGCACCGCTGTGGCATTGATGAGAGCTACATTAACAGAATCGCCTACAATAAAATACCATACAAGGCCAGTCAATACAGCGAGGCCAATAACGGTAGGCACAAAATATTGAGCAACGATATCTGCAATACGTTGAATACTTGCTTTAGAGGTTTGCGCTTCCTCCACGACTTTAATGATTTGGGATAGCATTGTATCAGAGCCGATACGTTTTGCTTCCATTGTGAAAGCACCACTCAAGTTAATGGTAGCACCAATAACTTCAGAGCCAACCTCTTTTTCTACAGGTAAGCTTTCACCTGTGAGCATAGCTTCGTCTACGGTAGAATAGCCTTCAGTAATAGTACCATCTACTGGAATTTTTTCGCCTGCTCGAACTTGTAAAATATCACCTGCTACAACCTTGGATGTAGGAATATCTACAAACTCACCATTGCGCAACACATGAGCTGTTGCTGGTTGCAAAGCAATCAATTTTTGAAGTGCTTCAGAGGTACGTCCCTTAGCAATTTCTTCTAACAGTTTACCAAGAAGGATGAATGTAATGAGCCATGCTGAAGTTTCAAAATAAATACCATGAGGACCTAGCTCAGGATGGAACTGCCAGTTAAAAATACTAAATAGATAAGCAACTGTTGTTCCCATTACGACTAAAACATCCATAGTAAGAGCGCCATTCTTCACCGCACTCCATGCACTCTTATAGAACATAAGACCAGGACCAAACTGGGCAATGGTAGCAAGAATGAACTCTACCCATACAGGCAAGGCTTGAATACCAAAACGATGTAATGTCATGTTAATCATCATCGGTACAGCCATACAAGCAGCAATGATAAGACGCGTAATATGAGGTTTTAAATTAACTTTTTCTATTTCTTGTTTTGTTTCATCTGCTTCTGCAGCGCCAAAACCAATATTAGTGATGGCATCAATAATCTGTTGTGGTTCTACATTAGAACCATCTTTGTATTCTACGCTCCCCTTTCGAGTGAGTAGATTTACCTTTACAGATTCTACACCATCAATCTTAGAAACAACGTTTTCAACGCGCTTTACACAAGCGGCACAGTGCATACCTGTAATATCAAACTCTTGTTTCTTCTTACTCATCATATCACTTCTTTCTACCAAAATTTTCAAAGATATATATTCTTATACATTCATATAAGTGAGAAACTCACAGTATACATATCATAAATCACAAACAGGATATATTATAAACACCCAATGATTTAATATATGAACACTTTTACATGAGTATTCATTCATACGTCTACAATCAATAATAACATAAATTCTCATTTCGTCAATATCCTACCAAATATAGAGGCCTATTCCGTTTTTCTAGGAGAATAAACCTTCTAGCACCTATACATAGCATGAAAAAATAGATTATAATAAAGTGATGATGAATAAACATAAACATTGACTCAAAAGGAGGTGAATCTATGTGTGAATCAATAAGCCCTATAGTAGAATTTACTTCAATATCGAAGGAATTTCGCCATGAATATGTTGTTGAGAAATCACGTTTTATCACAACAATATACCCTTGTTCTACAGAAGAAGAAGCACAAGCTTTTATTAGCCGCATCAACAAAGAATTTTGGGATGCACGCCATAATTGTACAGCCTTTGCTTTAGGACCCAAACAAGAGCAACAACGGTCTTCTGACAATGGAGAACCATCTGGTACCGCTGGAAAACCTATGTTAGAAGTACTTAAAAAAACGGGTATTACTAACGTAGCTGTCGTAGTAACGCGCTATTTTGGAGGCATTAAACTAGGCGCAGGTGGTTTGATTCGTGCATACTCACACTCCGTTGCAGAAACCTTACGTCTTGCCCCTAAAGAACTACACACAACACGAACTCAACTGCAAGCAACCATAGACTATTCACTATATGGTGCAATAGAAAGATATGTGCAAGATCAAAAATTACATTATGAAGCAAGCTTTGGTGAACTTGTAGATATAACCATCTTAGTACCACCAACTGATGTAGAGCGCATACAAAAAGAGCTCCAAGACATGAGTCATGGAGCTGCTACTTGTACTATATTAAATTCTATTGAAGTGGTACTACCACTAGATATATAATCTAGCCAGTATTCACTAAGCAATTAATTGTCACTATGAACTAATCCACTTACGCCTTGACCAAGTTCATGACGTTTTTCTGTAGTTAATGGATGAGGCCATACGCGTTCCAATTGTTTTTTACGACTAAGACCTGTATTATGTGCAGTCATTAATCTACGTGCTTCCCAATTACGAATTGCTTTGCTTAATGTTCTTTTCACTACGCCCATGATAGTACCTACTTTCTTAATCACTGTTATTATATTAATAATTGTAATAAGAATAGAAAGTTTATTTTAAACACATTTCTCTTTCTCTTACCTTTATTAATATAGTATATATACTATTCGGTCAAATGTGAAATTACTATTACTTAGTTCGTTATAAATTTTATTTATCTTATTTTGTGTATAATAGGGAGATTCTATGGATACATCTTACTACCACAATTTTATTACCCTCGTTCAAACGGGCAATATGACGCAGGCCGCAGAGATTCTTCATATTACACAACCAGCTTTAAGTAAACAATTAAAATATTTAGAAGCTGAATTTGGAGCTCAACTCATCAATATCAAGCGCGGTCAACGAGGTTCAAACTTACAACTGACTGATGCTGGTAAGATTTTTTATGAAAAAGCTCAACAATTATGCTCCATTGAAGAATCTACATACAATGCAGTGCAACAGTTGAATTCACGCATTGAAGGCACATTGAGAATTGCTACCTCTGCATCTCGTTCCACACCAATCGTACAACAATATTTACCAGCCTTTTCCATGAAATACCCGTCAGTTCACTTCGAAATCTATGAAGGATTAATGACTAATGTGGTCAATCAACTTATTAATGGTAATGCAGAGCTTGGTATTGCAAATATCCAAATGGTAGACACTGATAAATTTGATATTCTTCTTACCCAAGAAGAACACCTATATGCTATTTTCCGTCGTGACGTATTCTGGATAGATCGTGAACATGATACTATCACTTGGGATGATATTAAAAAGTGTCCATTATCCCTATCTGGTGGCTCTGTAAGAATGATTATGCAATCTAGCTTAACAGACATGGATCAACTGAATGCGGTCGCTATTACTACAACTAAGAGTTCTGCTATCGAATGGGCATCCTCTGGTAGAACTGTATCTTTAGTTCCTATGGATGGTAAAGAGCTCATTAACCATCGTAAAATGTCCCGTATTAAATTACCAGAGTTTTCAGGCGATTTCAAAAAAGCATTTATTACCCTCAAAGGCCATGCTTTATCTCCTGTGGCACAGCAATTTATTGATTTCTATAAAGCTTATGTATAAACATATTATACAAATTATTAGGATACTGCATGTATAATTCATCGAATAAGATTTTGTACAATTATAAACATTAATACAATACATAAAAAAGACCTAGTACATAGTGTGATCTGCACCCATTTTCTTGGACAGATATAATTAAGCTACTTTTTGGGAATGAGTTCGGTATTCTACCGGACTC
>CAKPXR010000092.1 GCA_934202215.1 uncultured Veillonella sp.
GTTCCATAGGTCCTTTTTAAAATGTTAAAAGTACCACACCATAAGGTGCGGTACTTTTATATATTGTATGTGATTATACGTCTTGAATAATCGGCAAAATCATTGGACGACGTCGAGTTTTATCATAGAAGAATTTACCCAACGCATCACGTACGTTTTGCTTAATAGTAGTCCAGTCTTTAATGCGTTGCATTTCACATTCTTCAAGGACTTGGTCTACACGGTGTTCTGCAGCAATCATAAGTTCTTCTGCATCGCGTACGTATACAAAACCACGGGATACGAGGTCTGGGCCAGCTACGATTGTACCAGAAGCTTTATCCATCGCCATAACAACGATAACCATACCTTCTTGCGCCAATTGTTGACGGTCACGAATAACGATGTTACCTACGTCACCAACGCCAAGACCATCTACAAAGATAGCGCCAGCTTGTACACGGCCAGCTTTACGACCACCATCTTTATCAAATTCAAAGATTTGACCATTGTCACCGATAAGAACCTTCTTAGGATCAACGCCCATAGCAACACCAAGTTCACCATGACGACGCAACATGCGGTACTCACCATGAACCGGGATGAAGTATTCTGGACGAACAAGGTTAAGCATTGTTTTAAGCTCTTCTTGGCTCGCATGACCAGATACGTGAATACCACGATCTTTACCATATACTACATGACAACCTAAACGAAGTAAGTTATCAATAGTTCTGCCTACAGCACCTTCGTTACCAGGAATTGGTGTAGCAGAGATGATAACAGTATCATTCGGTGCCAATTCTACAGTACGGTGATTGCTAGTAGCCATACGGGACAAGCCTGCCATCGGTTCGCCTTGAGAACCAGTTGTTAAAATCATGATTTGATCATCAGTGTAGTTGTGCATTACATCTACGTCAATAATTGTATTTGGTGGAATGTTCAAGTAACCGCGTTCTTGAGCGATTTCTGTAACATTTACCATACTGCGGCCCATAACGACAACCTTACGGTTATACATAACTGCCGCATCAATAGCTTGTTGAATACGGGATACGTTAGATGCGAATGTAGCCAATACAACGCGACCTTTCGCTTCGCCTACAGCTTGTTTAATAGCAGGACCTACGGAGCTTTCAGAGCCTGTAGTACCTGGTTTTTCAACGTTTGTAGAGTCGGACATCAACGCTAATACGCCTTTGTTACCGAGCTCAGCAAATTTATGCATATCCATCAAACGACCATCAACTGGGGTTTGGTCAATTTTAAAGTCACCTGTATGAAGTACAGTGCCGATTGGTGTATCGAAGTACACAGCACAAGAGTCAGGAATGGAGTGATTTGTTTGGATAAAACCAACCTTAACTTGACCAATTTGCACTTCATCGCCTGCAGCAATGGTGCGAAGACATTTTGGAGATACTTTATGCTCTTTGAATTTGCCTTCAATCAAACCACAAACGAGATTTGTTGCATATACCGGGCAATTGATTTCCTTCATAAGGTACGCCAAGGAACCGATATGGTCCTCGTGACCATGAGTGATAACGACTGCTTTTACGCGGTCCTTATTCTCGATGATATAACTCATGTCAGGAATAACGATATCTACGCCAAGCATATCTTCACTAGGGAACGCAAGGCCCGCATCAAGAACGATGATTTCATCTTCATATTGGAAGATGGTCATATTTTTACCGATTTCGCCAAGGCCGCCTAACGGGATGATTTGGAATTTACCCTTGTTAGCGCCATTTGGTGTACGACCTACTAATTCCACAGGTGCCTCTTGATTGTTGCGGTTTGTGGAACGATTATTTGGACGGTTGTTACGGTTTTGACCATTCCGACCGTTATTAGTTCTCGTATTACGTGTATTTTCACTACGTTCACCACGTGGCGCACGAGTTTGACGAGGTTTACAGTCTGTACGTTCTTGACCTTCACCTTGCTCAGCATTGCGACGTGTATTTGTACGGCGTGTCGTATTCGTACGACCACCATTTGCATTTGTACGAGTATTTGTACGGCGTTGACGTGTTGTGCCTTCGCCTTCACCAGTCGCGTGTTGACGAGTACGACTTTCACCAGCAGGACGGCGTGTATTAGTACGGCGGCGAGTTTGTTTATGTTCGCCTTCAGCCGCAGCTGTATGAGTAGCAGTTTTCACTACTGTTGGTTCTGCTTTCACTTGTGCAGTAACCTGATTATCTGTTGTATTCACAGTTCCTCCTAAAATTTTGTTCATTATTTTATTTAACATAGTTTCTTTTCTCACCTATCACTTGAATTGATCTATGCTATGGAGGCCACACAAAGAAAAAGGCGCTAAAATACTAGCGTCTCGTCAAATGGGCGCAAAAATGCGCTATCAATTTTTGCCGTTCCTAGTGTTGTTGTGACCATTTGCCATAGCAAATGAGTATATTGCCATCATTAGACATGTCAGCCGCGACGGGTACGTTCTCTTCGTTCCAATCTAATGAACTTTGCAATATAATCCGATCGATTTTGATGAAAGCCTCGCTTTCATACATTACTGTTATTGTAACATAAAAATAGCGTTAACAAAAGAGGCGCCCCCATGTTAACGCTATTAAACATATCTATTCTATTTATCATCATCTGGCATAGATTTATAAAAGCCTTCGATGCGCCAAGCACCGTTCTCTCCAAAACTCTCAATCACTTATTATTTTAAGTATGTGTCTACAGCCTCAGCAAATCCTTGTCGATATAGGTTAGCTCCACCATTTGCAGGATGACGCAAACCAATAGCAGACAGGCCAAATTTTCCCATTGTATCAGCGGACTTTTGTCCTACTGCTAACACAAGAGGTTCTATACCGCCTAACTCACGATGTAAGTCTAACAATCGTTTTGTATATTCCCAGCCTACTTGTTGTTCTTTATCCGTAGGCGTGCGATTCGTCAATGGATTACCATCCTTATGGGGATGGAAGGGGAATATATTCCATAGCAATGTATCATAAGTATCGATGCCCTTCTCAACAATGGCACTCCATACCACAGTGTCAGTAGGCTCATTAAAACCATCCTTTTGTTGAGTCCCCTTTAATAAAGAACTGGTTGGCGAACTAGTGCGTGCCAATCGAATCGGCGTTATATCCTTTGCACGAATGGTTTTATGCTTATCTAATAACATTCTTTCACAAGTAATAGCAATACCTGTAAAGCGTCCTCCTTGGTATCCTACAGCCTCGGCCACTACAAAGACCTTAGCTCGACCTAAGCGTGGTAATAAATAGGCTACCAAATTATCTCGACGCACTTGGGCCGCATCAAAACCGTCTGTAACGATCTCTAAATCGGGATTTACTTCACCCCACGGATTATGAACGAAACCACCTTGATACTGAGCCAGCCAATCTACAAAACCGCGTACCTTCGCTACACACCCTGCATCAAAGGACGCTATATATTCATCAAAAGACAAGGTCTTCTCTAACTCAAATAAAGACATGCAGCCTCCAATTTAAATTTCATATGTTATTACCGATATATATCTACTATACATGATAATTACACGAATTGCATAAGAAATATAAAATAAGCAATAAAAAACTCCCTCAAGTATTTCGCCGTTCTTGAGGGAGTTTTTTTGTGCTAACAGTGAATTCTTACAATTCTTCAGCTACTTATAGTATATCGTAAAACAACTAAATATAGAACTCTATTTTGTCTTCTTTTGCTAATTGGAATTGTTCAAAGATGTGGTTACGTATACTAACAAAGTTTGGCGATGTACGGTC
>CAKPXR010000093.1 GCA_934202215.1 uncultured Veillonella sp.
GACCGTACAATTTGTACTGTTATCGACGCTCAGAAAAAGCATGTATATGCCGGATTGTATCGATATGAAAATAATGAGCTAGTATGTAAAGAGGAACCGTTTGTTATTGCGGCTAGTGATTTATTAGAAAAGTTCCGAGAAACAAAGGAAGAGGTTTTATTCTTAGGTGATGGTATCAAGCGCATTGAAAAGCTTTTAGACGAAAACGATACTAATTTGACTATTCTAGATATTTCACAACGCATTCCCAAAGCTAGCTCTTTACTTTTAGCGGGACGCGACTTAGTTATCCGTGAAGAGATATGTGATCCAATGGATATGGTTCCTTATTATATCCGTCGCTCTGAAGCAGAGGTTTTATGGGAGGAACGACATAAGGATAATCCAGACATGTTGAACCAAAATCCTACAGTTGTTGTCACCGAAGCGGCAGGAGTAGAATAATGGAGATTCGGTTAGCTACGGTAGATGATGCTCAAGCCATTTATGATATAGAGCAACAGTCCTTTTCTGTTCCATGGAGCTTAGAATCTGTACTTGCTGAACTTGAAGGGGCCCATAATAAGCTATATATGGTTATTTGTGAAGATGAGCATATTGTGGGCTATGCGGGTGCTTGGCTCGTATACGATGAAGGACAGATTACGAATATCGCCATTCTACCTTCCGCCCGTGGTAAGGGATATGGCTCAAAACTTACTAAAGAATTAATAGATGAATGTTTGAATAGAGGGATGCATGAAATCTTCTTGGAGGTACGCATATCTAATTTACCTGCCTTGGCAATGTATAGAAATCTAGGATTTACTGTTAAAGGAATTCGCAAAGATTATTATTCAGAGCCAAAAGAGGATGCTTATATTATGTCTCTCGTTTCAGAGGAAATAGAATGAGTATATACACATTAGCCTTGGAAAGTAGTTGCGATGAAACATCTGCATCCGTCCTAAAGGATGGTCGCACGGTGTTATCCAATGTAATTTCTAGCCAAGTGCCTATTCATAGAAAATTTGGTGGTGTTGTACCTGAAATCGCATCACGCCATCATATAGAACAAGTCATACCTGTCATAGATCAAGCTCTGCACGATGCAAATGTGACGTTACAAGATATCGACCATATTGGTGTTACCTACGGTCCAGGCCTTGTAGGCGCATTATTGGTTGGTGTAGCTGCTGCGAAGGGGTTATCCTTTGCTACAGGTATTCCTTTGGTACCAGTTCACCATATGGAAGGTCATATTTTTGCTAATTTCTTAGCTAATCCGGAATTGGAGCCTCCATTTTTGAGTCTTGTTGTGTCTGGTGGTCATACCATGTTAGTCCATGTAAAAGGCTATGAAGAGTTTGATATCCTTGGACAGACTCGGGATGATGCAGCGGGGGAAGCATTTGATAAAATTGCTCGTGTTATGGGGTTCCCATACCCAGGTGGCCCTCATATCGATGCCCTCGCAATTGAAGGCAATCCAGATGCTATTGAATTTCCAAAGGCTTTGAGTGAGCCTGGTAATTTCGAATTCAGTTTTAGTGGCTTGAAATCTGCGGTGTTAAACTATTTAAATAGTAAGCAGCAAAAGAATGAACCTATAAATCAAGCGGACGTTGCAGCGTCCTTCCAAAAGGCGATTGTGGATGTATTAGTTGAGAAAACACGAGATGCAGCGCATACATTGGGTGAAACTCGTATTACCATAGCTGGTGGCGTTTCTGCTAATAAAGGTTTACAAGCGGCATTACAAAAGATGTGCGAAAAAGAAGGTTTTACATATTACAAGCCTCATAAAATTTTGTCCACTGATAATGCGGCGATGATTGGTTGTCGCGCTTATTATATGGCTCGAGCTGGTAAATTCGCAGATTTAACATTGAATGCAAAACCAAGTGTTGAAATTGGTCATGTATCTTGGAAAGAGGATTAATTGTGGATATCGGTCAAGATATTTTAAATACAACACCATTAGGTCCATTACAAACCTCATTATTAGAGCATATTAGTAAACTTATATCCTTTGGCGAGTCATTGACCCGTCAAAGGATACAGATTTTTACGCCCCTTCTGGAGACATCGCAAGGTAGTACGCAACTGCGTGCTGATATGCTGTGTATTGAACGGAGTGAGCAAGGTGTTATTACTCGACAGTTAAGAGGTAATAATACGTGGCATTCTATGATGGAAAATGGACAACCGCTTATTGGGGTAGAACATGATCAACGACAACATGTTTTTCCTGTTGTAGATAATGGTGGGCGTATTATTGGGGGCATATCTTTTACCGTGTCTCCATCTATTAAGATGGAGCAATATGAGCAAGAGTATACCTTGTCGGATACGATGCAACGGCTTATGCTGACTGCTATGGATGAGCAAATACAATCGTATGAACCGATTTCTTACTTTGATGGTTTAATCATTTTTGATGATTCTCATAGAATTCTGTATGGTAATGAGGCGGCTGTACAACTAGTAGATTTGCTAGGATTTGACCGACGACTTGTGGGCTCATCAATTTATAGTAGTACCTTAAAAGTTTCAGCCATCCAACAAGTGTTAGATGATAGAACCATATACACTAGTGAAGAGATCTATCAAGATATGGTCATTCGTCAACATATGATTCCTATTGCTATGGGGCGTAATGAAACACGTTGTTTCCTCGTCCTTCACGATTGTACTCGTGAAAGTAAGCAGCAACAAGAATTACTAGTAAAAAACTCGATTATTAAAGAGGTTCATCACCGCGTAAAAAATAATTTACAAACGGTAGCCGGATTGTTGCGCATGGAGGCTAGAAGGTCTAGCTTGCCGGAGGTTAAACAAGCCTTGCAAGAGGGGATAAATCGTATTGAAAGTATGGCATTAGTTCATGATATTGTGTCCCATTATGACGAGGATTATATAGGTATCCGATCAATTTATGACGAGCTATGTCGCTTATTGCGTATGAGTATGGTTCGACAAGACCAAGATGTTACGTTTACCTATAGTGGAGAGGATATGTTGATTTCCTCTCATATGGCAAGTTATGTATCCCTTATAATTAATGAGCTAATTACCAATAGCCTTGAACATGGATTAGATGGTAAAAATGGAGGGATTCGTTTAGCTGTTACAGAGTCAGAGGAATATATTGTATTAGCTTTTTCTGATACGGGTAAAGGGTTGCCTCCAGAGTTTTCAATTAATTCTAATAAGCGCTTAGGGCTAACTATCATTAATAATTTAGTTACCCATGAGCTAAAAGGTAAACTATCTGTAGAAAATACAGATATTGGTGTACTAGTAACAATACATATGAAGAAGGAGAAGTAAATGCGCGTTTTAATTGTGGATGATGAATCCCTTATACGTATGGATCTACGCGATATTATTGAATCCTGTGGTCATGAAGTTGTAGCAGAAGGCACTAATGGAGTGGAAGCCATTAAGCTTTGTAAAGAATATAAGCCTGATATTGTTCTAATGGATGTAAAAATGCCAGAACTAGATGGCATCGAAGCAGCACGTCAAATTGGCTTTCACCATGAAGCACCAGTCGTACTATTAACAAGCTATAGTCAACAGGATTT
>CAKPXR010000094.1 GCA_934202215.1 uncultured Veillonella sp.
TTTTACTTCTTTTGAATATTTTGACATAAAAAACTGCACCTCCAAAAATTGTGTCCAATTTTTGGGGTGCAGTTCAACATGTGTATAACGTCCTTTTTATGTTAGTTAGTTTAGTTATGTGTCATATGACTGGATAACCAGTTATGAAAGGGGAATGATTAGCCGTTTGTAGATTCGGAACGCTGATGTTGCTCACTACGTTTAGCAGTGGCATTTTTATCATGTTTTTCACGTTCAGAAATTTTGTGTTTTCTATGTTTGTTTTGATCTGGTTTGAACCATGGATGAGCACTGCTATCTACTGTACCATCATCGTTCTTTACCATGCGATGGTTTTCACCGATTTTAAAGTGGTAATCTTTAGCTTGCGCTACATTAGCACCAATACCAACTGTTAAGAATGCTGCCAAGCTGGCCATAGCTACTACTTTAGTCAATTTAGCGTTCATAAGTATTATCTCCTATACAAACTTAATTGCACGAATTTTAGTTGTAAAAAATATATTATTAGTATAGGCAAAATTAATGAAGAAAAAATGAAAGTAAGTGGTTTGGAAAAGCATAGTATAATAGTAATATCTAAGTTTGTATCATATCTAAATATAGTAGGAGATTTATGAAGCAGAGAGTATTTAACATCCTCTATCGCGAGCTAGTAGAAAACTATGCAAATGGTAAAGGACGAACAACGACAGCCGACTTTTGGCTTACCATAAGCGCTATGACCTTTGTATACGGTCTAGTTACATTTATAACAGGGCTTGCTACCTTCATACCCTATGGATTTCTATATGCCATATCCTTAGGAAGCGGTATATTGACGGCGTTGACGGTATTATTAATATTGCCGACTATTATGTTAGTAGCTAGACGGTTGCGTGATTCTAATAATGATCCAACATTGATGATTCTCGTCTTTGTTCCTATTTTAGGATGGTTGATTTTGCTGTACTTATTATGTAAGCGGTCGGCTCCTCGACAAGAAGTAAACATAATTAATGAGCAGATACCTGTAGAACCAAGTATAAGTAAAAAGCAGTCTATTTCGGGTGTAGTTATCGTGGCTATCCTTGTTTTAGGCTGGGTTGCCAGCAGTGTAGGGACCTCTATGATGGGGCATAATTATATGGTAGAAGAAGCAGCTTTTGGTAATTTAGGGCAGGGGGCTTTCACCAAGAAAGCAAATCGATTATTACGTAGTGATTCCGCCACAACAGAAGGATATTTAGTGGTGAAGGAATATTACAAAGCACTTGCTGATGGCGATTACCATAGTGCGTATCGAGAATTGAGCAGTCGTGAAATGGAACGGTACGGCACCTTTGATCTTTGGCAACAAGCTAAAGCAAAGGAATCTCGTTCGGCAGTTAAGTCTATACAATTAGACTATGTAACCCAAGAGATTGATGATGATACTGTGGTGAACTATATAGGTTATCGCGTGGATTTTGTAGATGGAAGGCCATCTATGTTAGTGCGTTTATACAATATGGGTAATGATTGGAAAATCGTAGGTTTTGAAGAGTTTGAGGAGGACTAGTATGGCATCTGTAAATATGTATGATCTAAACTATACCGATGCCTTCGTGCTAGGCATCAAAAACTACGCTAATTTTAAAGGTCGTGCGAGCCGTAGCGAATACTGGCGGTTTATGGCCGGAATGATGATGGTTCAAGGAACATTGGGGATAGTAGCTATTCTTTGTAAAGGTGTGGGTCTCTATAACTTTGAGTCTATTATTGATACGATTACCCTGTTAGTGACTCTATTCTTTATAATCCCCAATCTTGCTATTACAGCGCGACGTATGCATGATATTGGGCGCAGTGGCTGGACTCAGATCATCTCCTTTATTCCTATTATAGGATTCTTTATATTCTTAAACTATGAATTGAAACGAGGCGATGAAGGCGAGAATAGTTATGGTGAAAGAACCGCCTATGTTCCTGTTACTGCTATGATTAGTAAATCTACAGGACTTGAAGAAACACCTTCTCGTCGCCAAGACTGGATTATGGGTATTACTATTTTTATTATTCAGTCCATCATATTTGCTAACACCATAGGTGATATACTATGGTATGGTATTAATGCTAATGGATACATATAGTATTGACCTGTATTTGATAGCATACTTATTATTTTATTTTATAAAAGTTTAACAACTCCTTTATAGACAATATAACACTTTGTAGTAAAATGAAATAGAAATGAATTCAAAATTATAGATATGACGTTTTACAACATATCTAAGTTACTATATGTGTTAGAGCAACAGGACTTTATGAGTTTTACGGTTTCCTGCTGTGGTTGGAAGGAGTTTAGTATGAGACCTTGTCCATATTGTGGACATGAGGTGCCCAAAAGTGAACGATACTGTCCAAACTGTGGACGTATCCGTAAAGCACCTACTTCGTTAGATAAATATAGTCTAGGAATGATTGAAAACTTTAAACAATGTTTTGTTTATAAATACGCTGACTTTGAAGGGCGTGCTAGTCGTAGTGAATATTGGAACTTTTTTTTGATGTACCAACTGCTATTTGTAGCCATTCTATTTACTTGTGCATTCTTGAGCTATATTAGTCCGCTCTCTAGTGCTGTTGGCGTAGGCTTCGGGCTAGTCATTCTTGTACTTATGTCTGTCGTTATGGTTATCCCTAGCGTGGCTGTTGCAGTACGACGCTTGCACGACCAAGGCCGTTCTGGAGGATTAGTATTTGTTGGACTCGTTCCTATTATTGGTACATTTGTATTACTAGTATTGATGGCCCTTCCGGGTGAAAACCATACGAATCGCTTCGGCTCACCAACAGGCCAAGTTATCCTCACAAAACAAATGGCTCATGAAATTGGTTTAATCGATTCCACACCTACCACAGGCCTCACAGCAGGTCTACTATGTGCAATCTTTGTACTATGGTTCTTGGTGGATCGATTACTTATGACTAGTGCAATGTAAAAAATAAAAGATATATGTAACTAACGGTTCCTTATGATGAGTAGAGGACTGTTTTTTATATGGAAAATTATTTGACAATTCCCCCTCACGAGTCCTATAATTATCTATTATATGAAGATTGCGTTGAAAAAGACGGCATGTCTCAGACGGATTTAGTAGAGACCGAACTCATGGGCTGAAAGGTTTGGAAATCTAGAGACTTGCGGATCACTTTGGAGCAAGCAGGGACCCTGCCGGTGAACACCGTTATATGTCTAAGTGGCTTTCACAAAATGAAGCCTAGTTATTTCGTATACTCGGAATATGCTAGCTTTCACAGAAGGTCAGTAGGGTGGTACCACGGATATTACGTCCGTCCCTTCGGGGGCGGGCGATTTTTTTATGTAAAAGGAGCACATCATGGATTACGGTAAGACGTTACATTTGCCTGAAACAGAATTCCCAATGCGCGGCAATTTGCCTAAGCGCGAACCAGAAATTTTAAAGTTCTGGGAAGACAACAAAATTTATCAAAAACGTTTGGAATTGCGTAAAGACGCAAAACCTTTCATTTTGCATGATGGCCCTCCATATGCGAA
>CAKPXR010000095.1 GCA_934202215.1 uncultured Veillonella sp.
CTCTTTGCGATGGTACTAGCTATCGGCCTCGTAGTTGACGATGCTATCGTAGTAGTAGAGGCTGTTGAATACGAATTGAAATATAATGGCTTACCTCCTAAAGAGGCGGCTGTTAAAGCGATGGAAAATGTACAAGGCCCTGTAATTGGTATCGCCTTTGTATTGGTAGCAGTATTCGTACCGGTTGCCTTTATGGGTGGTATGACAGGTATCCTTTACAAACAGTTCGCCTTAACAATTGCTGTATCTGTTGTTATTTCTGCGATTGTCGCTCTTGTTTTGACACCAGCTCTATGTGCTACGATGTTAAAACCTCACACACCAAAAGAGCGTGAAGATTGGGTACATCGTCAGTTAAATAAATTCAATGCAGGCTTAGAACGTTTCAGCAATTGGTATGGTATCCAGTTGGCTCGTTTAAGCCATCGTTTGAGCTTAACTGTTATTGCATTGTTAATCTTCGCTGGTGGTACTGGCTTGGTATTCCTCTTCTTACCAACATCCTTTGTACCTGCAGAGGATAGCGGTTACTATATGATTGCTGTTAATGAGCCACCTGGTGCTACGTCAGAACGTACTATGGCGACCCTTGAAAAAATTGCCTCTTTCTTGGAAGGTAAAAATGATCCTGAAAAGCCAAAAGATGAACAATTATTCCAAGAGGTATTTACTGTAGCTGTCTTTGACCTCTTAGGTGGTGGTCAAAAGTCTAGTGCTGGTGTAATCTTTGCTACCATGTCTGACTGGAAGTATCGTACAACTCAAGCAACATCTATTAAAGCAATGATTGGTCAAACATTTGGCTTTGCTGCTGAAAAGGTACCAGAAGCAACAGTTGTTGCATTGAATCCACCATCTATTCCAGGTCTTGGTACTACTGGTGGCTTTAGTATGTACCTTATTAATAAAGCTGGTGACAGCCCTCAAGTTATGGCGGAACGTGCTAATGAATTTATTGCAGAAGCTCGTAAGAGTCCAGCAATTCAATCTATTTATACTACCTTTGATACATCTACGCCATCCTTACAATTTGATGTAAACCGTGAAAAAGCGGCTCAAGATGGTGTGGCATTAGCTGATATCTTTACTACATTACAAGGTTTCTATGGTAGTATTCAAGTCAATGACTTCACTACATATGGTAAAAACTATAAAGTAGTGGTTCAAGCTGAAGATGCATATCGTCAAAATGCTGATCAGCTTAATATGTTAGCTGTTCGTAATAGCAAGGGCCTCATGGTTCCAGTTTCTAACTATATTACGAAGGAACAAACAGGTACACCATCTAGTATTACTCGTTTTGATAATGCCATGGCTGTACAAATCGGTGGTTCTCAAGCCAATGGTTATTCCTCTGGTGATGCTATTAAAGCATTGAAAGAGGCGGCAGCTAAAACATTACCAGCAGGTTATACATATGACTGGGCAGGTCAATCTCGTGAAGAGTTGAAAGCTGGTTCTCAAACTATGTTAATTCTTGGTTTAGGTCTAGTATTCGTATTCTTGATTTTGGCTGCTCTATATGAATCCTGGAAGGTTCCATTTGCCGTATTGTTCTCTGTACCATCTGGTATGATTGGTGCTTCTCTAGTACCATTCTTGTTGAACTTCACAGGCAGATATTCTTTGGCAAATGATATTTACATGCAGATCGGTCTCTTAACACTTGTTGGTTTGGCCGCAAAAAATGCAATCTTGATTATCGAGTATGCTAAGATTCGTGTTGACGAGCGTGGTATGAACGTTGTTGATGCCGCTATCGAAGCTGCAAAAATTCGTTTGCGTCCAATCTTGATGACATCCTTTGCGTTTATCCTTGGTGTATTACCACTAGCAGTATCTACTGGTGCTGGTTCTGGCGCTCGTACATCTATGGGTATTACAGTAGTAGCAGGGATGACCACAGCTACATTGTTTGGTATCTTTATCATTCCAATGTTGTTCATCATCATTGAAACACTTGGACCTGGTTTGTTGACAAACCGCAAAAAAAATCACGACTAATCATCTACATTAAATAAATTTGTAGAATGACAAAAACACGTCACTACTTAGTAGTGGCGTGTTTTTTTGTATAATTTATGATATAATAATAGAGTTAAAAATCGGATTGACGTAAGTCGATATTAAGTGTGAAATTAATATAAAAGAGGTATATTATGAGTGACGTAAAAACATATGTAGCAGGTCATAAAAGCCCTGATACAGATTCCATTTGTTCTGCTATTTCCTTTGCTAATTTGTTAACTCAAATGGGCACACCAGCAACTCCTGTATGTGCAGGTGAAGCAAATAAAGAAACAACATATATTTTGAATCATTTTGGTTTTGAACACCCACAAATCGTTAAAAACTGGGAAGAGTTTGCTCCAGAAGGTGGCAACTTGTATTTAACAGACCACAATGAATCTAAACAAATCATCGATGGCTACAAATCTATGAATATGTGTGGTGTTGTGGATCATCACCGCATTGGTGATTTCGAAACTGACGGTCCTGTATTCATGCGTTTAGAACCAGTAGGTTGCTCCAATACAATCATTACTAAATTGTACATGGAAAATAATCAAGAAATTCCTAAAGGAATTGCTGGTTTGATGTTATCTGCTATTATTTCTGATACTGTATTATTCCGTTCTCCAACATGTACAGAAACAGATAAAGAAATGGCCCATAAATTAGCTGAAATCGCTGGCGTTGACATCGAGTCTTATGGTCTTGATATGTTGAAAGCTGGTGCTGATATTTCTGATTTGACTAACGATGATATCGTTCGTACAGATATGAAAGAATTCTCCGAAGCAGGTAAAACGATTTCTATCGGTCAAATTTCTGTTATGGATACAACAGATGTTTTGGCTAAACAAGCTGAACTTGTTGCTGCACTAGAGGCTCTTCGTACTGCGAATAACTACGATGCATCTTACATCATGGTTACAAATATTCTTGATGAAAGTACTACATTGTTATTCAGCGGTGATGTAGAAGCTATAGTAACAAAAGCATTTGAAAAAGAAGTTAAAGACAATGGCGTATTCTTGCCAAATACTATGTCTCGTAAAAAACAAATCGTACCACCAATTCTTGGTGCTATGAAATAGTATAGTAGTATACAAAGGGAAAAGAACGTTGCTTGCAACGTTCTTCTTCTCTATTTATATGATTATCAAACTATAGTATATGTAAGGGCGATAGGGGTGTTCCGATGAATTCATTATTAACAGGTTTAAATAAAGAGCAACAACAAGCCGTTCAACATACGGAAGGCCCTTTATTGATTTTAGCTGGTGCCGGATCTGGTAAAACAAAGGTTTTAACTGTTCGTATTGCACATTTATTAGCTCAAGGTGTCAATCCTTATGAAATCTTAGCGATTACTTTCACCAATAAAGCGGCAAAAGAAATGAAAAGTCGTGTTGAAGGTCTTGTAGGTGATGTAGCTAATCGAATTTGGCTTAGCACATTCCATAGCTTCTGTGCGAAATTCTTGCGTTTTGAGCTAGATAACTT
>CAKPXR010000096.1 GCA_934202215.1 uncultured Veillonella sp.
TTAATGTATTATCCATACTGCACCATATAGTATTACTATGATTATATTAATGAAATAGTTCTAACTAATTTATTATAACATATTACGAAGTAGTTAATTTTGTACTTAATTGTAAAAGCTTTAATACTATATCCATAAAAACGCCTAATTTTAGGTAAAAAAAATAGCACCTCAAAAGGTGCAATAAAGTTGGTGCGGGAGAAGGGACTTGAACCCCCACGCCGTAAGGCGCCAGATCCTAAGTCTGGTGCGTCTGCCAATTCCGCCACTCCCGCGTCTCAACTGAAATAATAATATCATGTAAATAATTCATCGTCAATCATTTTTTTAGATTTAACCTAAATTTCATGTATCTCATAAAAAGAGACTGACCCAGAATCCAAACTACTAGAACCCTGGGTCAGCCTCTTTTTTAGGATGATGATGAATAAATGCATGCCCTACATTTACCATAAAATATATTAACAGTCATAACACATGTCATGCTGGTAATACCAAAAGGTATTTTCACCACAACCATGCCATCGACATTAAGGTCTTCTGAATACAATCAAAATCATTTATGATAAAAATCGTATAGAACTAAAAAATCCTTTTTACGGGTACGTAAAAAGGAGCTACTAACTTCTCCTCCCTATCTCTCGTAGGTCAAATGGTGAATGTTGAATAGGCAGTTCTCCTGACTCGGCGTCATCGCTTATCTAGCCTTCCCAGTTTCCCAGTGACTTAATTTAGACTCGCTCGACCATACAGTGGCGGGACCGTGCTGGCATTTAACCAGCTTCTCTATTATGCTTCTCAGCACCTATTCCCAAATATGATGTTTCTACGATTTAATATTAACACCACGACCATATTAAGTCAATTTATTTTTGTAATTTTATGAATAAAATCTTTATGCTTTTATTCATACCTATATAAATAGCAGTTATCCATGTTATATACTTACTATACGTTATATCCCATTTATACGTTGTCTATTATTTTTTTCACTCAATTCTACTCAAATTGTATGTATTATATAACATTCAAATAAATTGCTTTAAATTCAATTCATTCTATTTTCATCTATTGCCATATATTATAATTTTAATTACAATATAATAGTATCAATTAATAGGAGGAATCTATGTATATCGGAGATTTCATTAAAGAATATCGTAAAGCCAATAGTATATCCATCGAAGACTTTGCCACAAAAGCAGGTTTAACAGTTACAGAAATCGAAGCCTTAGAAAAGAACTTACAAGAAGATGGCAAAGTAATACCAGTTGCCATGCGCCAAATCAAAGGTATTGCAACGGCAATGGATGTAGCAATGCCTATAATAATGGCTCAGATTCCTTCTGATCAAGAACTAGTCGTACATGTAGTAGCTGAATCTGATCAGCCACATGCAAAATAATAAGGAGATTAAATGAAGCTTAGTTTATTAATTGTAGCAGTTTTTACTATCTTAGGTGTCCTACCCTCTCAAGCAGTTAATATTGCTGATTTAGAAAATGCACGAGGATATGCTTACTTGTATCGTATGAATGGCCAAAATTATTACGCAGAACAACGCGTTAAAGTCATCGCAGGAGAAGGTAATAAATTTGAAATTGTAGCCCGCACATATAGTCATCAAGGTGCTCAATATTATATGACAGAGTATATAAATCATTATTACTTTGATCAAGATACTAACACAATTCAATGGGTACAAGAACAACGTAATATTATTGATGCTCGTACAGGCAAAGTATTACGTGAAGAAAAACGCCCTAAAGCTAAATTAATTACCTTAAAACCAGATACATATGGTTATATGCAAGCTATCTACTGGAGAGATCTTGCTGTTGCTGCAGGGCAGCTAAAATAAAGGAATTTATTTTAGCTTAAATCTAATTAAATTTAAAACTCTGAAACCAAAAGACTCTACACAATTATGTGTAGAGTCTTTTTAATAGATAAATAGTTTTCAATTTTAAATAAATAAAAAAGCACCACATTACTGTGATGCTTTCATTTGGTGACCCAGAAGGGATTCGAACCCCTGGCCTTTTGATTCGTAGTCAAACGCTCTATCCAGCTGAGCTACTGAGTCATGTACTTGGTACTCACTTATATTAACATAATGCTTACATCTATGCAAGTATTTTTTTAATATTTTTTGAGTAATTTTATGGACATGCGGCCCGAAGGCCGCACTCCAAAGTTTGGCAGGGGCAGTAGGACTTGAACCCACAACCAACGGTTTTGGAGACCGCTACTCTACCAATTGAGCTATACCCCTATGTTTATCAAGCTGTACTTGATACTTGATTAGTTTAACAAAAATTAGATACTATGTCAAGAAATAAAGCATCTATAAATAATGAAATAATAGTGAATTTAAAAGGAAAAAGAGCCCTTTCTCAAGGGCTCTTATGTCTACCTAACTTTTACCTTTATATATACGGGAGATAGTATATATAATTAGAGAGTTTTGTATATGTATTGTTTTGTTTATACACAGGGAGAGTATTGTTGTGTATTTAAGTGTTGTTTTATGTGTTGTATTGTTTTGTGTTGTGTTGTTTGTATTATTTGTAAAAGGGACAGGTAAAAGTTATTTGCAGTAGACCTCCATTTCCTTAGTTGATCTCAATCAACTATTGCTAGTATATAAATTGTATGTGAAAACATAGTGAAAGTATTATGAGATATATATGAAACGAGTAAATTTTGGTACATATTTAATTATTACAAAGATAACTATAAAATCAGTATTCATCTATATTTATCGACTTATATATAATTTTTAGATAAAACTATGCATGAATAAAATATGTAGTAAATACTGATTATTAAAATTTATAATTAAAGTAATATTAATTACATAAAAATGATTAATTAGGAAATTTCATTAAAGAGTAACTTGTATAATGATCTATTACAACAGCTAAACATAAAGTATTATGTATAGCTGTTGTAGTAAAAAGAGTAAAATTAGGGCTATATGATGGATATTTGATCATTAAGAGGTAAATCTCTATTGAATAATATGCTGGTGATTTAGGGATAAATATTTAGGGATAAATATTTAAAGATAGATATGAATGATCAATGTATATATAAATAGAGCTACATGAAGCCTTGGATACTAAATTATCATTGCTACAATTCACTAGAATGTTACATTTATGTGGAGCTGCTCAACTAGTTTACGGTTCGATACCATAGGTGCTACGCACCGCGGTATCGATTAGATGAGATTTATATCTACCACTAGTCGCAGCTTCCTATCAATCCTCACTGTGGATTTCCCTGCGCTGCTAGACAGCTTGGTAAATCTTACGTTCGGAAGAAGGTGATGTGTGGGCCCCATGCGTCGTTTTACTCCTCTGTGGCCTCACACCCT
>CAKPXR010000097.1 GCA_934202215.1 uncultured Veillonella sp.
ACCCATATGGCTTGGATTAACCGCTTCTGTGGTGCAGTCCTCGTCATTTATGGTATCAAATTATTCATCGATGGTATGAAGATGTTAAAGGATGTATTATATTAGAACTCTGCTAAAACTTGCTTAAAAAGATCTCTAAAAGCCTCTACATAGGTATTACTTTGATTTCGTTGCGATACAAAATAATAGTCACGCTCCATAGATTTCCCATGATTTGTCAGTACTTTCCGTTCAATACCAGGCATAGAATCAGTTAAATATTTAAAACGGTCTAATAATAATAACCCTTGTTGGCCTGCCACCAAATACCGAGCCTCTTCTAATGTACGAGCATAGGCAAAAGCACCAGCATAACCAACAGCTTTACGATAATGTTCTTCTTCTGCTAAAGTATATTTACCACGACATACTAAAATGAGAGGTAAATCATCAATAGTTTTAATTTCAACACTACCTTCAGTTGTATAGCCTTGAGGCACCTCAATAACCGTAGTAGCCTTATCAATCAAGTGGCTTTCATAGTCATCAGACAAAACCTGCCACTGATCATTAAAAATCACATCCACACGGTGATCATCCAGCATACCATACAATTCTTCATGGCTACCACTATACATACGAATATCTAGGTTTTTATAGCGCTTTGCCATACGAATAACCGTCTGCTGCATAACCATTCCACTATAACGATTTAAATAGCCAATGCGTAAACTGACACGTGCATCCGTACCAATGCGAGTTGTTTCTACCTTAATATCGTGAAAACGTTCTAGTAACTTTTTCCCAGACCGATATAAATATTGTCCGGCTGGAGTTAAGTAAAAGCTTCGCTTTTCCCTTACCATTAGCTCTACACCAAGACTCGTTTCAAGAGCTTTGATTTGTTGTGAAATAGCAGATTGAGACACATATTGTTCAGTCGCAGCTTGGGTAAAACTATTATTATCAACTACACACACAAAATACTCTAACTGTTTTAATAGCATAACGATACACTCTCATCTCTCTTATAGTTAGTGGGCCTACTCCACTAACCTACTTCACAACAAATACCAACCCCTCTCATTGGTATTTGCTACACACAATATTTACAATTATTACTTTATTTCAGTAAAAATAAAGCCTCTATAATGATCTACTTTCACGAAACCTAACTAAATTCCGATATATAAACCAAGAAGCAACAAAGAATATAGCTGCTGTAGACCAAAATACAGCACCGTACCCAAAAACACGCGCTATACCACCACTAATAACAGGACCTAATACATTTCCCATCATAGCTACACTGGATATAGCTCCAAAAACAATACCTCGACGTTCAATTGGGACAGCCTTAGATATTAACGTATTCGCTATTGGCGTAATAAATCCCATAAAGAACCCTGCAATAGCACGAAATATACCAAGCCCCCATATACTAGGCATCAAGTATTGTAAAATAAATAAAGAGCCTACCGCCCAAGTAGCAGTAAAAATAATACGAGGCATAGTCAATCGTTGCGTTACTTTACCAATTGAAATTGATGCTAAGGCACTAAACAAGCCGGCGCCAAAAATAATAACGCCTACAATAGTCGCAACAAATTCATCACTTACAGCCATATAATTCTTAATATATAACGGCAAAATCGGTCCAATACCAGTAATACCAAAATTACATAAAAACTGCATCGCCACTAATAGACGAACTCGGGGTATCATTAAAAATGATTTAATCAAAGAAAGTTGGGATTCCTGAGCATCAACTTTATGTTTAAATTGTAGATTAGGCATTAAGAAATAAATCCCTAACAAACAAATGCCGGTCAAGCCGGAAAACACAAAAAATGGTGCTCTATAGCCTAATAGATCAGCTGCTAATCCCCCCATAAGAGGGCCAAAGACAAGCCCCATAACCATAGAAGCTTGGTACAGCCCCATCGCCCACGGCACTTTTTCCTCAGGCGTTATAAGCACAATAATAGCTAAACCTATAGGCACATAGCCACCTACTACACCTTGCAAAATTCTTAAAATTAATAGCTGCGTAGGAGTTTGTGTAAATGCACAAGCCCCCACTGTAACCATTAAGGTAAATAAGATAAACATCATTACCTTACGTGGCCCCAGTTGATTTGCCTTACGCGACCAATACGGTGCACTGAGCGCTACCATACACGGAGTGACTCCAGCTACAATACCCGCCCACATAGCAGCTTCTCCAGGATTATGTAGGCCTAGTTCAACGAGGAATAATGGAAGGAATGATAGTACCCCTATAATCGTTATGCCCCCACCAATCTGAATGATACAAATCAGATAGATAATTCGTTTCCAAGAAGAATCCATAATGACCTTCTTTCTTCGCTTTATATAGCCTGTATATTGCAATACAATTACACATTAAATTAATGCTATATAAGCTTATAAATTCAAGGATACAGGTATAATAACCATATATGAACTATTAGATAAATTATGTAATAGTATATACTAGAATAAGTTATTAGTATATACTTACACAAAACTATAAAATATATACTAATAGTATTATTGTATCGTAAACAATGAAAAAAGACCATCTCTATACATCTAAAGTGTAGAGATGGTCTTTTAACGTCTATGATTATACAACTTTTATAAGAACAAAAAGAATATATACAACATATTATTTTTGCTTGAACATCCAATAGATGTAGTAAATAACAAGTGCATATGTTAATACGTCAAACACAACGATGAATGGCATCATCTTGGACAAACGGCCAAAGCCATGTACATGAAGATTTGCTGCTATAATCGCAATTAAGTTTAAGCGATGAATCCAGATTGCTTTTTTACGGGACATAGATTTTGCCATATTGCCAATCCATGGTGTTAAGTAAAGGATGGCAAAAACAAAGGCAATAAGCATTGCCCCTACGGATACATAGCCCGCCCAAAAACCAAGTGGAGACTTAATAGCTTTGAGAAAGTATACATACCAATGAATGCATACCATTGCAACCCCGACAATACCAACGATACGATGGATTTCAAACATTTCATTTGGATTATATCGTTTAATAAACCATTTTGGTTTCGTTGCTAGGTAAGTCAATACTAACCAAGACACATAAGGTACTAGACCCAAATGAATTTTCCAGAACCAAAAACCTTTACCTGCACCTAAGTAACCATATTCTATCATGCCCATAAAAGCTAAGGACAATACAGCAATCCATATTAAAATATGGTATTTACTCTTAAACTGTTTTTTTACTACGTCTGCCATAATAAACCTCTCTATGTCTTATACAAACTACAAGTATATATCTAGTTTGGTCTAA
>CAKPXR010000098.1 GCA_934202215.1 uncultured Veillonella sp.
AATACTGACTAAACATAGTAACAAGATAGGCCATATCTCCTACGTACTTTGGCATAGATAGGCAGAACAATATAAGTAATCGCCAGATAACAAAAGCTCCTAGGATAATCTGAAAAATTAAAAACGATCCATTCCCAAAGGCACTCACTATATCAAAATGTGTTAACCCAGTCATCCGCTTTATCCCTAATACAGGAGCTATTGCTTTCACTAGCAAAGGCAAAATATAGGTCATTACATATAATACAACTGTTGATGTTACAAGGTTTAGAATAGCTCGTATATAAGATCCATTTCTAGTAATATTTTGAAAGGATCGGTCACTCAATTTTGTAAACAAATGCAATATGTCCTTATACCAAACCATAATACTTCTTATATGTTATTAAGTTAATGTATATAACGCTTCACAAAGTAATGATACTATAATAGCAATCAACATTATGCTAAGACCTTCATAAGAACTTCCATTAATACATGCCCCTGCAATACGTCCCATAGTCTGCAATAGTAATACAGTACTGAGAATACATAAAACAATCATGCAAAAACCAATAATAGCTTGCAGTAAAATCGGTATCGTCGTAAGAATCAACATAATCCCTGCAGTAAGAGTGATCATAGCTACTACTAATTGAACAAAAGCCATCATATGTAAAACACCAGTTACTACGCTACGAACGTAAAACTTACGTTTTTGTAATATTGCGTAACCTATAATGATACCGGCCATGAGTGCCGCTTTTAGAATAACCCACGTAAATCGTCCTATATTCCAAAACTCACGAGGCTTACTTAGTTGATCAAAAAATACTTGTATTTCATGTTGCCCTACAGAAAAAGAAAACATTTGCCACTTTACTAAAAATGATGAATTTCGTATAAGCGCTCGTATAGCATCTAAATATACACTTTCACCAACGAGAGTAAATTGATAACATATGAGTGTCAACACTAGCATCCATGCAAGCTGTCCATAGGTAACATCATAGTGGTACATTCGTGGATTTTTTTCTTCAATGGGGTTTAATAAGCGGTATACGAACTCTACTAAACCTGCCATCATACCTCTCACCACCTTTTATATAACAAGAATAAGCACCATTCATATTTGAATGATGCATCACACAACACAACGATTACGAATTTATAACAATAATTTTATTTTTAATTCATACTCTGTTCATTATTATAACACAAAAGCAAGGTATATACATACCTTGCTTTCATTATTTTAATAACTATTTAATTACATACGAACAGCAAGCATAACTAGGCCCACTAATATACCAATAAAGACCACAGGAATTAAAGATGCCAACCTTTCAATTACATATGTATTTAAGTTGTCATGAATAACATAATACCTCCAGCACCAAAGATGAAGGATACTATATAAAAGGAAATCCCAGCGATCCAAGGATTTACTCCAAATTGCTTAGACATAAGCTGGGCCATAACAAAGACATTAAAGAGCTCCATTGTACTTAACCCGCCTGTACCACCTCGAATACGTAAGTCAAACAAGAGATAAATAGGCGCAGCAACAAGTGCAAATATCAAATGAATCCAGCTGGCAATACAGTTACTCAAAAGCAAGTCTGCCACTAGTTGCTTATAGGTAACTTGCCCCTTAAACACCTTAAAAACACCATATAAAATACCAGAGGTTACAAGAATAAATACTGCAATTCCAAGTACATAGCCAATAATAGAAACTACCTCAAGTTCTACAGGACTGATAACCTCCCAAATAAGAGTTTTAAAAAATGGACTCTTTGGGAAAAGCAACATCAATATGGATAAACCCAAATCAGTTATAATTAGAGATCCAATAGCTAGTAATAACATATTTTTAATGGTGATTAAATGCATCCATTTTTCTATATAAGGACCAAACAAACCATTCATAATACTATACCTTATAAATCCTCACTCTTAAATAATTGATACCCCTCAAAGTAATAACTATGGTCAAGCCCTTTCATAAATAGTTGCCGATTATTGATATCGTCAGTAAGTGCCTCCCCTAATACAGCTTTAATTTCTAAATCATTTACAGGGCTGCGCTCCATAGCGGATAAATATTTTTCCTTATCAATTTGACTCCAATCAATAGTTTTTTGTAGTTCAACACAAAGCATATGATCAAGCCACAAACGCATACTACGTCCATTACCCTCTCTAAAAGGATGAGCCACATTCATTTCTACATACTTCTCTACAATTTCATCAAATGAATTTTGTGGCATGCATTCAATAGTTTTAACCGCTTCAGATAGATACATAACAGGAACAAAACGAAAGTGCCCTTTAGAAATATTTACAGTACGTAGCTCACCAGCAAAATCATATATATCTTGAAATAATACCTTATGAATGTCTTGTAATGTAGTCCAAGTACCACTAGACATGTTATTAAGTAGGTTCTGCTCAAATAATCTAGTCGCAGATTTTTTACTTATTCGTTCTTCTTCTCTAGCCAAAGTAGGAGAATCAGTAATGCCTAATTTATTAGTAATAACCATATTGGACCTCCTTTTTATCTCGTAATATATATTATACTATATTCGTTAAACTTTAGTTGAAACTAACATAGCATACAAAATAAAAAGCAGCCCTTTTAGAGCTGCTTTTCGTTCATCTTATTTCAAAGATGCTGCAATTTTTGTAAGGTTTTCATCCATACGTTCTAAGTATGTCTTGTTATCTTCATTACTTTCAATTGTGTAAATAGTTTCTACCTTAGCACCAACTTCACTTGCCAAAGTCTTGGATACTTCTGGGCTAGCCATTTCTTCTGCAAAGATAGTGGTGATATTGTTTTCTTTACAGTATTTAATAAGTTCTGCCAATTGCGCTGCATTTGGTTCGCCTTCAGCAAATACATCTTCTACACTGTTTTGTTCCAAACCAAAATCACGACATAAGTATGCAAATGCTGCATGGCCAGTAACAAAGTTTTTATGAGGAGCTTGTGCCAATTGACCTTCATATTTCTTAATCATTGCATCAAGTTTAGCTACATAATCATTGTAATTCTTTTCGTAGTAGTCCTTGTTAGCTGGATCAGCTTTAACCAAAGCATCTTTAATATTTTTCACTTCAATTTTTGCATTTTTCAAAGATAACCAAGCATGAGGATCTTCGGCACCATGCTCTTTGATTTCTTCAGGATCAGTATTTTTGATAGCTTCTATGCCATCTGTAGCAACAACAGTGATAAGTTTACTATTTTTAGCTGCATCAATCGCTTGTTGTGCCCAAGGTTCCATACCAAAACCATTGTACACGAATACTTGAGC
>CAKPXR010000099.1 GCA_934202215.1 uncultured Veillonella sp.
CCTTATATAAACATATGAAAGCTACGAGTGAAGGCAACCTACCTGTTCTTAACGAAACTCAACTTACACAAGCGTGGGAGGCAGTTACCTTAGCTAGCACAATTGGTGGCATGGTTATTAACACAGCTGGTGTAACCCTAGCACATGGTATGGAACATCCAGCCAGTGGTCTTAAAGATATTACACATGGCGTAGGTCTTGCTGTTATTGAACCTGTTGCAGTGGAATACACATGGAGCGCTAACCCTGATAAATTTGGTGCCTTAGCTCGTATATTTAACTACGGAGATGGTTCTGAACTAGGTGAAGCATTACGATTAATCGTACATGACTTAGACCTTACTACAAACCTTACAGAATTAGGCTTTACGAAAAAAGACATCCCATGGCTTGTAGATAATGTATACGTTGTTGCTACAGGTAATATTACTAATACAGTAGCTGAAATTAGCCGTAAAGATATTGAAGTGTTGTATAAGAAAATGTTCTAGGTATTGTCATAATAGGAGAGAGTTTTGTTCCGAGGATTTTATGGCCTATTAACGGTTATGCTATGCGTGTTGTTTGTAATTGTGGTAGTGCTATTTAACATAGCGCCTATTACATATATTGTTTTTGGTATAGCCATAGTGTTGAGTGTATTTTTACAATATAGGCGCTTTAAGAAACAGTCCATATCTGAACGTACCCATAGCCGATTGGCCTGTGGTTTGTTTGTTGTCATAACATTTAGTATATCTTGGCTCGTAGCTGATTGGGTTAAGTATGATATTAATACAAGCGTTGATCAGTTTGAGGATTTTAAGTACAGTACAACTGATTGGAAACGTGGATGGCCTAATAATAACGAATTACCAGAAGGTCTTACATCTCCTGAGCAGCTTCCGGAAGGAATTTATAAAGTATCTATGTTACGAACAGATGTTGCTTGGGCTACTGCGTATCCTTATCGTTATGTAGTTTTAGAGGGAGACCCTAAAGTAATTGCTCAATATGAGGTAATCGCAAAACAACATGCAGCCTATACAGCGCAAATTGATGCGGATGGTGTATTGCGTGATTTAGACACTGGGGAGAAAAAGCGTTTTATATCTCATCCTAATAGTTATCGCTTCATAGATAGCATTGTGGAGGAACCTCTAAATTTACCACAACGGAGTTTTATAGAGTGGTTACGATTTGCACCCCGAAAAGAAACGAAAAGAGTTGTGAAGAAAACATATAATTCTACTAAAAATTATAGACTATATGTATTTGTAGATGATGGTAATACAAAAAGGCCACATTTTGTGGAACTTTTGATTAGTAATGATGGGACACGGGCTGTATTTTATCAATCTAAGTAAGTTGAGTAGGTATTGTTGTGGAGAACGTAAATGCGACAGTGTTTAATCCGGAACGAACGCGAATGATTACTGTAGATATAGATATGTATCATTAGAGTTGGGCAGAGTTTGTATAAAAAATTTGTAACAATACTTGAATATATTCTAATATATTCAGATATTGTAATTGACAACTTTAAATCATATCTCTATAATGTGAATTAAAGAGAGACTAGGATATATCAATAATCCCAGCCGTAGGGCTGGGATTTCTTTTTTTAGTCTCTAGTAGTTTAGTTTTTAGAGAGGTGTTTTTATGGCAGATCAAAACAACAAAAATGTCGATGCTTTAGCGCAAGAGATTACCTTAAAAAGCCGCGGTCAAGGCAAATTGCGTCAGTTTATTCTTTGGATGGGCGCGCTCATCATTGGCGCTATCTTGGGATGGCAACATATTCCAGCCTTAAATGAGCTTTTTAATTTCATCGCAGCTGTGTTTACACGCTTATTCCAATTCATCGCAATTCCAACCGTATCTTTAGCAGTCATTACTACATTATCCATGTTAGGTGCAAAAAAAGATACAGGCCGTATCTTTGGTCATGCTGTAGTATACACATTGCTTACTACCATTTGTGCAGCAGCTGTAGGTCTTTGCTTATTCCTATGGATTGCGCCAGGTAACTTACCACTTGATGTAATTGGTGCTGGTGCAGCGCAAGTACCTGAAAAACTAGGTCATGTAACATATTACGATCACTTCCTATCTGTTATTCCTAATAATATTTTAAAACCATATTTGGAAGGCAATGTATTGTCCGTTATGTTTATCTCTGCTTCTGTTGGTTTAGCTTTTGCGTTTATGCCTCGCACAGAAGGTCGCGAAGCAGTATTAAAAGTATTGTTCGGCTTACAAGAATTACTATTTACATTGATTAAAGCATTACTTTATGTATTGCCAATCGGTATCCTTGCTTTTGCAGGTCAATTATCTGCTCAAATCGAAGCGGGCGTCATCGTTGGAGCTTTAGGTAAATATACTGCTGTTGTTATCGGTGGTAACTTAATCCAATTCTTTATCGTCATTCCTTTGTTCTTGTTATTCCGTGGTTTGAACCCTATAGATGTATTCCGTAAAATGTCTCCAGCTGTAGCAGTTGCATTGTTCACTAAATCCTCTGCTGCAACATTGCCTGTAACATTGGCATCTGCTGAGGATAATTTGAAAGCCCACCCTGCAGTGGCTCGTTTCGTATTGCCAATTTGTACAACTATTAATATGAATGGCTGTGCAGCGTTTATTCTTGTCACATCCTTGTTTGTAATGCAAAATGCAGGTATTGAATTAACTATGGGCACAATGATTGCATGGTTGTTTATTGCTGTACTTGCTGCCATTGGTAATGCAGGCGTTCCAATGGGCTGTTACTTCCTAACATTGTCCTTGATGAGCTCTATCGGTGCTCCAATCGGTTTGCTTGGTATTATCTTGCCAATTTATACAATTATCGACATGATTGAAACAGCCGAAAACGTATGGTCCGACGCATCCGTATGTGCTATGGTTGACCATGACCTTCAAGGTAAATTGGACGACTCCAGTGGCGACGATATGCCTCAATTCCAAGGTGCTTAACTTTAGTAACTGGCTAAAATTAAGAAAAAACTTAATTATAGAACTCAAATGAAAGGTTATCCTATAAGGGATAACCTTTTTTGATGACTCAATATTTATAAAAATAGACAATACTAATACATGTGTCATATTACTAGGTATGTAATTTGTGTTATACTTTCATATAGAATAATATCGAATTAATAGAAGGTTAGTTTGCACATTGGATGCGAACTAGAGATTAGAATGAAAGATAAGTCAGTATTACCAATCGAGGAACAATTGAATAGATTTCTTCAACCAAAATGCCT
>CAKPXR010000100.1 GCA_934202215.1 uncultured Veillonella sp.
GAGTCCGGTAGAATACCGAACTCATTCCCAAAAAGTAGCTTAATTATATCTGTCCAAGAAAATGGGTGCAGATCATTGAGCTAGTCCTATTTTTGTAGGTTCTTTATTTTTTCTTTTGTTCTGTAGCATCAAGCTCAGCCATATTCACCAGATTAGCTTTGCCTACCATTTTGTTGTATTTAGTAAATAATTGGGTATATGCTTCGCCGTAAGAAGAGTTAATGATGATATAGTTACGAGCTTCTGCGACAAATTCCTTTGCAGCGTCTTGGTATTCTCGTACTGCATTTTGCGTTTCAGATGTTGTACCAGGTTGCAATTTATTAATACGTTGTGTAATTTGTTGCAAGTTTGATTCAACCTTTTGTGTATCTGTATTTCCATCTGGGTCGATAAGGTCGATAGTTTGTGCAGTCATGAGATTTAACTCAATGAAGTTAACTGCATTATCGCGTTTTTCACCTTGATACTCGTTCATGCGTTCTGTATAGAGCTCATTATTGCGATTATCTAAGGCCAAATCTAAAGCGTTATAGGTAGCATAAAACTGTTCAGCTAAAGGCACATATTGTGCGGCTAATTCATCACTGCCTTTGAAGTTATCTTTTTCGAAACGACGTTCTACATAATATGCTTGTAATTGATCTGCAATAGGAATCAATTGATCAAGAACATCCAATACATCATTTGTAGCTTGGTTTACATCTTCATATGGTGTAGAACTATCTTGTTTTGCCGCTTCTAAGGCTGTTTTGAGGTCCTTGTATTTTGGTAACGTAATTGTAGTATTATGTGAACCGTTGCGTAACTCTTCAAGAGTTGGTTGTAATTGGTTCGCATAGGCTACACTGTACGAGTTATATGTGTCTAATGCGACAATGTAAGGACGAATAGCGTTGATCTTGTCGTCAACTGTTGATCGATATAAAATTGTCGTTGTATTGGATGACAAGAGTGTATACACCCCGTAGATCCCACCACCGATAATAGCAATGCCAAGTACAACGACTGCTATTAACTTGATGTACCCCTTTTTCAACTGCGCACGCTCCTTGAAAACACACTAACTCTTTTGGATCCGTTTGGGCGCACTACGCCCTTCAGAGTAATTAGTTATATTATAACATAAACTTACGTCCCGAAAAAGACGTATCATACAGAGAATCATAAGGAATAGATGAAGTTATATTATGTAGATATGTATTAATATTTATAATTAGTGATTTGCAGAGGGATAACACTAAAAGGCTTTTACATAAATAAGCCATTTTGCATAAAAATATATTTCTCTAGACGCTGCAGCTGCGGCTGGTATAATAGCAAGTATAGTATTCATTATATGGGGAGTTTTTTATGTCAGAATCGAATCGTTTGCTCAACTTTGCTACATCTTCAGAACTCATAGCAAATGGGGAAGGGCGCAATGTGCTATCTGCTATAGAAGATGGATTGCGTAATTGTGATGAGTTTTTAATATCTGTAGCATTTATAACACCAGAAGGATTACTAACATTAAAGCCAATACTTAAAGAGTTAGAAGATCGAGGTGTACATGGTCGCATATTAACAACAGATTATCTTGGTTTTAATAGTCCACAAGTTCTAGAAGATTTAGGTAATCTAAAGAATATTGATTTGAAGGTATATTGTACTACTCAAGGTAGTGGACATGGGTTTCATACAAAGGGATATATTTTTAGAAAAGATGAATCCTATCAAATTATAATAGGAAGTTCTAATTTAACTATTAATGCGCTAAAGAGCAATAGAGAGTGGAATACCCGTTCTGAAGTACATGGTAGCGATACTTATGCTCGAGAGATCAATGAGGAATTTGAACTGTATTGGAATTCAAAATTTGCCATTCCTTATGAAGAGTTTATACCTTGGTATAAGCCGAGATGGGTTCGTCCAGAACGTTCTTCTCAAAGGTCTGTCGCGGAACAGTTTAAGAACGTTGATTTACCTAGTTTAGAACCTAATATGATGCAACAACAGTTTATTGCTAACTTTAATGAGTTAAGAGCTAATCATGCTAAACGAGGACTTTTAATTTCTGCTACGGGGACGGGGAAAACTTATGCAGCAGCCTTTGCGATGCGTGAAATGAATCCGAAAAGAATTCTATTTTTAGTGCACCGTGAACAAATAGCAAAGCAGGCAATGGCAAGTTTTGAACGGGTTTATAATGATCCATCTATAACATTTGGGTTAGTATCTGGTAATGTTAAAAAATATGATGCTACCCATATATTTTCTACAATGCAAATGATGGGGCGTTATGATGTAATGAAACAATACGATCCAAAAACTTTTGATTGTATTATTATTGACGAAGTACATCGTGCAGGATCTGACAGTTATCAACGTATTATTGACTATTTTAAACCACAGTTTCTATTAGGTATGACTGCAAGTCCGGAACGGACTGATGGTTATGATTTATATGAGCTCTTTGATCATAATATTATTTATGAAATTCGATTACAACAGGCTCTAGAGGAAGATTTATTATGTCCATTCCACTATTTTGGTATTAGCGACTTATGGGTTGATACAGACGAACCGATTGGTGATATGGAGGTTACTTTTTCTAATTTGTCTACAAAGGAGCGTGTAGATAAAATTATTGAAAAGATTCGCTACTTTGGACATAGTGGTAGTCGAGTAAAAGGCTTGGTATTCTGTAGTAATCGCGTTGAAGCAAAGGCTTTATCTGACGCTTTTAATGAGCGGGGGATTTATCGTACTGTAAGTTTGACTGGTGAGGATAGCCAAGAAATTAGAGAGAAAACGATTGATCGATTAACAGGGACAGGGGACTATCAAGGTAGACTTGATGAGCAGTTAGATTATATCTTTACTGTAGATATATTTAATGAAGGCGTTGATATACCAGAAATCAATCAAGTTATTATGTTACGTCAAACTGAAAGTCCTATAATTTTTATTCAACAGTTAGGGCGTGGACTTCGTAAGTTTGAAGATAAGGAATATGTAGTCATCTTAGATTTTATTGGAAACTATACAAATAACTTTATGATCCCTTTGGCACTATCTGGAGATAGAAGTTATAACAAAGATACTTTGCGTCGATATGTACAAGCCGGTAATCGTATTATCCCTGGTAGCTCAACAGTACATTTTGATAAAATTGCAAAACAACGTATTTA
>CAKPXR010000101.1 GCA_934202215.1 uncultured Veillonella sp.
CTTTAGAAAATAAAATCAATATATAAAAAATCCACTTACTACTTCTTTTTCTAGATAGTAAGTGGATTCTTTCGTTATAATCAATAAGTTAACCTAAATATTTCTACGACTTATTTAATTCTTCTATATAGGGTAGTAAATTTCCTAAGGTACTCTGACGTTCATTTAAAAACTCTTTATACAGACCATATTTACAATCAACATTTGGCTTACTGTAGTAAATCCTTGTACTATTAACATGCTGTTTAGCAATGTCTATACTACCATGCTGGTTATTTAAAAAAGTATTAACTGTGTTGCCTTTAACATATCCTAACTTACTCAATTCAGTAAGAGTGTCATTAGGATTGCCTATACAACAAGCAATCCAATACTCAATATCAGGACCATTTAAAAATATACAATTACGTCTATCTAAAAGGTCTAAATCCTTAATTAAACGATTCAGTAACTTACACTCACTATCCCTAGTTTGCGCTTTATCTAAATCTACAACTACTAGAAATATACTATATAAAGATGAATTTTTCTCTATATGGTTACTAAATTTACCATATCCTCCACCATTTATTGAATAAACTTTAACATTAGATAGCCCTTTCAAGATACTATATAGATAACTATATTCAGTATCTCCTTCACACACAACTTGAATCTTTAAGCTGGTTTTAAGATTTTTTCTAATACGTTTAGGCTTTGTTGGCATGACTTTATACCTCGAATTTTCCTTGTAAATAGTCGATAGCCAACCTTTTTTTATTACTTCTCAAATCAAAATCAGCTAACGAATTAACTATAGTAGACAATGTTTGATCTTTCGTAGTGATATAAATTTGTTCTGGTGCAAATAAATTAATATTAAAAAGTTCTAAATTATGAGATGTAACAACCAATTGACCACAAGTATTGGTATTAGAGTTAATAATATGATTAAAAAGTAAAATAAGAGATTTAGTACTAATTGATGCATCTAGTTCATCAATTAGTACCGTTCTACCATTGTGAACGCGAAGGAGCGATGTAAGTATTGCCATTATACGCTTTATCCCTTTTGATTCATAAGCTAATGGTAGTTTTATAGGACCTTGTTCTCCTAAATCACGCACAATATATACATCATATGTAACAGCCTCTTCCTCTGCTGTAGTTCTTTTTTCTAATTCAATTGAAGAAATTGTTCCATCCAATTGAGCTAAAATTTCTAATGTTAAATCCTTATTCTCCTCAATTAAAATTCTCTGTTCTTCATTAATAGTTATATTAAATCGTTTAACATCAGGATTAATGAAAGGATCAGTAATAATACTGATAGAATTTATAGTATCTATAAAATCAATATAAATATCGCTAATAAAATCTTTTATCTTTGAAAGAATAGTTGCAGTTGATTTACGAGAATAAATTTCTGTAACAGCATCCTCTAAGATATCACTGTATAAGATATTATCTTCAAATTTATATATAATTTTATTATTCTGTTCTAACTTTTCAGATAATACGGTCTGGTTTTTATCAATAACTAGAGAGTATTGATATAAGTTTTCTTGTTTAGATTCTACTGTTATATTATATTGAATATGATTTGACAATATATTAAATAATCGATTATTAGAAAAAATCTTTTCATCTTTAATAATATGAATCAAAGAATCTATAGCATGCAATAAATTAGTTTTACCGACTGCATTATTACCAAATATAATAGTAGATTTAGCAGGTCGTGATTCACTTGTCAATATATAATTATCTTCATATTTAGTGCCTTTAATTCTTTGCCCACTGAAAGCACAAAATGTTAACTCTTGTCTTTTTTGTATCGATGCAAAGCCAGCAACGGAAAAATCAATTAACATAGTATTTGCCTCCTTTCTCTAATTATAACATCTAAGATAATCAAAAAAAAGGTTTATCTTTAAACTAAAATTAATACAAAAGAACCCTCTTATAGATACATATAACAGGTATATCCTATATTCAAACGAAGATCGGATTACCTCATGCGTCTATAGAGGGTTCTTTTGCATTGTATTTAAGAAGGTTAGTATATTACATTCAGACGAGGTCTAAATATAATAAAATAGGCCATACACTTATGTGATAAGAGGGGGGAGCATAGCATCCTTAAGGATTGTAATTGCATGATAATAAGGGGAAGTTGCATATGGATGCTATGTAGATGTATAGATAGATACGTTGTATATATGTAAGGGGTTATATATGTGAAGGAAATATATATCTATACGGACATACAGATATATGGCCATGATTACAGTATATAATTTATGTTCGAAAAGTTATGTGTCAATGCACATACTTTCCTATATATTAGAATTTGTGCGTGAAACCTGCATTTACGCCCCAGTCTGCTTGGTAATCGCCAGACAAACCGGTCGCAACATCAGCAAATACGCTATTGTTACTATTAAAGCCATAACGGCCACCGAATGCTAATTCAGTCCAAGTGCCTTTGAGGTCTTGTTCTGTTAATTTCACAACATTGCCACTAGAGAATGCAGTTTTTACATTACCTGTGAAAGCATGACCTGCTGCAAAGCGTGTATAAAGGTTGCCATTGCCGAATTGTTTACCCAATTCAAGGCCAATTTTACCAGAAGTGCTATTTACACCAGATTGGTTAACAGATACATTATCTACATTAAAGTTACGGCCACCAAAGCGTGTAAAGTTCAATTGTGCTTGTGGTTCTACATAGAAACCATTAGCATATTTCAATGTTTTGCCATAGCGAACACCGATGCTGTACGCATTGGATTTTGTATCGCCAGACATGGCTTCACCAATTTCATTGCGAGCCGTAAATTCATTAGATACGCGACCTACTTGAGTTTCTACATGAACATATTGATCTTTACCAAGGTCTTTCAAACCATAGGCACCAACGGAGAAGGATTTCACCTTACCAGAACCATCGAATACATAGTCTTCAGAACCGCGAAGGTAGGATACTTGACCACCTACAGTCCAGCCACGGCTGATTTTAGCATCATAACCGCCTTGGATGCGTGTGTAATCTGTAGCTGTATCAATACCGCTGCCAGAGTAGCTGTACTTACCACCACCGATACGAGCCCAAATACCTGTAGGTTCACCTTGTTGCAATACACGAGGACGATACATATCGTCAGCTACTGT
>CAKPXR010000102.1 GCA_934202215.1 uncultured Veillonella sp.
TTAACATGCGGTTTCGTACGTTCAAATTTTTCTTTTGCCATTTTAAATTATCCTCCGAGGAAAATAGTAATTCTATTAATCTAATGTAAGATTAACCGTTTTTCTTTGCTTGAATTTCTTCAGCAATTTTCTTAGGAACTTCTTCGTAATGATCGAATGTCATGGAGTAGTTACCGCGACCTTGAGTTTTGGAACGAAGGTCTGTTGCGTAACCGAACATTTCGCTCAATGGAACATATGCTTTGATATGTTGGTTACCATTACGAGCTTCCATGCCGTCCATGCGACCACGACGGGAGTTCAAGTCACCGATAACGTCGCCCATGTATTCTTCAGGAACGTCTACTTCTACGGACATATATGGTTCAAGCAATGCAGGATCTGCTTTGCGAGCACCTTCTTTAAAGCCCATGGAACCAGCGATTTTGAAGGCCATTTCGTTGGAGTCAACGTCATGGTAGGAGCCGTCAAATACGATAACTTTGATGTCAACCATTGGATAACCAGCGATAACACCGGATTCCATAGCTTCTTTAACACCGTTTTCAACAGGTCCGATGTATTCACGAGGAATTGCACCACCTACGACCTTATTTTCAAATTCGAAGCCAGCACCTGGTTCTTGAGGAATTAATTCCAACCAGCAGTGACCATATTGACCACGACCACCAGATTGACGAACGAATTTACCTTCAGATTTAACAGCTTTACGGATAGTTTCACGATAAGCTACTTGAGGTTTACCTACGTTACATTCTACTTTGAATTCACGGTTCATACGGTCAACAATGATATCCAAGTGAAGTTCGCCCATACCGGAGATAATAGTTTGACCTGTTTCTTCATCAGTACGAACTTTGAAAGTAGGATCTTCTTCTGCCAAACGAGCAAGAGCTGTACCCATTTTTTCTTGGTCAGCTTTTGTTTTAGGTTCAACAGCAACGGAGATAACTGGTTCAGGGAATTCCATGGATTCAAGGATTACAGGAGATTTTTCATCACATAATGTGTCGCCTGTAGTAGTATCCTTCAAGCCAACCGCTGCAGCGATGTCGCCAGCGTAAACCATGTCGATTTCTTTACGAGTGTTAGCGTGCATTTGAAGAATACGGCCAATACGTTCTTTCTTACCTTTTGTGGAGTTGAAAACGTAGGAACCGGATTCCAATGTACCGGAGTACACACGGAAGAATGCTAATTTACCAACATAAGGGTCAGCCATGATTTTGAATGCCAATGCGGAGAATGGTTCATCATCGGAAGAAGGACGAGTAGTTTCTTCTTCAGTACCAGGAACGACACCTTTAATAGCTGGAATATCGATAGGAGCTGGCATGTAATCTACAACAGCGTCCAATAACATTTGTACACCTTTGTTTTTGTAGGAAGAACCACAAAGAACTGGGAACAATTGGTTAGCAATAACTGCTTTACGCAATGCTGTTTTCAATTCTTCAAGGGAGATTTCTTCACCTTCCAAATATTTCATCATAATATCGTCATCAGTTTCAGCGATAGCATCGATCATCATTTCGCGACGAGCTTCAGCTACTTCTTGATATTCTGCTGGGATATCAGTGATTTCATATTCTTTACCGTCATCGGATTTGTAAATTTCCGCTTTCATAGTCATCAAATCGATGATGCCTTCGAAAGTATCTTCAGCGCCGATTGGCACTTGGATAGCTACGGAATTTGCACCCAAACGGGATTTCATCATATCAACTACGTTGAAGAAGTCAGCACCTACTGTATCCATCTTATTTACATAAGCGATACGAGGTACGCCGTAGTTAGATGCTTGACGCCATACTGTTTCGGATTGAGGTTCAACGCCACCTTTAGCACTGAACACCGCTACGGAGCCATCAAGTACACGTAGAGAACGTTCTACTTCTACAGTAAAGTCAACGTGACCAGGAGTATCGATGATATTGATACGATGATCTTTCCAGTGACATGTTGTCGCCGCAGAAGTGATTGTGATACCACGTTCTTGTTCTTGCGCCATCCAGTCCATCGTAGCAGCACCTTCATGTACTTCGCCGATTTTGTGAACAATACCTGTATAGTAGAGGATACGTTCTGTAGTTGTTGTTTTACCAGCATCGATGTGAGCCATGATACCGATATTACGAGTTTTTGCTAGGGAAAACTCTCTTGCCACAGTTGTCACCTCTTATTACCAACGATAATGAGCAAATGCTTTATTAGCTTCTGCCATTTTATGAGTATCTTCTTTTTTCTTGATTGCAGCGCCTGCATTGTTGAAAGCGTCCATCAATTCGCCTGCTAAGCGTTCTTTCATAGTGCGTTCACCACGAAGACGAGCGTAGTTTACAACCCAGCGAATGCCGAGTGTTTGACGGCGATCAGCACGAACTTCAACTGGCACTTGGTAGTTCGCACCACCGATACGGCGAGCACGTACTTCAAGTACAGGCATAACATTTTTCAATGCTTGATCAAAAACTTCCATTGGGTCTTGACCCATTTTGGAACGAATAATTTCGAATGCATCATATACGATAGTTTCAGCAATGCCTTTTTTGCCATCGTACATAACTTTGTTAATGAAACGTGTTACTAATTTGCTGTTGTACACCGGATCTGGAAGTACATCACGTTTCGGAACAGGGCCTTTTCTTGGCATGTTCAATTCCTCCTTTATAATGATGTGTGTTAATTTCGTTTAATGGCTAAAATTATTTTTTAGCTTTTTTCGCGCCGTATTTGGAACGACTTTGCATACGGTTTTGTACGCCAGCTGTATCCAATGCACCACGAACGATGTGATAACGCACACCTGGAAGGTCTTTTACACGACCGCCTCTGATAAGTACAACACTGTGTTCTTGTAAATTGTGACCAATGCCTGGGATGTAAGCAGTTACTTCAATAGCGTTTGTCAAACGTACACGGGCAACTTTACGAAGCGCGGAGTTTGGTTTCTTTGGAGTAGCTGTGTACACACGAGTACATACACCACGTTTTTGTGGAGATTCTTGAAGCGCTGGAGCTGTAGATTTTTTAGTCAAGCTCATGCGACCTTTGCGTACTAGCTGATT
>CAKPXR010000103.1 GCA_934202215.1 uncultured Veillonella sp.
GGCAAAGCCGTTGCCATGATTGAAGAAAATCCACTCATGTATGGTGGCACATGTATTAATATTGCATGTATTCCTACTAAGACGATGATTGTAGCCGCATCTAAAGGCTTATCTTACGATCAAGTATTAAACCAACGAGAAGTCGTTACATCTCGTTTACGTAATAAAAACTTCGGTATGTTAAATACAAATGAACATGTCGATGTATATACTGGACATGGTGAATTCATTAGTAATAAAGAAATCGCTGTCACAGCTGGAGAAGATAAAATCGTTTTATCTGGTGACACAATAATCATCAATACAGGGGCTGTAGCCATCAAACCTAACATTGATGGTATCGATACCGCATCAGGTTTCTATAATAGTACAGAAATTCAACATCTATCCCCTCAACCTAGTACATTAGGTATTATTGGTGCCGGTCCTATTGGCCTAGAATTTGCTAGCCTATACGCTAAACTAGGTACAAAAGTTACTGTATTCAATATTGAGTCTAACATTTTAAAACGCGAAGAACCTATCGTTCAAGAATTAGCTAATGAATGCTTAGCAGAACAAGGTATTACTATTTTAAACTCTGTTACACTAAATTCTGTATCTAATGACGGCAACAAGCCTGTGATCACTGCTAATAATCAAAACTATACCTTTGATGCTGTTCTCTATGCTACAGGTCGCAGACCAAATACGGCTAATATTGGTTTAGAAAACACAAATATTACCACTAATGAACGCGGCGCTATCATAGTAAATGATACTTGTGAAAGCTCCGTTCCTGGTATATACGCAGTAGGCGATGTAAATGGTGGTCCGCAATTTACCTACATTTCTCTCGATGACTTCCGCATCGTATTTGGTGCACTTACAGGTAATGGTCACTATACATTAAAAGATCGCAAAAATATTCCTTACACAACCTTCTTAACACCTCCACTCGCTCGTATTGGTCTTACAGAAGAAGAAGCTATTAACAAAGGTTACACCGTTAAAACGAAGGAAATGCTCGTAGCCACTATGCCAAGGGCTCATGTAAATGATAACCTAAAAGGTGCTTTCAAAATTGTGGTAGATGCGGAAAGCAATTTTATTCTCGGTGCTACACTCTATTCCCAAAGTGCTGAAGAATTGATTAACTTAATTAAAATAGCTATGGATAACAACATTCCATATACATATTTTAAAAACCAAATCTTCACACATCCTACAATGGCAGAAAATTTAAATGATCTCTGTAATTTCTAGGTAAGAATAGTAACTATATAATCTAATATAATAAATAAAAGAGTCTCCCTTAACTTGAATACATAAGTTAAGGGAGACTCTTTTATTTATGCCTAATGATCAATTTTGGATTATTAGTTAGCAATATATAGTTTTTAGTAATTTATCATTAGTTACTATAGTTAGTTCTTTGTAAATAGTCTACGAACTACAGATTGCAATTTAGGTGTTAATACGATAGCTACTACAATACCTGCTGCACTGGTAATCAAAGAATATTGGATTTTACTTGCCGCTACAGCTGCACTTTCAAGAACAAACCACCATGCTAGGAAATAACCAAAGGCAGTCCAAATTGTACCAATAATTAAAGCAATCAAAATACGTGTAAAGGATGCTGTCGGCTTTGTAATAGATGGTGGCAAATATCCAGCTGTCATAGCACCTACGATAAGGCCCGCAATACCTTTAATAAAGAAAGAGAATACAATATACTGTGTATGACCACCAAAAAGATCAAATAATGCAGAACCAATGGCAGCACCTAAACCACCATACAAACCACCAAAAAGAATAGATGTAGTAAAGAGAGCTGCAGAACCTAAGTGAACCATCGCTCCACCTGGTATTTCGATGCGAATCGTTGTTGCTACTGCACACAAGGCAGCAACAAAGCCAATATAAACAATATCTCGAGTTTTTAATTTCATAGAAAGCACCTCTCTTTAAAATAAATAACTATATTTAGTATAACAAATCACAAGCTATCTAAAAACACTAAATTTATAGGAATTAAATATATGCCCCAATATTAAACCACGTTATAGATTATATAAATTATATAATTAGAAATATAATTTTAGAAATAATAAAGCACCTATACCTTTGTATAGGTGCTTTATAAACTTAAATCAACTATATAACATATTATATGTTATAAGATATAATTAAAAATTAAATTTTAGCTCGTTTTAAACGTAAAGAGTTACTTACAACAGTTACAGAGCTAAATGCCATTGCTGTACCTGCAATCATAGGGTTTAACGCACCGATAGCCGCCAATGGAATACCAATACAGTTAAAGATCAATGCCCAGAATAGATTTTGTTTAATATTTGTCATTGTCTTACGACTGAGTCGTACAGCTTGTACTAATGTATGTAAGTCATTTCTTACAAGAACGATATCTGCGGCTTCAACCGCAATATCTGTACCACTACCGATAGCAAAACCAATATCAGCAGTTACAAGCGCTGGTGCATCATTGATACCATCGCCAACCATACCAACTACAAGACCTTTATCTTGTAATTCTTTTACCTTGCTAGCCTTATCTTGAGGTAATACTTCAGCAATTACATGAGTGATACCCGCTTGTTTTGCAATATATTGAGCAGTACGACGATTATCACCGGTAAGCATCCATACATCAATACCTTGAGCTTGTAATTCTTTTACAACTTCGATAGTTTCTGGACGCAATTCATCTTCTACAGCCCATAATGCACTAATAACACCATCTACAGCAAGAACAGATACAGATGCACCTTGTTCTTCATAGTGTAAAATATCATCTTGCACTTTACTTAAATCATAGCCTAATTCAGACATCCAGCGACTATGGCCCAGTTGTACAGACACGCCTTGATAAGCACCTTGCAAGCCTTTACCAGGTACATCACCAAAGCTTTCAAGCTCTACGGCTTTACCTTTATAACCATGATCTTCACCGTAGTAGACCATAGCTTTTGCAATCGGATGAGATGTACCACTTTCAAGGGCCATCATAAGGGACATATT
>CAKPXR010000104.1 GCA_934202215.1 uncultured Veillonella sp.
TAAATCATAGACTGTGCTCGGAGAAGTCTATATGGCAACACTTCTGGACAGGGGTTCGACTCCCCTCATCTCCACCAAATAAAAAGCATACTTTTATCAAAATAGTCTATGCTTACAAATAAATATGTAACTTTTCGGCTATAATAGATATAGAGTAGTCGATTTAGTGGTTTTAAAAACTACCTAGGTGGATTCTTAGGTAGTTTTTTTATATATAAGATTAAATATAATATTAATTTATATAGAGAATTGCAAAGGTGATAAGTCATGGAGATTTTACTCGCGTCCTATTTGGCAGGAACAAAAATTATAACTAAAAAGTATCTTTCAAAAATGGTTTCTAATAAAATAATTTTTATTCCTACGGCTGGAAATGTCGAGCCCTATACAGGATTTATTGATGAAGGAATTGAGATGTTAAAATCTTTAGGGTATGAATTAGAAATTATTGATATTTCTAAATTTGATGAAGATTATTTAAAGGATAGGTTTTTAAAGACAGAATGCATTTGTATATCTGGTGGGAATACTTTTTATTTACTACAAGAGTTAAAAAAGAAAAATCTAGTAGACGTACTTTTCAAGAGAATCAAAGAAGGCTTATTGTATATTGGGGAGTCTGCTGGAGCGATTATTATGTCTAAAAGTATTGAATACAATCAGATAATGGATGATAAAAGTATAGCTTCTGAATTAGATAATTATGGAGGTTTGAATATATTTGATCATTATGTTCTTCCTCATATAGGAGAATATCCATTTGAAGAAACTGCTCAGAAAACATTAGATATTTATCAAGATAAGATACCGTTAGTGCCAATAAACAATAAAGAAGCAATCTTAGTGGATAATAATGGTTATACGGTATTAAATGAAAGTAAAAAATAAATAAAAGTTTATTACTTTATATTTGAAAGTTATAAGTGCTCATATTTTAATATATATAGTCAATAATTTTTATCGCTTTTGTTGTGTACAATGAATGTGAATTTATATAGATTTTATCTGTGTTTTACAACATTAGTGAGGTATCGAAAAAATTGACTTTGCCTATAGAATCCTGTAAAATATATAAAGATAATTATGCAATTATGACACATAGATGATTAGTTTCGTGTAAAGGAGTACATATAATGAAGTTCCGTTATTCTCGTATGTTAGCGGCTCTCGTTGTATCTGCTGTAATGGTTGCTGGATGTGGCAGCAATCAACAGCAAGCAGGCGACGTGAGTGTCAATGCATACAAAATTACTGCAAGTGATGCACAGGTAAATCAAACCTATGCAGGTACTGTAGTTGCAGAAAACTCTGTAGCTGTACATGCTCGTGTAACTGGTTATGTAGTTGAAAAATATGTTAAAGGTGGCGAGCAAGTTGTAGCTGGCCAACCATTATATCGTATTGATTCTCGTCAATACGAAGCAACCCTTGCTAATGCAGAAGCGCAAGCTGCTCAAGCTAATGCGACTTATAAAAATGCTGAAGTAGATCTTAATCGTTATGAAACATTAGCTCAACAAGATGCTATTGCGCAACAACGCGTAGATACTCAACGTAGTACTGCAGAACAAGCTAAGGCCGCTTATGAGGCTTATCAAGCATCCGTAAAAATTGCTCAAGACAATTTGGGTGACACAATGGTATATGCTCCATATTCTGGTACATTACGTATGGATGATATCGATATGGGTACATTTGTTCAAGCTGGTTCCACTACTTTGGTTACCATTGATTCCATTGATCCAATTTTTGTTGAGTTCAGTATGACAGAGCAAGAATATCTTGACTTCATGAAAAATCCAACTGGCGATGACTCTAGTGGTCCAAATATTCAATTAAAACTTGCTGATGGTGACACTTATAACCAATTTGGTTCTATCGTTCAAGCTGCAAAGACTCTTGATCAATCTACAGGTAAGCTTATATTGAAAGCTTCTTTCCCAAATCCTGATCATTTATTATTGCCAAATATGTTTGCTACAGTAATCTCTCCTGGTCAAAAACTTAAAAATGCGATTCTTGTTCCTAGTCGTGCTATTCTTCAAATTATGGATAAAAACTTTATCTATGTTGTAAATGCTGATGGTGTAGTAGAACAAAAAAGTGTTGAAGTTGGCGGTATAAGCGGTAGTGATACAATCATTAAAGCCGGTTTAGCTCCTGGGGATACAATTATCGTAGATGGTTTGACTAAGGTTAAAAACGGTGCGAAAGTAAATGCAAAATTACTTTCAAAAGAACAATTAAAAGCTACAAAATAGAAGGGGGCTAGATCGTGTCGAAATTCTTTATTAATCGACCTATCTTTGCCATTGTAATAGCCATTGTTATTACCTTGGTAGGTCTCATTTCTATGATGAACCTTCCGGTAGCTCGATATCCACAAATTTCTCCACCTACAGTTCGCGTTAACACTGCTTATACTGGTGCAACGGCTCAAGTTGTAAATGATACAGTAGCTAGTGTTATTGAAACACAAATCGTAGGCGTACAAGATATGGACTATATGACATCTAATAGCTCCAGTACTGGTAGTTATTCTTTGACAGTTCAGTTCAATCAAGGTACAGATGCTGATATGGATACGGTTAATACACAAAACCGTGTTCAAGCAGCACTTGCTCAATTACCTGCTGAGGTACAAGCAGTTGGTGTTACAACTACTAAATCCTCCGGTGATATGGCGTTGATATTCTCCTTAAGCTCACTTAATGGTACGTATGATTCTACATTCTTAAAGAACTATGGTACTAACTATATGATGGATGCCATTAAAGCCATTAAGGGTGTAGGTTCTGTACAGGAGTTTGGTTCTGACTATGCTATGCGTATTTGGTTAGATCCTGCAAAAATGCAAAATCTTGGTGTTACTATTTCTGAAGTAACATCAGCTATTAAAGGTCAAAACTTACAAGCTGCAGCCGGTACGGTAGGTCAAAATCCTACTAATGGTGAGCAAGCATTCCAATATCCTATCAAAATTGAAGGTCGTCTTGTGACACCGGAACAATTTGGTAACATTGC
>CAKPXR010000105.1 GCA_934202215.1 uncultured Veillonella sp.
CTCTATAAACTGCATAATTAATATAAATCTATTAAGGACGGTGTGCAGAGGTCTAGGGGCTTTAGTAATCCAACGTATTTAAGGGCTAATATTTATCTCTATCAACCGGCATCAAAGTATTTCCGAAACATACAATCACTCCAGAATTAAATCGATAGAAATCTACTTATAAAAATCTTCCATCAATCTATTCAAATCAGTTTTTAAAACTATTTGTCTCTGTGAAGGGACATATTAATGATATCAACATAGTAATTCATCTTCTCTCAATTTCGAAAGAAACGATAGAAATTCGGCATAAGTTGAGTAACTAACTCTGTCGGTTCATATAGAACAAACTTCTTCACTTTTCTTGCTTTCAATAACTTTGCGTCTTTTAAAATTTGTAAGTGTCTCGATACGCTTGATTCAGTCATTAATAAAATTTGCGCTAAAGATTGTGTCGTACTTGGTTTTTCCAAAACATAATTCATAATTTGCAGCCGCACTGAATCGCTCAAGGCTTTAAAAATAGTAACTAATCCCTCCGGTGTGGAGTTATAATAACTTGGTTGCTCCGCAATATCATAAGTAATAGCAATTCCTTGATTAAAAGATTCAACAAACAGATGAGGCCAAATAAAATAACTTGGTAATAACATAATAGAGTCACTGTCCTTTAAATGAATCTCTTGATCAAAAGGTTTAATAATAGCCAAGGTATCTTTTTCCCAACGGATTCGGTCAATTTGTAAATGATTAAACATCTCTATAAAACCTTTTTTCCTTAAAAATGAAGATTGTTTTTGTATTTCAGTTAAGAGTTTCTGCTGAATTAATTTTTCTTTCCAAGTATCATCAAAAATTGATTTTCTATACCACTCAATAAAAGAAAAAAGTCTCCGGTAAACACTTGTAGCATTTTGCCTCAAATCTTTAAGCAATTGATCATTTTCATTCAAAGAAAAATCTTTCCATTCTAGTCCTTTTGCTAATGTCGGAATAAAGGCATTTTCTCTATCATCTATTATTCTCTCCAAATACTCAATTAATTGAATAGTTGGATAATTAACAAGAAATTCCTTTAAATTTTGTATTTCCTCCTCAATCGTTGTCATATGATAACGAAAATTACAAAGTAAAACAGGAGAGACCCCCAGTTCATAAAAAAGTTGGAAGTAATGAAGATTTTCATAAAATTCTACAGTAAGTTTATCTTGTATCTTAATCACCCAATCAATATTAGTTCCATGATGACGAGGATTTAGAAGAACATGTAGACTTCTAAAAAGTTCGTTTAGAGGGGAGTACACAAATTGTATTCTTTGTGTCAACGTTTCATTTGTTTTCAAAGCATAATCGCTAAACCGAATTCTAATAGCCATAAACATCCTCCTAAACGATTCGATATTTTTTGAATCGTTTGATTATAGACTTTAAACTTATTATATTATACTTAATAGTTTTAAAGAAAAGGAGAAATCTTTATGAATAAACAATTGCAAGATTTACTCATAACAATTATTGCAGGTATGGGAATGTTATTATCCACTCTTGATACAGGAATCATCAATATAGCATTACCCTTTTTTAAAGATCAATTTCAAACTTCAACTGATATTGTAGCATTCACAATAACCGGTTATACTTTAGCTTTAGCTATCTCTATTCTACCTTTAGGCGTATTAAGCGATAGATTTGGAAAATTAAAAATTTCTTATTTAGGATTCGTGCTTTTAGGTCTGAGTTCTTTATTTTGTGGATTGGTTGACAATATCAATTTGTTGATTATTGGACGAATTTTTCAAGGCATAGGAGCTGCTGCTTTACAAGCTACTTCTGCAGCACTAATTACAACTTTAGTTTCTGAAAATCATAAAAACAGCTCTATTGGTATCCTAGGAATTATGATTGGTCTAGGACCCATCCTAGGACCCTCTTTGGGCGGAATCATACTTTCCTTAAATTTCTGGCAACTTATTTTCTGGATAAATATTCCTTTTGTAATTCTCGGAATTGCATGTAATAGTTTTCTTCTCAATAAACTCTCCGAGAAAATCAACAAACGGAAATTAGATATTCTTGGAATTACCATAAACGCGCTAATGCTTGTTTCTCTCTTATTAGGATTATCTTTATTGAACCAATCACGTCTATTCGTAATTGGTATAATCCTGATATTATCTAGCTTGTTACTCGGAATTATATTTTACTATGTACAACTTAATAACAAACACGCACTTATCGACATCAAAGGACTAAAAAATAATCCTCAAATAATTTCTTACCTTTTTCAAACAGTTGCCTTCGGCTTTGCCTCCGCAATGATATTTTTACTTCCCCCCTTCATTTTTGAACAATCATATCATCTAGAAATAGGGCAAACTGGATTTCTTGTTCTAGGAGCTCCTGCAGGACTGGTCCTTTTTTCAAGAATATCCAGTAAAATCAATGACGGCAATAAAAATAAACTGTTCAGCCATATTGGTCTAAGTATTATTATCATATCCTTGATCTTTCTTTTACTGATTAATCCTAACTGGCCTTATCAACTTTTAACATTAGGGTTATTTATTTACGGTATTGGTGGAGGATATTTTCAACCTGCTAATATTACCAGTATCATGCAAGCCAGTCCTATGGAAATACAAGGAAGTACAGGAGCTTTGCAACGAATGCTACAAAATGTTGCGATTTCAATTGGTTCAGCTATTGGTGCAACTTGCTTAAATATCTGGTCAAATAATTTATTATTAGCCACTCGAATTGGATGGGGAATTACACTAATTCTGGTTATTATAAGTTTAAAAGAAGTATTTAAATTTTCTCATCATAATAGTTAATACAATCTAATCCAGAGGCTGTAATTAAAACTTAGTTTTTAATTACAGCCTCTTTATCATATCTATTCAATAACACACCTACCTAAAACAAAAACACACTCACCTTGGAATATTCTCTCTGTATGAAAAAAATGAATCTGACACGATTGAATATGGACATTCGCCCTGTAAG
>CAKPXR010000106.1 GCA_934202215.1 uncultured Veillonella sp.
TTGCCGTTTAAATAATCACATAAATCACCTTGATGAGCATCTAGTTCGTCTAACTTATCATCAATTAAATCTTGGACGCGCCACCATCCCATGGACCAGTTCGTAAATAACGTGTTATCTTCAGGTGCTCTCCCGACAAGACGTTGTAATACAATGTCAGGATGCAAGTGACGAACAAAATTTACAACCCGATCAGCATATTCTTCGGCACTAATTAAGGTAAATTGCCCCTCTTGATACCATTTAGCCATCAATGTATTTTTAACGATATATAAAGCATGCAATTTTACTTGATCTACGCCAAGGGCTGACAAAATACGGGCCCCTTCGATGGTATCCTGCATTGTATCCCATGGCAAATTGACAATCATATGGGTTGTAACATTAAATCCGTATCTCTTAATGCGTAATACAGCATCAATAAACTGAGCTAAATCATGGCCACGATTAATCTTCTCAAGGGTATCATAATTGACCGTTTGCAATCCTAATTCAATATAAATATCCTTTTGAAAACGATCTCTAATATCAGCTAATATGTCTAAATATTCATCGGCAATACAATCTGGTCGCGTCGCAATAGCAATGCCTACAGCTTCATCGATACAGCCTTGTTCCATATAGCTTTTAAAATCATCAAGTCCCAAATAGGTATTACTAAAGTTTTGATAATAAGGTATAAATTTTTTCGCCTTATATTTAGGACCTATGTGAGCAATGTTTTCCTCTAATTGCATACGTACTGTCATCCAAGCAGGACGATTTTCATAGCCCGCACCAATTTCACCGCAGAAGGTGCAGCCTCCTACGCCGGCTGAACCGTCTCGATTTGGACATGTTAGCGGTAAAGCAACAGGTAATTTATAAACCTTCTCCCCATAGGTTTCTTTATAGTATTTAGATACCATGCGGTATCGTTTTGGTCTCGTTGTATCGGTCATAACACTCCTATTTAACTAACCAATCATCGCTTGTTATGTAATATTTCGACTATCAAAATTAGATAAATTATTTTTGTATTACTAACAAGCCTCTATTTCAGGACGTATAAATGGCTTAACCTCTTTATTTACGTCTATCACAACTGTAAATGGTGTACTAGGTACATTCTCTATACCTAATACATGTGCCGTATCCTCAGACATTGGCATTTCTACATATTGTTGGCGAATCTTGCGCCATTCTTTAAATGTATAGTTTGGAATATACTGAGATGCAATCTCTTCGTTGCGCCAGAATGCTTCCCCTTCTTGTAAAAGCTCTTTTGTCTGCTTCGGCAAACCAACGGCTTCGCTTCGAACCTTCCCACGATAGCTAACAAGTGTATCGTACTGTAGTAATTCGGCTGCTACATTGTCGCCTTTAGCCAAGAAGAAATTATATAAGAACTCGATTTGGTCGATATCTTTCAAGTTAACCTTGTGATTGCCTGCATCGAGCCAAGCCTGTGTCATTTCACAGAAATAAGAAAAAGCGTCTTTTTTGGGCTCCACTTTAGATGGATCATACTTTTTCATAGGTGGTATATGATTTGTTACTATATCTTCACCAGTTATAGATGTATCAGTATGTTTCTTAATAAGCTTGCTACCAATATAGGCAAAGACAGTTCTAAAGCGCTCGCTATTATAGAAGCGTTCAAATACATCTTCAAAGTGTTTCAAGAACCGAACGTCTTTATATGGCAATACATGTGTACTTAAAACCTCATAAGGAGCTAATGGATCACTAATATATTGGTATTCATCCATGCGGCGTACACCAGAGCCTTTTAATAGTTTCAAGAACCCTATTTGTAGCGCATGAGGTTGTAAGCTAAATAAATCGTTGAAGGATAATCCAAATCGCGCTTTATTTTCGTAAGGTAAGCCTACAATTAAATCCATATGTACATGTGTACGGCCGGCCTCAATAATAGGACGGATAGCCTTTTGAATATATGGCCAATCATTGTAACGATTAATAGAATCCAAGGTTTTCTTATGTGTACTTTGTACGCCCACCTCGATTTGAATACGGCCTGGTGGTGTTTCACAGAGAATATTTGTTTCCCACTTCGTCATGAGTTCTGGTTCCATTTCCAAATGGAAGTTCGTCTCTGTATTAGCATCTCGCATGAATTCCATCATAGGGCGATGATGATGTGGTGCACAGTTAAAGGTTCTATCTACAAATTTAACTTGCTTCACCTTGTGATCGATAAACCATTGTAGTTCTTTGAAGGTTCTCTCCTGTGGGAAAAACCGCACTGTATTCTTATTGCCAGATAAGCAGTACTGACAGGAAAATGGACAGCCACGAGAGGATTCATAGTAGATGATTTTATGTTCTAAATCAACCATATCCTCTTCTATATATGGGAATGGTATGGTACTGAGGTCTTTAACCTCTACAGCCTCTATAGAGCCCATAAGTTTACCTGAAATATGGCGACCACGAACACCAGGAATCTCTGTTTCAAGGCCATCTTTACCATTTTTCAATGCACTAATGAGTTGGTAGAAAGCTTCTTCCCCTTCACCTTGTACAACATAATCTACAGAATGGCATCGATTTAAGATTTCATCAGCCGTGAAGGATACCTCTGGACCACCTAGGATAATTTTAATATCTGGTCGAACAGCTTTCACCATATCTACTACATGTAAGGTCATCTCGATGTTCCAGATATAGCAAGCAAAGCCCAATACATCGATATTGCGCTCCGTAATGTCGCTAAGAATATGTAAAACAGGCATATTAATAGTATATTCTACTATATCGTATGCCTGTCCGTGAGCCTGCCCATAGGCTTTGAGATAACGCAAAGCCAGGGAGGAATGTATAAATTTTGAGTTTAATGTGGATAAAACTACGTTCATGTGTCCCCTTTATATCATCGAATGGCTCAGCCACCGTCTAGTCATAATATATATATTATACCATTAAAAGAGGCCGAAGATAAAGGAAATAAC
>CAKPXR010000107.1 GCA_934202215.1 uncultured Veillonella sp.
TTAATTAAATCTGCTACGCCGTGTTTAATTTGGCGTACTTGTTCTTGAGCACTAACCATGATAATCCTCCTCGAAATACTATTGTTTTAGTATACCATTATCTAAAAACTTTCACAATTATATATATAGTATTGGTTTTAAGCCATTTATGATATAATATTTATAACTGCGTAATAGAATTTACGTTATATTTACTAACAAAAGAAAAAAGAGGTGACTCTATGAGTAATAACTCAAATGCGAGAAGCAGCCGCCGTTCTAACGGTAGCGGCTCTACACCGAAGAAAACAAGTCCGAAGCGTCTATTTTGGATTTGTGCCCTTCTCCTTATACTCATCGTAGCCGGAGGTGGCTGTGGTTTTATCAGTGCCACACTGTCTAACCTACCAGATGTATCCAATGTACGTCCTTCCGCATCGTCTCAAATTTACGATGTCCATGGTAATCTCATCACAACGGTTCATTCCACAGAGAATCGATTACCAGTGCCGTTAAAAGATGTACCAAAGGATTTACAAAATGCCTTTGTTGCTACTGAGGACTCTCGCTTCTACTCCCATCACGGTATCGACCCAGTTGGTATCTTGCGTGCTGTATGGGTTAACCTTGTTCATAGTGGCGTATCTGAAGGTGGTTCTACTATCACTCAACAGTTAGCGCGTAATGCATTCTTGTCTCAAGACAGAACATTTAAACGTAAAATTTCTGAAGCATTACTAGCACTAAAAATTGAACAACATTACACAAAGGATGAAATCCTAGAAATGTACATGAACCAAATTTACTTTGGTCAAGGTGCATACGGTGTACAATCTGCAGCTCATGTGTACTTTGGTAAGGATGCTAGCCAATTAACGCTTGCTCAAGCAGCGCTCATTGCGGGCTTACCACAAAGTCCTAACTACTACTCTCCATTCAATGATTTGGAAGCTAGTAAAAAACGTCAAGCCGTAGTTTTAGGCCAAATGGTTAAATACGGATACATTACACAAGAGCAAGCCGATGAAGCGCGTCAAGCAGATTTAGGCTTAGTGGCAAAACAAGAACAAACGCATGAAAAATCTAATGCGTCTTACTTCATTAACTATGTTATTGCACAAGTTTCTGAAAAGTATGGTGACGATGCAATCTATAAAGATGGTTTAAAAATTTATACCACACTCGATATGGATGCACAAAATGCGGCTGTAGCAGCAATGCAAAACTTGCCTAACTACTACACTGATAGCAATGGTTTACATCAACCACAAGGTGCTATCGTAGCTATGAACCCTCATAATGGTTATATTATGGCTATGGTTGGTGGCCGTGGTGATGATGCATTTAACCGTGCTACACAAGCGGAACGTCAACCAGGCTCTGCTATGAAACCATTTGTTTATTTAGCAGCTATTCAATCTGGTAAAACTCCTGGTTCTATCGTAGATGACAGCCCTGTTACATTTGGTAACTGGAGCCCTAAGAACTATGAAAATGACTTCGAAGGTAATATGACATACCGCTACGCATTACAACATTCTCGTAACGTAGCTGCCGTAAAAGTTGCTGATGAAGTAGGCATGTCTAAGATTATTAAACTTGCTAAAGAAATGGGTATCACTACCCTTACAGATCAAGATAACAACTTGTCTACTGCACTTGGTGGTTTAACTCATGGTGTTATACCTCTTGAAATGGTACAAGCTTATGGCGTACTTGCAAATGGTGGTATCAAGGTTCAACCTACGGCAATCATAAAAATCGTGGACCGCAACGGACAAGTGGTGGAAGAAAATTCCATCCAAGAAAAGCGCGTCGTTGAAGAAAAAGATGCTGCTATCATCACTGATATGTTAGAATCTGTTATCAATGGCGGTACAGGTGGCAATGCTGCCATCGGTAGACCTGCAGCTGGTAAAACAGGTACAACAGATGATGAAAAAGATGCTTGGTTCGTTGGATATACGCCTGACTTAGTTGCTGCTGTTTGGATTGGTGATGACTACGGATCTGAAACATTAGGTATTACTGGTGGTTCAACGCCAGCTGTAATGTGGAGACAATTTATGGCAAATGCTCTTGCCAATACCCCTGCTTCTGACTTCTCTGTTCCTGCTAGCGCACAATCATCTGTATCTGAAGGGTATTACAACCCTGTAAAAGCACAGCCTAAGAAAGAAGCTGCTAAGGACGAAAAAGCAGATAAAAAAGACGATAAAGACAAGTCCAAAGATGAAGCAGTAAAAGATGACAGTGGCTCTTCTAAAGATGATGCTAGTGAACAAAAATCTAATTCATCTAAAAGTAAAAAGTCTAGTAAAAAAGATCGTTAATTTTTAATAGACCTCAACAAGGGGCGGAACAATATGTTCCGCTCCTTTCTTTTACACAAAAAAGTAGTAAGTTCAAAGAACTTACTACCTTTTTCTATTGTATTCTATTGATATCTAACTATGTAATATCTCCATATAGAACATCATCATAAGAGAAATATTTAGTTTATTTTAGAACTACATTAGTAGCCCCTGCACCACCTTCATCATAGCCTGCAGTTTCAAAGTGTGCTACATGCGGTAAGGTACGTAAATACTGATGTACGCCTTCTCGTAATGCACCAGTCCCCTTACCATGGATAATGCGTACTTGGTTAACACCGCCAAGCAAAGCTTGGTCAATAAATCTACCAACGGAAACTGTCGCTTCATCTACAGTTTGACCGAGAATATTGATTTCTGTACGGAC
>CAKPXR010000108.1 GCA_934202215.1 uncultured Veillonella sp.
ATAGAGCGAATTCAAGCGTTACAACTAGATGGGATTATTGAATTAGTTCCTACCTATTGTGCGTTACTCGTGCAATATGATGCTATGCTCTATTCCTATGCAGATATGTGTCATATCATTGAACCTACGTTTTTAGAATCTGTAACAGATAATAATAATGACAAGGTGACTGTTATTGAAATTCCCACTATGTATGGTGGAGAGTTTGGACCAGACCTTGGTTTTGTAGCATCTCACAATAATCTAAGTGAAGAAGAGGTTATAGCTATTCATAGTGGCACAGACTATTTAGTTTATATGTTAGGCTTTATTCCTGGTTTTACCTATTTAGGTGGCATGGACCCACGTATAGCAACGCCTCGTTTGTCATCTCCAAGAACATTGATTCCTGCCGGCTCTGTAGGCATTGCAGGGGAACAAACTGGTACTTATCCATCTGACTCTCCGGGAGGGTGGCAAATCATTGGACGAACACCAGTAACTATGTATGATATGTCTAAGGAACAAGCTGCATTATTGAGTGCGGGCGACTATGTGCGTTACGTGCCCATAGATGAAGCGGAATATAATCGTATTAAAGCATTGGGTGGGGACTATGTTCCTGTCATGTATGAGGTTGAGGTAGGTGAGTTACATGGCTATCAATAATTTTCAGAAATCATCTATCTACATTAATGCACCTGGTATGTATACAACTGTTCAAGATGAAGGGCGCGTTGGGTTTCAGCAATATGGTATGCCTGTAGCAGGGCCTATGGATAGTGAAAGTTATCTCTTAGGTCAAGCTCTCGTGGGCAATATGAAACCAGCAGGAGCTTTAGAGTGTACCTTATTACCACCAACATTAACAGTGAAAGGCACATGTATTGTTGCTTTTACTGGGGCTGATATGGAACCAACTATTAATGATGTACTAGTGCCTCGATATATTCCGATTCTATGTCATGAAGGTGATGTTATTTCTGGTGGTTTTAGCCAATGTGGTGTGCGCATGTACATTTCATTTTCTGGTGGAATTGATGTACCTAGTATCAACGGTAGCGTATCTACTCATACAAAGGCAAAAATAGGCGGCCTCGAGGGACGACCATTACAAAAGGATGATGAACTTGGTATTAAGGCTTTTACCAGAGATGACATGTATGTATGTGATTATCGTGATGAAGGACATACTTTATTCAATACAGCCTTGTATAACCGAGGCGGTCGAGAATGTCATGAACCGTTACGCGTTGTTTTAGGTGATCAAGCAAAGCATTTTACAGAAAATGGTATTAAAACTTTTAGGGATAATATCTATACATTGACTGTTGAGTGTGATCGCATGGGATTCCGTTTGGATGGTCCTGAAATTGAACATGTAGACAGTGCAGATATCATTTCTGATGGTGCTGTGTTCGGATCCATTCAAGTGCCGTCGAATGGTCAACCTATTATCCTTATGGCGGATCGTCAAACGACAGGTGGCTATACAAAGATTGGTACGATTATTACTGCCGATTTACCTCGGCTTAGTCAACTACCGGTAGGAGATGGGATTAGCTTTAATCTTGTATCAATTGAGGAAGCGCAAGGTATATACAGAGCATATATGGACCGTTTACATAAGCGGATTAAATTAGCACATGAACAAAGTGTTTATGTATTTACGGTTAGGTAAGCATCGAAAACATAATATACTATAATCAAAGAACAGCTATCTTGTAGAGTCATCTCTATGAGATAGCTGTTTTCGATTTGTATTCCCAAGATTGATCTTAATAACTAATTAGGATGGAACTTTATAATGGTTGGTTAAAGATGAAGAAATAATGAAAAAGTGGTGGTAAAAATGAAGATAAGATGATATAATGGCGGCAAATATGAAAAAAGTGTATTAAGAGTAAGTTTATTCGTATATCAATCGATAGTTAGTGTGCATACGCTAGAGAGGAGTGCAAAGGTTACTATGAATACTACTTTTAAAACTATTTGGTTAAGAACTAAATCCTATTATACAATTGCATCTGAATTATCTAATACGACTAGAGGAAAAAAGAAAATTTTAGTGGCTGCAGTATTAACTGCATTAGCTATGACTGGTCCATTAGAAGCAGGGGCGGCGACTATAAATCCAAACATTGCTAATTTAGATGCTGCTGAGTTTGGTCTTGTTACAGATCATAAGCATAGCATTATTAACAAAGATAAAGCTCAATTCTTTGATGGTGATATAAATACTGCAATTACTGCTAATGGTACGAAGCTTGAAAATACGAATAATTTAGATACTGCTCAATATACTATGGATGGTATGCAGGCTGACTCCAATGGCAAGTTTGTACGTTTTAGTACGGATGGCATTAAGGCTGGCAATCAAGTGATTGAAGGTGTTCAAGCTGGTGTCGCAGATACGGACGTTGTAAATGTAAAACAGTTAAAAGACTCTATCGCTAATATTGGTAACTTGGCTGTAGATGCTGCTAATATAAAACTTACTTATAAAGCGGATGGTAATAATGCGAAAAGTACGAGCTTAAAAGATGGTTTGAATTTTACATCCGGTAATTTAACGACTGCTTCTGTTAGCGAAAATGGTGAAGTTACTTATAATGTAAAAACGTCTACCTTAACGGTTGATGGTAGTGGTAAGGTTACGGGAGAAAGTGGTGTTGCTACATCCGATAATGTGGCTAC
>CAKPXR010000109.1 GCA_934202215.1 uncultured Veillonella sp.
TGTATTCGTCCTCGTTGGAGGCGGCGCTTTTGTGCATAGTATGGTTGATGGATATATTTCCTTGTATATCTACAAGGTCATACCAAAATCTATCATTGAATAGATTCTGAATTTAGGCATCACTGTAAATAAAATGTGCCCCCATACAGATTAATGTATGGGGGCACATTTTATTATTTATTGTCTGTTAAAACACTATCGTCAAAAGTGATTTTACCTAATGTAATATGGTCACTTGATTTATCCAAGCCATGTTCTCCATATTGATGGTATTGAATTTTTAATTCTTGATTCATTACAAATTGTAATTTTTTAAGTATGTCATTGGTGATATCAGGGGAGGATTCTTTTTTAAAACGAATTCCATTAAATAATAATGTATCGTCCTTCTTGATCACGTAGATATTACCATGGCCTTGTCCAATGATAAGTTGATCTTTGTCTTTATTTAATTGCGCTGTTGCACTAGATAGATCGGATTTTTCTTTAGTAAGAACAAAATTTATATCAAAGGTAACGTTTTGTGTTACATTTTCTCTACCGAAAAGAAGCCAATATTTTTTTGGTTGCGGATAATCTTTTGCTGGGGTGTATGTTTAGGCATCCTCTGTAATTAAATAGGCATTTCCATTTTCTTGTATAGATAAGCGATACATGGTTTTATCATCATCGTAACCTACCCAAGATCCATCAAAATCGCTTTTTCCACAACCTGCGCTAGCAATTAACGTGATAAGCGCAATCATAAGTAGGGCAAATTTAGTCATATATTTCATTGTGAATTCCTCCTTATTGTGCACCATCTAAAATAGAATCATCAAAAGTGAAATCAAATTGAATTGTTGGTTTTTCAATTCGATCTTTCATATATTCTTTGTTTTTTTCGATGTTACTATTTTTATAGCATCTTGCATTTTTGGTAAATATGTTTTTATCGAATTATCGTCAGATTGCTTGTGGAATACAATATTTTCGATAATTAATGTATCATCTTTTTCATTGTATAAGATAGAAAAATCAGATTTGTCTGATTTGGTTGTAAGACGATTATTCGCTACGGATCCTAGTACATTATGAATCGATGAAACCTTTTTTGTAATAAATAGTCTGCATGGACTATCCCTGTTTCACCTGTTTTCTTTGAAAGTTGGGCGTCGAGAAGACCACTACTAGATGCATCTGTTAATGCTGTATAACTGTAGTTACTTAATGTAACGATGGCTTGTTTATCTAAACTTTCAATAGTTAACTCTGCCACACCTTTATCTTTGGTATAGGCAATCCATGTGCCATCAAATTTACTTGTATCATTACCATTGTTTCCACATGCGGTCATCAAAAGCATAGTGAATGCTAGTAATAGGCCAAGTAGTATGTTTCTTTTTATAAAATCCTCCTTAGGCAGCATCACCATAGTATTTACGACGTAAATAGAACCAATAACCTGCACCACCAACGATGATGATGACAAGAGCAATTCCACCGTAGAGCAACCAACTATGACTTGGTTTGAAGGTGAAATGGATTTTACTATTTTCTGGGAATGTTACTGTATTTCCTTTAATAGCACCATCTTGTACACTTTCTTTTATGATATCGCCATCTACAGTAATATTAGTTTGGCCGGCAGCTGTACCTAAATTAACAATATATGCGTCATCAGCCGTTTTTTGTAAAGCAGGTTCCTTAGATTTTCCTGTAAATTGGCTTGTAATGGCATTACGCATTTGTTCTAATTCTGTACCATTAGCAAATTTTACTTCAATTTTCCAGACTGGGCGAGATGTTGTGTCTGATTCTTCGACTGTTTGCATTTTTCCTTCTGCATTAGGTGCTTTTAATGTATAGTTTTGTACATTGTTTTTGGTTAATGCATCGGTAATGGTTTTCTTTTCTAATGGGCCTGCTTGGGAATTTATGGTTGCATCCCAAGTACCGCTTCCATCATTTTTTATTGTGATATCCGAATTGATGGTGGCACATCCAGATAACACTAACATACATAGACTTAGAATCATAAGGCATAATCGTCTCTAGAAAACTAATAAACGAAGGTAAGGAAACAGAGATTTTATTTCCCTATAAAAATCGAAAGGTAAATCTTGCTGAGTTAGAGTCTTTATCAGCTAACGATCGTTTTAATAATGATATACATACTATTTTTACAGGTGGTGATGTAGATTCTCTAATGAAAAGGGAATCTCCAAATGCTAGATTTGTTGAGCATATTCTTATGTTACGTGAAGTTGATAGATTTAAACTAATTTCTTTAGAAACATATAAGATGTCCTCGGAACAAATTAGCGTTGTAATTGTTGGTTTAGATACAAAAGATAATAACTTGAAAAGTTTGTCTCTAGAAATGAAACAATTGTCAGATGGTATGTGGAAAATAGTTTGGTATGATTTTGCTTCTTTTGGATTTCCTGATTTAGAGCGAGATTATAATTAGTATTTAACTTTGAAATAAAATACCCCATATATCCTAAAATAAATGGTTGTAGTGACCCCAAAAAGTTAGACTTTTATTTCCGAGTAACCTAAACTGGTTGCTCGGAATTTTTTATGCTGCAGTA
>CAKPXR010000110.1 GCA_934202215.1 uncultured Veillonella sp.
GACGCACGGGGATGTAAAGGTTTCGACAGGGGTGCGTGTGGTATAGATAGCGAGTCGGCGTTCCATGAGGCCGTTAAACGGTGGGAAAACATTTAAACGCAGAAGAAAATTTTGCATTAGCTGCATAAGCTACGTCCCTCATACTTGTGCCTACCAAGTGTGAATGGACGTCAAACCGTAGGCTGGCTTAATTCAGTTGTTCATATGAATTAGGCGAGACAATATGAACTGGGGTTGTGTAGCTTGTCTGTGAGCGGTAGCAACCTGAGACTTAAATCATAGACTGTGCTCGGAGAAGTCTATATGGCAACACTTCTGGACAGGGGTTCGACTCCCCTCATCTCCACCATATTAAATATATATGCTAGTAGTATAGAATGCTTGGTAATAGTTTCTATACTACTAGCATTTTTTTTGTACACAAAAAATGATGAAAGTCAATAATTTTTATCATTTTTGTTGTATGCAATGAATATGAAACTATTTAGGTTTTATCTAGGTGGAAGAGTATCGAAAAAATTGACTTTGCCTATAGAATCCTGTAAAATATATAAAGATATTTATGTAATTATGACACATAGATGATTAGTTTCGTGTAAAGGAGTACAGATAATGAAGTTCCGTTATTCCCGTATGTTAGCGGCTCTCGTTGTATCCGCTGTAATGGTTGCTGGATGTGGCAGCAATCAACAGCAAGCAGGCGACGTGAGTGTCAATGCATACAAAATTACTGCCAGCGATGCACAGGTAAACCAAACCTATGCTGGTACTGTCGTTGCAGAAAACTCTGTAGCTGTACATGCTCGTGTAACTGGTTACGTAGTTGAAAAATATGTTAAAGGCGGGGAGCAAGTTGTAGCTGGCCAACCATTATATCGTATCGATTCTCGTCAATACGAAGCTGCTCTTGCTAATGCTGAAGCACAAGCTGCTCAAGCTAATGCAAACTATAAAAATGCTGAAGTAGATCTTAATCGTTATGAAACATTAGCTCAACAAGATGCTATTGCGCAACAACGTGTAGATACACAACGCAGCACTGCAGAACAAGCTAAGGCAGCTTATGAAGCATACGAAGCATCCGTAAAAATTGCTCAAGATAACCTAGGCGATACAATGGTATATGCACCATATTCTGGTACATTACGCATGGATGATATCGATATGGGCGCATTTGTACAAGCAGGTTCTACAACTTTAGTTACAATTGACTCCATTGATCCTATCTTTGTTGAATTCAGCATGACTGAACAAGAATATCTTGACTTCATGAAAAATCCAACTGGCGATGATTCCAATGGTCCAAACATTCAATTAAAACTTGCAGACGGTGAAACATATAATCAACCAGGTTCTATTGTTCAAGCAGCAAAAAGTCTTGACCAATCTACTGGTAAGCTTGTGTTGAAAGCTTCCTTCCCAAATCCTGATCATTTATTATTGCCAAATATGTTTGCTACAGTAATTTCTCCTGGCCAAAAACTTAAAAACGCTATTCTTGTTCCTAGTCGTGCCATTCTTCAAATCATGGATAAAAACTTTATCTATGTTGTAAATGCTGACGGTGTAGTAGAACAAAAGAGCGTTGAAGTTGGTGGTACAAGTGGTAGCGATACTATCATCAAAGCCGGTTTAGCGCCTGGGGATACAATCATCGTTGATGGTTTAACTAAGGTTAAAAACGGTGCGAAAGTAAATGCAAAATTACTTTCAAAAGAACAATTAAAAGCTACAAAATAGAAGGGGGCTAGATCGTGTCGAAATTCTTTATTAATCGACCTATCTTTGCCATCGTAATAGCCATTGTTATTACCTTGGTAGGTCTCATTTCTATGATGAACCTTCCGATAGCTCGATATCCACAAATTTCTCCACCTACAGTTCGTGTTGGCACTGCCTATACTGGTGCAACGGCTCAAGTTGTTAATGATACGGTAGCCAGTGTTATTGAAACACAAATCGTAGGTGTACAAGATATGGACTATATGACATCTAGTAGCTCTAGTAACGGTAGCTACTCTTTGACTATTCAGTTCAATCAAGGCACAGATGCGGATATGAATACGGTTAACACTCAAAACCGTGTTCAAGCAGCACTTGCTCAATTGCCTGCAGAGGTTCAAGCAGTTGGTGTTACAACTACTAAATCCTCTGGTGATATGGCGATGGTATTCTCCTTAAGCTCACCAAATGGTACATATGATTCTACATTCTTAAAGAACTATGGTACCAACTATATGATGGATGCTATTAAAGCCATAAAGGGTGTTGGTTCTGTACAAGAGTTCGGTTCTGACTATGCTATGCGCATTTGGTTAGATCCTGCAAAAATGCAAAACCTTGGTGTTACTATTTCTGAAGTAACGGCAGCTATTAAGGGGCAAAACTTACAAGCGGCGGCTGGTACGGTAGGCCAAAATCCAACAAATGGTGAGCAAGCATTCCAATATCCTATCAAAATTGAAGGTCGTCTTGTGACACCGGAACAATTTGGTAACATTGC
>CAKPXR010000111.1 GCA_934202215.1 uncultured Veillonella sp.
CTCATCGGTAGTATTGTCATGATTTGGTCCGACGTATTATCAAGAGCCCTCTATAGTCCTGAAGAAATTCCTATCGGTGTCCTTACATCCTTATTAGGTGCACCTCTCTTCATCTGGATTATTATGAACCGTTATAAACATAATAGTTAGTATGTATCATATCTATAGGAGATACTATGTATCAAATTAATCAGCTGTCATTTTCATATGGACCAAAGGAAGTGCTGAAAAATATTTCTGTCACCTTTCCTACAAATAAGATAACAGCTATCATCGGCCCAAATGGATGTGGTAAGTCTACACTACTTAGCCATCTATATCGACTACAACCATCTGAAAACAAAATCATTTTAAATGAAAAACCCTTAGAATCTTATAAGGGTCGTGAATTTGCCCAACTAGTAGCTGTCTTAACACAATCTAGAGATGCTATGATCGATGACTTCCTCGTAAAAGACATCGTCCTTATGGGACGCTATCCATATAAACAACATTTCGGTGCCTATAGCTCCAAAGATATAAAAACCGCAGAGCACTATATGAACGAAGTAGGCATTACTCATTTAGCAAATGAAGAAATTCATCACCTATCCGGTGGTGAAAAACAACGTGTATTTATTGCAAAAGCTTTAACACAAGAGCCTCAAATTCTCCTCTTAGATGAACCAACAAACCATCTAGATATGAAATACAAAATAGCACTGATGAAACAATTGCGAGCTTTCAAAGGCGCAACTATTGTAGTCCTACACGATTTGAATTTGGCCGCTCAATATTGTGATTATGTCGTAGTTATGAACAAGGGAGCAATCCTAAAAGAGGGTTCTCCTACTGAGGTGTTAACACCTAAAATTCTTGAACCCATATTTGAAGTTCCTTTCAAAACATCGTGGGATGAAGGGCGCTATCATTTATATTATTAAGTTGAAAGAAAGGGCTTACTATGTTTCAAAAGTTAAGAAAATCAAAAAAATTAGTGTTAATTGTCATGGCATGTGCAACCTTTGCTATTGCTGGTTGTGGTTCTGACACAACTAAGAACGCAGCTGATAACGGCAATGCTGTAACGTGGAGTGAAACATTTGACGGTACTAAAACTGACTTTGCTGTAAAATCCTCTCCTACTCATGCAGTATCCATGTCCCAAGCCACTACAGAAATGATGCTCCAATTAGGCCTTGAAGATAAAATGGCTGGTACAGCATTTAAAGAGGAAGAAATCTATCCACCTCTCCAAGATGCATACAATAAAGTAAAGGTGTTATCTGACAAATGGCCTTCCTACGAAGTATTTATGTCTGTAAAACCCGACTTTACAACAGGCTGGCCTGATTCTTTCAGTAAACGCGCCATCCCTGCTGACAAACTGATTGCTCAAAAGGTGAATATTTGGGTTCCTGAATCCATGTTATCTACAAAAGCAGATTTAGAAACTAACTTTAATGACATGATCAAATTAGGGGAAATCTTCGGTGTTAAATCTAAAGCTGAAGAATGGGTTGCAGGTCAACGCAAAACATTAGCCGCTATCCAAGATAAGCTAAAAGACTTACCTCGTAAACGGGTGTTCATTTATGACTCTGAAGATGGCCAACCATTCACTGCCTTTGAAGGTTACACAACCAACATCTTAAAACTTATTGGCGCTGACAATGTAATGAGTGGCTTAGGTGTAGATAAAACATGGGCGAAAGGATCTTGGGAAACTGTAATTGCTCAAAATCCTGATTACATCATTATCGCTGACTATGGTAACTCAATTCGCAACGATGATGATTTCCAACAAAAAATCGAAAAAATCAAAGCTAATCCTCAACTCCAAGACATCACAGCTGTTAAAGAAAACCACTTTATCCGTGTAAAACTTTCAGAAATTACACCAGGTGTACGTACAGTTGATGCTCTAAAACGTTTGGCTGAAGAAATTCACGGTGTAAAAATTGACTAAGAAATATAACTATTTAAAGGTCATCTAAAATAACGTAATAATTTAAAAATTACATATGTAATATAATATGCGAAGAAGGTCCCAATTCTATAAATTGGGACCTTCTTCGTACTGCTTGTATTGCACACAGCATATTATTTTAGAGAGTAGAGATGTGTTGTAGTTGAAAGATTTAAATAATGAGTTATTGTAAATTAAATATAAATTTTAAGTTGTATATGCTGTGACAATGCCTTTTTATCTATTTCTATTATATTGTTGCCTATAGCGTTTATCATTATTTGCCTTAATAGCCATAATTAATGGTTTGAGTGAAAGAAACTCTTCATCACTAAGTCGAATAGTTCTACCAATACGTTTAATCGGGTTACGTGGGCGCCCCGCACCGCGTCTAGTTCCACCCCATGCCATATACATACCTCACTTTTCACAAGAACAACTCCTTCTACCGATAGTATAACCTCCTCTACATAAGTATGCAATAGTTATTCATTATAAATA
>CAKPXR010000112.1 GCA_934202215.1 uncultured Veillonella sp.
GATAGAGTCTTTTAACTGTTTTACATTGACAACATCACTATCTGAGACACCGGCTTTTACTCCTTCAATCACTTGATCACCAGCCTTAATACCATGCGTACTAAAACGTACGAGCTTGCCATTGGAGTCAGCCTGCATACCATCCATAGTATATTCAGCAGTATCCAAGTTATTCGTATTTTCTATCTTTACACCATTAGCACGAACGGCTGTATTCACTTCCCCCTCAAAGAATTGAGATTTCTCTTTATTAATAATGCTATGCTTAGGATCCGTATTAAGGCCAAACTCAGCAGAGTCTAAATTAGTAAGAGTTGGATTTATAGTTGCCGCTCCTACTTGTAAGGGACCAGTCATAGCTAATGCAGTTAATACTGCTGCCACTAAAATTTTCTTTTTACCTCTAGCAGTATTAGATAATTCAGATACAACTACATAACAATGTTTTGTTGTTGACCAAATAGCTTTAAAAGTAGTATTCATAGTAACCTTTGCACTCCTCTCTAGCGTATGCACACTAACTATCGATTGATATACGAATAAACTTACTCTTAATACACTTTTTTCATATTTGCCGCCATTATATCATCTTATCTTCATTTTTACCACCACTTTTTCATTATTTCTTCATCTTTAACCAACCATTATAAAGTTCCATCCTAATTAGTTATTAAGATCAATCTTGGGAATACAAATCGAAAACAGCTATCTCATAGAGATGACTCTACAAGATAGCTGTTCTTGGATTATAGTATATTATGTTTTCGATGCTTACCTAACCGTAAATACATAAACACTTTGTTCATGTGCTAATTTGATACGCTTATGTAAACGGCCCATATATGCTCTGTATATATCTTGAGCTTCCTCAATAGATACAAGATTAAAACTAATCCCATCCCCTACCGGTAGTTGGCTAAGGCGAGGTAAATCAGCAGTAATGATAGTACCAATTTTTGTATAGCCCCCTGTGGTTTGACGGTCCGCCATAAGAACAATAGGGTGACCATTAGACGGCACTTGAATAGAGCCGAACACAGCACCATCGGAAATGATATCTGCACTGTCTACGTGTTCAATTTCAGGACCATCCAAACGGAAACCCATGCGATCACACTCGACAGTCAATGTATAGATATTATCACTAAAGGTTTTAATGCCATTTTCTGTGAAATGCTTTGCTTGATCACCTAAAACAACGCGTAACGGTTCATGACATTCACGGCCGCCTCGGTTATACAAAGCGGTATTGAATAGAGTATGACCTTCACCACGATAATCGCATACATACATGTCATCTCTAGTAAAAGCCTTAACTCCAAGTTCATCAGCCTTTTGTAATGGTCGTCCCTCGAGACCACCTATTTTTGCTTTTGTATGAGTAGATACGCTACCGTTGATACTAGGTACATCGATACCACCAGAAAATGAAATATACATGCGTACACCGCATTGGCTAAAGCCACCGGAAATAACGTCACCTTCATGACATAGAATCGGAATATATCGAGGCACTTGTACATCATTAATAGTTGGTTCCATATCAGCCCCTGTGAAAGCAACAATACATGTGCCTTTCACAGTTAATGTTGGTGGCAACAAGGTACATTCTAAAGCCCCTGCTGGTTTCACATTGCCTACGAGAGCTTGACCTAAGAGATAACTTTCACTATCCATAGGGCCTGCTACAGGCATACCATATTGTTGGAACCCAACGCGCCCTTCATCTTGAATAGTCGTATACATACCAGGTGCATTAATATAGATAGATGATTTCTGAAAATTATTGATGGCCATGCAACTCACCTACCTCAACATCATACATAACTGGCACATAGTCCCCGCCCAATGATTTAATACGATTATATTCCTGTTCATCAATTGGAACATAACGCACATAGTCGCCTGCACGCAATAATGCAGCTTGTTCCTTAGACATATCATACATGGTTACTGGTGTTCGTCCTATAATTTGCCACCCTCCTGGAGAGTCAGATGGATAAGTACCAGTTTGTTCCCCTGCAATGCCTACAGATCCGGCAGGAATCAAGGTCCTTGGAGAGGATAAGCGAGGCGTGGCTATACGTGGGTCCATGCCACCTAAATAGGTAAAACCAGGAATAAAGCCTAACATATAAACTAAATAGTCTGTACCACTATGAATAGCTATAACCTCTTCTTCACTTAGATTGTTGTGAGACGCTACAAAACCAAGGTCTGGTCCAAACTCTCCACCATACACAGTAGGAATTTCAATAACAGTCACCTTTTCATTATCATTATCTGTGACAGATTCCGAAAACGTAGGTTCAATGATATGACACATATCTGCATAGGAATAGAGCATAGCATCGTATTGCACGAGTAACGCACAATAGGTAGGAACTAATTCAATAATCCCATCTAGTTGTAACGCTTGAATTCGCTCTAT
>CAKPXR010000113.1 GCA_934202215.1 uncultured Veillonella sp.
CTATTACCGGCTGTCTTTATGACAATAATTTCACCACGGTTAAAACCTAATGCTTCTTCTAGCATACATACTAAACGCGTATCCATACATGTTACGATACCTAATTTTTTTGTAGGATGACTTGTTAATCCTGCCTTTGGTAATTCAGGATGATTTTTCACATATTCTTTATTGGTTTCAATTATTTTTTTAATATCAATCATAGTGTACCTCATTTACTTTTCTATCTTTAAAGTAGATTCTATTCATTATATACAATATATTCACTACAAAACAAGTAATTTTTATCACTTATCAATATTAATTATAATCTTTCCTTTCACAAAACTTCTAGAAATTTTATATTAATTCTATATTTATAATTAATATTCTTTTGTTCTATTATAAATTATCAAACATTTATGAGAATGAATATATTGTATATTTTTTTATATCAATAGTAGATTTTAATTCCCCAAACATGGTACTATTAAAACTATAGAAGATAAACGCCACATGATACCTCATATGACGTGAACTGTATGTACAGTAAGGAGGTTTTTATTATGGGTATCAATCAAAAAACGTTGCCCGGAATTCTGCTCTGTGCCGTCCTCGCAATTCCATGTTGGCTACTTGGTCTGGAATTCCATCTCGTAGGTAGCCCAATCTTTGCTATTATTTTAGGCATTATTATTGGTTCTATATTCACATCATGGAAACGAGAAAAAACTGGTGCTGGCATTGGATTTACATCCAAAAAGATTTTACAATGGGCCGTAATTTTATTGGGTTTTGGCTTAAATATTACACAAATTTTACATGTAGGTTGGATTTCTTTACCTGTCATTATTTCAACTATTGCCACATCACTAATCGTATCCTACGTTATCTATCGCCTCACTCATATTGACTCTAATACAGCTGTACTCATCGGAGTAGGCTCCTCCATCTGTGGTGGTTCTGCTATCGCTGCTGCGGCACCAGTTATTAAAGCTGAGGATCAAGATATCGCACAGGCTATCTCTGTTGTATTCTTCTTCAACGTTGTAGCTGCCTTTGTATTCCCTCAATTTGGTGATGCCATCGGCCTTTCCAATATGGGTTTTGGCCTATTTGCGGGTACTGCTGTAAATGATACATCCTCTGTAACAGCTACAGCTGCTGTATGGGATAGTATGAAAGGTACTGGCACACAAGTACTAGAATATGCGACAATTGTTAAACTTACACGTACACTTGCTATAATCCCTATCTGTTTAGGTTTAGCTAGTTACCAAGTATATAAAGCAAAACAAAATGCTGCTCAAGCTGATGGTGGTAGCGTTAGCATCGCTAAAATCTTCCCTAAGTTTGTTCTCTACTTCGTAATTTGTTCTTTAATTACTACTGCATTATCCTATGCAAATGTAGATATTCAATTCTTAAGCGTATTCAAAACGATTTCAAAATACTTTATTACAATGGCTATGGTAGCTATTGGTCTTAATACGAACATCGTAAAATTAATTAAATCCGGTGGTTCTGCTCTTGCATTAGGTGCTTGTTGCTGGATTGCTATCACTGCAGTTAGCCTTGCAGCACAACACATGATCGGTTTATGGTAGGAAATATACATACCCATTTTATTATGATATAATTGTATATAGTTAAAATAGTAATAACCCCTCCAGTAATGGAGGGGTTTCGTGCTACTATTCACCTTATTAGTACTTTATCATACCATAGTTAGGAGGGTTAACATGTACTTCTTACAAGGACTTATTGTCGGTCTCGCAACATTTGCCCCTGTTGGCATGCAAAACCTCTTTATCATTAATACATCATTGGTACAACCCATACGTCGTATCATATTAACCATTATTATAGTGGCACTATTTGATATGAGTCTCAGTACGGCCGCTTTCTTTGGTATTGGAGCTATTCTTGAAATATGGCCTATTGCCAAACTAATAGTACTTCTCTTTGGTGGCCTACTAATTGTGTACATGGGATTTAATATCTTCAGAACCGACCCTGATATGCACAATGTAAATACAAATATTCCAATTCGTAAAATTATTTTATCTGCTATTGCTGTATCTTGGGGAAATCCTCAAGCAGTTCTTGATGCTACTATGATGCTTGGTGCTTTTCAAGCTAATATTCCTGAGGAAGGCATATATTATTTCTTTATTGGTTTCCTCGCTATGACACCAATATGGTTTGGGGCCTTGGCTGCCACTATGTATTTATTAGCTAAAAAAATCAAAATCACCCATATGGCTTGGATTAACCGCTTCTGTGGTGCAGTCCTCGTCATTTATGGTATCAAATTATTCATCGATGGTAT
>CAKPXR010000114.1 GCA_934202215.1 uncultured Veillonella sp.
CCTTTTGCGTTCTTTTCAAGACCAGAAAGACCAGTTTTTTCTTCCATCGCTTTCCAAGAGCGAACAGCCAATTTACCGTTTGTACAAGAAGATAATGTTAATACAACATTACAAGCTTCCTTGCATTCGTAAATGCTTGGACGACCATGAGAGATGAATTCTGGGTTATCGATTGTGCCATTTTGTGCATACAATGTTTGATATTCATCAGATACATCCCAAGCCAAACCATGAGCCCCCATTTTGTTTTCGATATTAGGACCCAAAGCAATGAATTTTTCAAAGATTTGACTGTAATCACGTTTTACATGAACGAGGTTTGGCATTGTTTTACCAGGAATTGGTTCACATTCGCCTTTGCTCCAGTCGAGAACCTTACCTTCTGGTTGAGCCACTTCACCTGGACTGTCATGACCAAGAGGTAACGCTACGATATCTTCGTATTCTGTGAAACCAGACTCTTTCGCTACGCGAGATACTGTTTCTGCAAGGGTACGGAATGTATCCCAGTCAGATTTAGTTTCCCATGCGCAATCGACAGCAGCTTGGAATACGTGTACGTATGGATGCATATCTGTAGAAGACAAGTCTTCTTTTTCATACCATGTAGCAGCCGGGAATACGATATCAGAGTATAAGCCTGTAGAAGCCATACGGAAATCGATATCGATTAAGAGGTCAAGTTTACCTGTTCCATCCGCTTCACGCCATTTGATTTCTTCTGGACGTGTAGGTGCATCATCATCTTCTAATACCGCATTTTTAGTACCCAATAAATGTTTCAAGAAGTACTCATGACCTTTAGAAGAAGAACCGATAAGGTTTGCACGCCATACAAACAAGTTGCGTGGGTGGTTTTCTTTAGCCGCAGGATCTTCTACGCAGAATTGTAATTCTTTGTTTTTCAATGCTTGCGCCACATATTGATTAATTTCTGCTTCTGTACCAGCACCAGCTGCACGAGCATCATTAATCAAGTCTTGGCTGCCTTTATTGAAAGTAGGATAAGATGGCAACCAACCTAAACGAGCTGCCAATACATTGTAATCGCCAGGGTGACGGTAACGAGGTTTAGCTAGTTTAGATACACGGTCTGCCAAGTCGATGCAATCAGAACGATATTGTTCTGTTGCAAAATAGAACCAGGATGTACCATTTTGTAAACGAGGCGCTTTGCTCCAGTCGTTAGCAGTCATGATACCGCCCCAACCTTCAACAGGGCGAAGTTTTTCTTGACCTACGTAGTGGGCCCAGCCACCACCGTTAACACCTTCTGTACCACAGAACATGATAAGGTTCAAGATTGTACGGTAAATCACATCCGCATGGTACCAGTGGTTGATACCACCACCCATGATAATCATGGAGCGACCTTTAGTTTTTTCTGCATTATCTGCAAATTCACGAGCTGTAGCAATAGCGATATCTGCTTTTACGCCAGTGATTTTTTCTTGCCATGTAGGAGTGTAAGGAGTGTCATCAGTGTAAGCTTTAGCTACTTCACCACCGATACCACGATCGATACCGTAGTTAGCAAGAATGAGGTCATATACTGTAGTTACTTTTACAGGACCATCAACAGTTTGTACTGTAATAGTTGGGATAGCACGTTCAATAACCCCTTCGTGCTCTTCATCACCAAAGTATGGCAACTTAACAACAGTCACATCTTCGCGTTGATCAAACACGGATAAACGAGGGTCAATTTTAGCACCTGTATCACGGTTTTCAAGGCGCAAGTTCCATTTTTGTGGATTTGTGTGACGTTCGCCCATTGTACCATTAGGAATAACGATTTCATTTGTTGTTTCATCGATCAATACCATTTGGAAGTCAGCACCTTCCTCTTGGCGGCCTAAGTCCTTAGCATTTAAGAAACGGCCAGGTTGAACTGTGCCATTAATTTCTTCAACTCGTACAAGGAATGGCATATCTGTGAACTCTTTTGCATACTCTTTGAAGTATGGAGTTTCTTTATCGATGTAGTATTCTTTTAAGATTACGTGGCCCATTGCCATAGCAAGAGCCGCATCAGTGCCGGCTTTTACATTAAGCCATGCATCGGAAGAAGTTGTAGATTCCGCATAGTCAGGGGATACGGATACAACTTTAGTACCTTTGTAACGAACCTCTGTTAAGAAGTGAGCATCTGGTGTACGAGTCAATGGTACATTGGAACCCCAAGTCATGATGTA
>CAKPXR010000115.1 GCA_934202215.1 uncultured Veillonella sp.
AATAAGATTTGTTGTTTTTCAGGGCTCATAAGACGGAACAATTTACCTGGTTGTGTATAGAAATCGGAATCGTCTTCGTAGAAGTCATATTGGTATGCTGCACCAGATACATCTAAGCCAGGATTCTTGAATTGTGGTTGTTCAGCCCATTCACCGAAGCTGTTAGGCGCATAGCCAATTGTGGAACCATGATTACCATCTACACGACCTTGGCCATCACGATGGTAGCTGTTTACAGGGCATTTAGGGGCATTAACAGGAATTTGATGATAGTTAGCACCTAAACGATAGCGTTGTGCATCCGCATAAGAGAATAACCGGCCTTGAAGCATTCTGTCAGGAGAGAAAGATACGCCAGGAATGATAGTAGATGGAGCAAATGCAGATTGTTCTACATCTTGGAAGTAGTTTTCAGGGTTGCGGTTAAGCTCCATGACACCGACTTCGATCAATGGGAATTCATCGTGGTACCATACTTTTGTTAAATCAAATGGGTTGTACGGCATATTGTTAGCTTGTTCTTCTGTCATCACTTGGATGCATAATTTCCATTTAGGGAAATCGCCACGTTCGATAGCATCAAAGAGATCACGTTGATGGCTTTCACGGTCATTAGCCACTAATTCGGCCGCTTCAGCATCGGAGAGGTTTTCAATCGGTTGTTGGCAAACCCAATGGAATTTAACCCATACGCGTTCATCCTTTTCGTTGATTAGGCTATATGTGTGGCTACCGAAACCATGCATTGTGCGGTAAGATTTTGGAATACCACGGTCACTCATTACGATTGTTACTTGGTGAATTGCTTCTGGCAAGCTAGTCCAGAAGTCCCAGTTTGCTGTTGCATCGCGAAGATTTGTTTTCGGATTGCGTTTTACAGCACGGTTCAAATCAGGGAATTGCAATGGATCGCGGATAAAGAATACCGGTGTATTGTTACCTACAAGGTCCCAGTTGCCTTCTTCAGTGTAGAATTTTACAGCAAAGCCACGAATATCGCGTTCTGCATCAGCGGCGCCACGTTCACCTGCAACAGTGGAAAAACGTACGAATAATGGTGTTTGTTTACCCACTTCAGAGAAAAGTTTTGCTTTTGTATATTTAGTAATGTCATTCGTTACTGTGAAAGTACCGAATGCGCCGGAACCTTTAGCATGCATGCGACGTTCTGGAATTACTTCACGCGCAAAATGACCTAATTTCTCCATCAACCAAACGTCTTGCATCAAAACAGGACCACGTTTACCTGCTGTGGCAGAGTTACGATTATCCGGTACAGGAGCGCCAAAGGCTGTTGTTAATTTCTTTTCTTCACTCATGTTACAAACTCCTACTTAGAAATAAAATATATAATAAGTTCACTACTTCAAAACCTTTTGAGTGTAGTATCACATCAAAACAAATAATTATCATTAATGGATAATCATTATTCTTAATGTTGAGTAAATCGTAACACATGTGGGCACGAATCACAACCTAAAATAACAATAAATCGTGTATACATGTTCTCAATAAAAAACAATACATGAGAAAAGCCTACAGGAAATCAGTCCTATAGGCTTCTTACATCCCTATATACACAGATGCTAACATAGGCTATCAATGTATATAGCTAAAATATCTTATTTATTAATCTTATATGCACCCGCATTATGTAATACATTTTCTTTTACTTCGTTTACAGAATCTATAGTAGTAAATAGTTCCGGTTTCCAATCCACCGGTGTCAATGTATTGTTAAATGTATCTATATTTTGTCCATTAAATACATTATTAATAGTAGTAAGTTGTTTTCCGTTAAATACTTTCACAAATGATGTATAATCTTTGTCCCCTATATCCGCTACATTATTTTCTGCATAAATTTGAGAGTCCTTTCCAACCCCTAGTGAGTACGCATAAGCATATTCGCTATTGGAAGCAGCATCTGAGGCAAAGTAATTGTTATATATATGAACCTGTCCAAAACGTACTCTTGGTGTACGTTGCACTACATTATGGAAATAATTATGATGCAAGGTTACATGTAATTTTCCTTCATCAGCTACCCTTGAGTCACTACTACCAATCAACATGGCTTTATTGTGGTTTTCAAACGTAGAATAGGAAATAGTAATATAATCTGCTTGATTAGTAATATCTACCAATCCATCTCTATGCTCGTA
>CAKPXR010000116.1 GCA_934202215.1 uncultured Veillonella sp.
GGTTTGTTAGCAAGGAAGTCTTGCCATGTCATAATCTTAGTGAAAATCATCAAGATAATAACAATCAAAGCCGTTGTAGTTGGGTTTACTTTGAATGTAGAAGCACCAATCCATAGTACAAGAGCCAACACAGAAATCAAGGCCATGAAGATTTCACTGCGTGTCATGGAACCTAATTTCTTGTATTCATCTTTTGCCCATGCTGCAATTTCAGGGGAACCTTTTACCTCTGGTTTGCAGAATACATAGGTCAACAATGGAGTGATGATAAACAAGATGAGACCTACTGGCAAGAATGCTAGGAACCATGTGCCCCAGTTAGCAGCTACGATACCAGATTTAGCAGACAATTCTAGAGCCAATGGGTTTGGCGCTGCACCAGTCAAGAAAATAGAGCTAGATACACATGTAGTTGCCAATGCTACCCAGTTCAAATAAGAACCAATTTTACGAGGGTTCTTATCTGGATAAGAATCGAACATCGGACAAATACTAGATACGATTGGATAAATCGTACCACCAGAACGAGCCGCATTACTTGGAATAAATGGAGCCAACACAAGGTCAGTAATAGCAATGGCATAGCCAAGACCTAAAGAGGACTTACCGAGCTTTGCTACCAAGAACAAGGCAATACGACGGCCAAGACCAGAGTTTTCATAACCAATACCAATCATGAAGGCTGCAAAGATCAACCATACGATGGCATTAGAGAAACCACTGAGGCCCCAACTGATAGCTTGAGCATCAGTAATCGCCTTTGCTACACCAGTTGCTTTATCTACAACAGGTGCAGGACCTACTTTAAACAACATAGATACGGTAACTGCAATGATACCGATGAAAGCTGGTGGCATTGGTTCTAAGATCAAACCCACCACGAGGCCAGCGAAAATACTTACATAAATCCAAGAATTTGCACTAAGACCTTCAGGAGCACCAATGAGCCATACAAGAATAGCTACTACAAGCGGTGCGAATAATTTCCAATTCAACTTCATTAGAAACTCTCCTTACTACTTCAAAACAAAAATTACAAAAAAATGCTTGTCTAGTATATCAAAATTTTTAATATCAGTACATAACATAAAACATAACAGTTATTAATAGATACTAAACTTTTTATAATAGTTTATATTGAACTAGCCGTTTTTAATTTTATACAATACAATGTAACCATCGAAAATTATTAATTTAAGATAATATATTGAAAGGATTTAAATGAAGCCATTTACACATTACATAAAACCATTATGGTTTCCTGCCATCATCGTATCGATCCTTTCGTTACTCACTGTGGCAGGCACATTATATATACCAACACTAACGGCATATATCATCAATGATGGCGTACTCCGTGGCGATTTAGAAATGATTACTAGCTCAAGCATGAACATGCTTGTTGTGGCGCTACTAACTGTATTATCCGCAATCTTAGGTGTTGCTATGAGTGCTCACATTTCTGCCTCTATGGGCAAGGAACTGCGCAATGATTTGGTGAAAGCCTTACAATACTTCTCCCTTCGTGACTTCACACACTTTGGTACTGGCACCATATTGATGCGCACAAGCCGAGATGTAGAGAAAATTCAATCCGTTCTCGGTGAAGGATTAAATATGATTCTCCCTATGCCCCTCATGATTTGTGTCGGTCTTGGACTTACTTTCTACAAAAGCTGGCAACTCGGCCTCGTTATTCTCACTGTTATGGCTTGTATGATACTCACCATTATCTTTATTGAAAGCCGTGCCTTACCGTTAATCAAGGCAATGCAACTCAAATTAGATGATATTACAGATCTAGTTCGAGATCACATCGTTGGTATGCCAGTGATTCGAGCTTTCAACAGAAGAACCTACGAAAACGAAAAAGAAATTAGTATTTTTACAGAAACAGCCCAACTCAATAAACGATTGCGCCAAACCTTTGCCATTGGCTTACCGACCATATTAATTCTATTTAATATGAGTACCGTTGCCATTCTTTGGGTCGGTGGCTATAACGTCAGTCTCGGTTCCCTACAAGTAGGTGACATCATTGCCGTTATCGAGTACGCTAAT
>CAKPXR010000117.1 GCA_934202215.1 uncultured Veillonella sp.
GATTTAGCTGCTTGGATAGCACCCAATGCCATTTCGTCATTATGAGCGAAGATAGCTTGTACATCAGGGTTAGCTTGCAAAATGTTTGTTGCTACGTTCAAACCTTTTGTGCGGTCGAAGTCAGCACTTTGTTTTGCTACTACTGTTAAGTCTTTGTCAGCTACGTTGTGGAAACCTTGGCCACGTTCACGAGTTGCGGAAGCACCAGGGATACCTTCGATTTCAGCTACTTTTGCAGCTTTGCCTACTTTATCAACGATAAGTTGTGCAGCCATTTCGCCACCTTTTACGTTATCGGAAGCGATGTGAGCTACTACTTTACCTTTGTCAGCAGAGCGGTCAACAGTGATTACAGGAATGTTTTTAGCATTTGCTGCTTCTACAGAAGTAGAGATAGCTGCAGAGTCTACAGGGTTGATAATCAATACGGAAACGCCGCTTTCAATCAAGTCGGAAATATCGTTTGCTTGTTTTGCAGGGTCGTTTTGAGCATCAACGATTTTAACTTTAAGACCAAGTGCTTTAGCTTGAGCCTCAACGCCTTCTTTCATAGATACGAAGAATGGGTTGTTCAATGTGGAAACAGAAAAGCCGATTGTGCCGGATTTTTTGTCGCCGCTGTTATCAGCGCTTTTACCACAGCCTGCCACAAGACCGATAACCATGATAGCCATCGCCAACAGTAACAATAGTTTTTTCATAGGAACCTCCTAGGCTTTCTTGCGGTCTGCAAGAACAGCCAGTAAAATAACAATACCTTTTACGACTTGTTGATAGAAACTGGAAACGTCGAGAATATTTAACCCGTTGTTGAGGGTACCGATAATTAGGGCACCAATTAATGTGCCAACGATATGACCACGACCACCAGCAAGGCTTGTGCCGCCAAGAACTACCGCTGCGATAGCGTCAAGTTCGTAGCCTGCACCTGCTGTAGGTTGTGCAGAGTTAAGACGAGATGTGATGATTGCACCAGCGATACCACAGAGCATACCAGTTAAGGCATACACGAAGATTTTAACGCGGTCAATCTTGATACCAGCAATGTAACTTACCTTTTCACTACCACCTACGGCGTATGTTTTACGGCCTAAAGATGTGCGGCTCAATACGAACCAGAGGATGATGAAAGCTAGGAACATTGTGATTGCTGGAACCGGAAGACCTGCAATATCCCCTTGGCCAAAGCCGTGGAATAGAGGGTCTTGGGTAAGACCAGAGATTGGGTTACCATCGGTGAATACTAGCGTTGCACCACGGTAGATGGTCATGGTCGCCAAAGTAGCGATAAATGGAGCTACGCGGCCATAAGTAATAACGAGACCGTTAATACCGCCCAATACAAGGCCGGCACCTGCAGCTAATACGATAGCGAATACAGGGTCAGTACCAGTTACGATGAGGTTGGCCATCACTGCACTGGAGAGGGCGAGGATGGAACCAACAGATAAGTCAATACCGCCAGTTAAGATGACGAAGGTCATACCAAAGGCGATGATCGCATTGATGGATACTTGGCGCAACAAGTTACGCAAGTTAGAGAATTCAAGGAAACTGTCGTTCATGACAGAGATAATTACAAATAATAGGATGAGGCCGATGAGGGGGCCTAATTTTTTTACATATTGTAGAGCTTTGCTGTCCATTATTGTCCTCCTGTGGCTAATGTCATAATCGATTCTGGTGTTGCATCGCTGCGGTCCAAGATACCTGCTACGCGACCTTCATGAATGACCATAACGCGGTCGCTCATGCCCAGCACTTCAGGTAACTCAGAGGACACCATGATAATGGACACACCATCGTTCGTTAATTCGTTCATTAAATCATAAATATCACGTTTCGCACCGATATCGATACCCCGTGTCGGTTCGTCCATGATGATAATGGATGGCTTTTTACCAACCCATTTGGCGATAACTACTTTTTGTTGGTTACCACCGGATAGGGACGATGCCGGTTCGTGAATAGATTGTGTTTTAACGCCTAGTTTTTTAGACAA
>CAKPXR010000118.1 GCA_934202215.1 uncultured Veillonella sp.
GTCCGGTAGAATACCGAACTCATTCCCAAAAAGTAGCTTAATTATATCTGTCCAAGAAAATGGGTGCAGATCAAAAGTTATGTCCTTTTTGCTTATAGCAATTTATTATATTACTTCATATTTTTATTCTTACATCTTTTACAGATGCCTGCAATTTCGAGATGATGCTCAGTTACAGTAAATCCGGCATCCTTAAGTTCCTGAGGCATTTCTACAACAGGACAGGTGTGTAGGGGAATCATGGATCCACATTTTGTGCATACTGCATAGTGGCGATGCGTATGAGGTGTAATTTCATAATATGCCATATCGCTACCCATGAGTGTTGTACGGGTAATAATATCTTTTGTTTCTAATAATTCAAGCGTACGGTAGATGGTAGACATCCATGTGGTGCTACCATCGCCCAATCGCTCTGCGATTTCCATAGCAGTAATGGGTTTATCTGTAGTTGTTAATACGGACCAAATGGCTTCGCGCTGTTTGGTCTTTTTTATGCCTTCAGGCCAATTTGTTGTATTCATAACGCTCTTTCGATTCTGTTTTAACACTAAACATGCTACATAATTGTATAGGTAGATAATTTATTTTGCACAGAATAGCTACCTTATTTTACTAATAGAATAGCTATCTACATATTGATGAGTATCTCTGTTTATTTGCTAAACTGCATACGGCGTAGGATGGTTCGGATATTTTTGATGACCAGAACCACGAGTAGAATTGCTACCGATGTGAGAGATACAAAACCACCTGGAGCTACGTTGAGATAGTAGGATCCGAATAGACCTATGACCATGGCTAGTAAACTAAATCCAATAGAACAGAGTAATGTAGTTCTAAATCCCTTTTCTAGCTGTAGTGCCGATGCTACGGGCAAAGCAATCATGGCACTTAATACGAGAACGCCAACGATTTTAATGGAAATGGATACGGCCGCGGCCATCAAGATAGCAAAGATATAATTGATAAAATCAACCTTAACACCTGCTACACGCGCTGCCTCTTCATCATAGGCGATGTAGAGGAGTGAGTTGTATAAGAAGTATAAGGTTAAAACAGATAAAACTGTTAAGACTGCAATGCTAATCATATCTGTTGTGTTTACAGTTAAGATACTGCCGAAGAAGAACACATTAGCATTAGCTTTCAACTTGCCTGAACTAATAAGGGTAATAGCGGTGCCGATACTAAGTGACAAGATGATGGTTAGGATCAAATCGAGATGGTGGGAGAAGTATTTCCGCAAGAACTCGATGAGAGCACCGCAGATGGCAGTAAAGATAAAAGCCCCTAAAATAGGGTTGGTATTTGTTAATAAGCCTAATGTAATACCTGCTAGCGATGCATGGCTCATGGTATCGCCAATCATACTAGAACGGCGTAGAACCATGAAAATACCTATGCATGGGCATAATAGGGAAATGCAGATGGCTACGAAGAAGGCGTTTTGCATGAAATCATAACTAAACATGGTGTACCTCCTTAGCTGTAGTATCAGCGGACTGAGCCTGAGTTGTTACGTCTGTAAAGCAAGCGCAGTTTTCGTGATCCATTGGATTGCGTCCTGTACTGTGCATAATTTCGCTAGCGTATTGTTCAGGAGAGCAAAGGTGACCTTGGCCATTTGCGATATGGTAGATATTAGTTGAGTTGGCGAGGGCCATTTCAAGGTTATGTTCTACAGAGATAATCGTAATGTGATGCACCTGATTTAATTTGCGAAGGAGCGCGTAAATACCTTCTTGGCTTTTACGGTCGATACCGGTAGATGGTTCGTCGAGGATGATGAGGTCGGGACTGCCGATGAGAGCACGCGCGATGGACACGCGTTGCGCTTGACCACCTGATAGTTTGCTAATTAAACGGTCTTTGAACTCCGTCATATTGGTGAGCTCTAATACGCGATCCACCTCATGTTTATCTTTAATTTTTAGTAATTTACGGTAAGAATCGAGAATTTCTTTTACCGTAATAGGAAATCCTGCATG
>CAKPXR010000119.1 GCA_934202215.1 uncultured Veillonella sp.
GATACAGCACCTAGTGTAGGTATGTATCGCTTCCAAGTACCTGCGGAATTACAAGGTGCATATAATAGTACGGGCGTAGCTAACTTAACTGCTTCTATGGAGAAAGAGCCTAATACATTATCTATGAACGTAGCTCATGTAAAGGGAAATCCATCTGAGTCTTATGTAGTAGAAATCTATAAAGATTTAGCGGCTGTTGAGACACATCGTAAATCTGATCAGTATCAAGCCTTTGTTAATGAAGTAGGTTCTAAATTAACAAATCGTAAAATGTACGATGTACAGTCTGTGCTATTGTTTGAAAAGAAAGATACATTATCTATTGTCAATGATGGTAAAGCAGTGGTGACATTGACAGAGTTTACTGTTAATAGCAATGATATCGATGCAGTACAACGTCAATATCAACTAGATATTGAACGTGCTGTTCGAGACGATGCGGGCTATAAGGCTGGCTATGTACTTCGTGAAAGAAACGCAAAAAATCATTGGTATGTTATCCAAATTTATAGTGATCAAGAAGAACTTACTAAACATTTGAATAGTCCTGGTTATCGCTTTATGATGAGCCAAATCCAAGGTAGTCTACAAAATGTTACTACAAAAGTATTAGATGGGGATATCCTAGTTAACCATGGTGGTCAAGCATTTGTAAGACCTTAATATTGAAGATTATATAATTACAGTAAAGTTACTGCTAGCATAAAATAGATATGTTAGCAGTTTTTTATAATACTTTTTAAATTCATAAAAATACTGTATCATTTAATAATGACATACAAAAGGTTATGAATGATTTGTTAGTTTAAGAAGGAGATAATGTACTATGAATTATAAATACACCTATGAAAGCCCATTAGGAACTATGGTTATGCTTGGTACATTATCATACTTAACAGATTTATTCTTTATTGATGAAGCTCATGCACCAAGTTTTGATGATGCGGAGTATATAGAGCAGCTAACAGGTCCATTTGAGGTAACTATTATGTGGCTAGACCAATATTTTAATGGTAAAAAGCCTTTTATTACACCACCAATCCAGTTAGAAGGGACAGAATTCCGTAAGTCTGTATGGTTTATTTTACAAACGATACCTTATGGCAACACTACAACATATGGAGAGATAGGTAAACAGATTGCACAGCAACAAGGTAAAGAGAAATTCTCGGCTCAAGCTGTAGGCGGTGCAGTAGGGCATAATCCTATTTCTATTATCATTCCATGTCACCGTGTTATTGGTAGCAACGGTAAATTAACGGGCTATGCAGGGGGCATTGAACGAAAGAAATATATGCTAGACCTAGAGGCAAAGCATAAATAAAGTAATAGTAAATATAAAACTTAGATAATAATAAAAGAGATTACTCCTATGTATAGTCATAGATACATAAAGGTAATCTCTTTTTTATTTATATCCACTTGTAATGTAACTAGATATAGTTATGTAAATAGATATCGTAATAATTAGAATATGGATAAATACAATACTTTAATAAAGTATCTATTTTAAATAAATTTGTTTTCTAAGGTTCCAATACCGCTTATAGAAACCATAACGGTGTCTCCAGGTTTTAACCAAGAGTATTTGCTTTCATTTTTACCTAATACTACACCACTAGGTGTACCTGTAAAGATAATATCACCTTCTTGGAGTGTCATATAGGATGATAGAAAGGCAATTATGTCATAAGGCTTAAAAATCATTTGGTCTAGTTTGGCTTGTTGACGTATTTCTCCATTGACTGTTGTCGTAATAGTTGCACTTTCAAAGTCAAAATTATCAGGAGAAACAATAGTAGGACCTATAGGGGCAAAGTTATCAAGGGATTTGCCAAGAATCCACTGAGAACCTCTAAACTGTAAATTACGGGCGGACACATCGTTACCAATTGT
>CAKPXR010000120.1 GCA_934202215.1 uncultured Veillonella sp.
GCTCTGTTGCGCACTGAAAGAAGCATAGGCTTTTACTATTTGCCAAAAGGAGAAGCGGACAAAACAAAAGCTAAGTATTTGATAAGCTTTAGATTTATGGGAAAAAATGATTGGAAAGAAACCATGCTAACCGGTATTGGCAGTACGGCTAATGATACAAATGGTGTGGAACGAGACTTTGCTAGTATTTTAGATCATATGATACGTCAGTCTATTTGATTTGACTGGTAAGATGATAAAATGATTATTTAGGGATTACAATCCTAAAATTTAGCATAGTTGAACTGAATAAGGATTGTAATCCTAAAATATGATATAATTACATTGAATAAGGATTATAATCCCTATTTATGTTTCTGTTTATTGTAATAATAGTGAATATTGTTGAGATAAGGAGGTTATAATGCCTTTAATTCAACGCGAGCAATATTTAGAGTTTTTAAGGCGACATAAAGATCAAGATGTAATCAAAGTCGTTTCAGGTGTGCGTCGATGCGGCAAATCTACATTATTTGAGTTGTTTAAACAAGAATTATTAGCTAGTGGTGTAAAATCTAGTCAAATCATTTCTATTAATTTTGAAGATTTAGAGTATGAACCATTACAGGAGTATCATGCCCTCCATGAGTACATAGTAAAACGATTGATATCAGACACTCCTATGTATATATTTTTAGATGAAGTGCAACATGTAGTACAATTTGAGAAAGTTGTAGGGAGTTTGTTTATCAAACCTAATGTGGATATTTATATTACAGGTTCAAATGCGTATTTTATGTCCTCTGACATAGCCACATTATTAACTGGCAGATATGTGCAAGTTGAGATGCTACCTCTTTCATTTAAAGAATTTCATAGTGCATATAGTCAGCAAAACTTGTCAAATATGGATATATACAATTTGTATATCGAGCATAGTTCTTTCCCTAGGCTTGTACACATTGAAGATGATGAAAGTATTGATGAATATTTAGAAAGTATTCTTAATACGGTTATTCTGAAAGATATTGTGACGAGATTAAAGATCACAGATGTGCCTTTGTTATTGGATATTATTAAATATTTATTGGCTAATATAGGGAGTTTGATTAATCCAACGAAAATTGCTAATACGCTCACTAGCTATGGTCGTAAAACGGATAATAAGACGGTTGAGAAGTATTTACAAGGTCTTAAAGATGGTCTTTTAATCTATGAAGTTGACCGATTTGATGTAAAGGGAAAAGCGTTATTGCAGCGAAATGCTAAATATTATGTTGTAGATAGTGCATTCCGTAAGTTTTTATTAAGTCGTACAGATTCGGATCGAGGTCATATATTAGAAAATATTGTATATTTGGAATTAGTTAGACGTGGGTATCGTGTGTACGTAGGGCATTTGCAAAATGGTGAAATAGATTTTGTAGCTAAAAAGCCACATCGGTTAGAATACTATCAAGTAAGCTATACTGTAATGGAAGATACTACGTTAAGACGTGAATTATCACCGTTAGAGCAACTTGATGATAACTACCCTAAATATTTACTTACAATGGATGTGTTACATAAAACGGATAATCATAATGGTATAGAGCAAAAGAATGTTTTAGATTGGCTACTAGAGTAGATGAAGTAGCTTTCATAAAAATGCCTATAATATTAGCCTTTAGCCCTTAAAAATGCTATAATATTATGATGAATTATAATCAGTGTTAGTAAAATGAGGTGAGATTGTGGCAGACCAACAATGGTCCCATGGGAATATTCATCCCGTTC
>CAKPXR010000121.1 GCA_934202215.1 uncultured Veillonella sp.
TTACTTCTTTTGAATATTTTGACATAAAAAACTGCACCTCCAAAAATTGTGTCCAATTTTTGGGGTGCAGTTCAATTACTGTAGGTCCTTTTTACTATGACTTTAAAAGTTGTAGGTGTATATAGGAGAGAGAAATGAATAAGAAATATTTTGTATTGATGCTGCTTTCACTAGTATTATCTAGTCGTTTTAGTTTAGCGGCAACAGTGGACGGGGTACACCAAAATATCAGTGCTGAACTGAAAAATAATGCAAAGTCAAACCAGTCTATGCAGACTAAAGCTCCTGTAAAATTAGAATTTGTTGAGATTATTCCTGGTGCGTTTAAAGCTGTTATAAAGGATAAATCGATCAATCCGAAAACACTTTCAATTGGCGATGAAATTATATTAGAGCGGATGGAGAAGGAGCACGGTTCTCGACGATTAAAAACATCAGAAAATCCCAATTTTGGAAGTGAATACAAAACGTTTGATTCACTTTACAATGATAAGGATGAAAAAGCGTTAAAAGAAATTAAACACTATAATACTGAATCAACACGTAATGAAGGCTATTTTATTGGAGGCCGCAATAATCCTTTACGCATTGTGAGTCCGTATATGAAAAAGAATGGTCAAGGAGAAATTAAGCTAACTAATCCTGTTAATACTAAAGATTATAGGACACGTGCTGATAGGGACAAAGCAAATGAAAAGGCAATTCGAGAGTATTTAGATAAAAATAAAGGTCATGATGTATTTACAGTTCGTTCTAAACAGGAAATAAAAGAGTCACTAGAGAGCCTTTTTAAGCCTATAGAATTAATTGAGTATCCAATCAATAATCCCAAAGATTATAAAATGATGCCTACGATTCCAGGCTTCCCAAAGAAAATACCTGGTTTTGCTAAAAATATTCATATGCATAGTAATCCAAGTTTTTTACAAGGTAGGGCTTATGTACAACTTGCATTTGGAGGTACACCGGAAGAATTAAAGCCATATATTGATGAAGCACTTTCTAACTCTAAAGTAGTTGTTTTAAAATCTGATATATCCAATGTGTATGTTAAACGATATATTGATTCGGATATGGCTTATGCAGATTCTCTATATGCATTAATTCCAAGGTCGATACTGACTGTAAAACATACAACTGTGCCGATGGGTAAATTTATACAAGAGCGACAAGACCATCCAATTGATAAATCTGTAGATGAAATATATGAGTTGGAAAATCAAGTACTAGCGGAATTCAATAAAGTACAGATTCCAGATGAAGACAATAGTGCAAAGTATAAGAGATATTTTGAAATTCGTAAACGAATACAAGATGCGCGAGATGCATTAAAACCTAAACCGGATTATGAAAATAAGCGTTATAAAGATAAAGTGTATCCAATTTATACTGAAAAAGAAAATCGAAAGCTTCAAAAACAATATTTGCATAGATTGTCATATAAGGAAGATTCCATAGAAATACCAGACAATTATGTACTGCATGTATTTGATTTTGGCGGAAGTCAGAATCATCCATATTCTCTAGGTGCTGCAGTTAGTCCTGATAAAAACTACATAATATATTTCTTACAACAAGGTTGATTATAAAAAACGAAAGGTAGCAACATATATATGTGATATGTACCCCCTTTACTGGACAACCAGTAAAGGGGGTATTTTCATGAGATATAGTTATGAATTTAAAAGAA
>CAKPXR010000122.1 GCA_934202215.1 uncultured Veillonella sp.
TGGTATGATAAACCGCCCCTCACCTATTGGGCTCTCATGATCAGTTATAAACTATTTGGCATATCTGACTTTACATCGCGTATACCGAACACACTTATTGCCAGTGGCAGTGTAGCACTTATGTATCATCTTGTATATCGTATTAAAGAATCTAAGCATATAGCTGTTATGAGTGCACTGCTTTTATTTAGTGCCTTACAGTTTTGGTATATTTCACATGCAGTCATAACTGATGGCTTTCTCTTTTTCTTTTCATTAGCCATATTTGGCTATTCCTATCTAGCCTTTGCTAAAAATGACAAATATTCTATGATAAAAGCCTACGGAGCAGCAGCTTTAGCAGTGGTAACTAAAGGACCGGTCGGTATTGTTCTGCCTGGATTAATACTATTACTATTCATTGCTGCACGATGGTTCACCCAAAAAAATAATGATAATTACTCACTAGCTAAGGATATTACACTTCTATTTAACCCTTTAGGAATTTTACTATTTATAGTTCTTGCTAGTCCATGGTACATTGCTATGTATTCAATTCACGGCCAAGAATTTATATCTGGTTTCCTTGGGCTTCACAACATGGAGCGAGCACTTGTATCTGAGCATCCCAAATTTAATGTTTGGTATTATTACTTAATCATTGCCCCTCTTGCTCTTTTACCATGGACACCAGCTGTTATTTACCACCTCAAATGTATTAACTGGAAACAAAATTTTTATCTTCTCGGGGCCATCTGGTTTGTAGTGATTATATTATTTTATTCTCTAGTAGCGACAAAATATATAACCTATACTTTACCTGCCATAATACCTTGTATTATTTGGGGGGCTGAGGCTATTATAAATAGCTTTCATAATAAGAATACTAGTTTTAAATATATTGTTACCATCCCATTAGCAATATATACCCTCTTATTCCTAGTAGCCAGTATAGCAACGCCTGAGTTAAATCCAATACCACTAATTATTGCATTTGTCATCATAGTATTATTTACTTTATTAACAAAGCAATATAGAAAGAATAAATTACCATTATCTATTTGTTTAGCTACACCTCTAACCATTTTATATACGGCTATTACAATAACGGTAACACCTATTTTACTTGATCAATCTGGACTTCAATTTAAACCATATATTGAATCAAATACACAACATACTTATATATATGGTGCATACTATACATCAATTTTGTATTACACCAAAGATACACCAACACAAGTATTTGTACATACTACGGATAATCCTCTATGGACAGCAGGCAAAACATTGATGCCTACTATAACTATAGATGAGTTTTATCAAAGACTGATTACAGAACGAGATGCAACTATCATAGTTCCGAACAAATACAACAAAAACTTTGTTGATTCTCCTGCCTATGCAGCAACGAAGGAAATCGGCAAAACAGTATCAGCTAAAGTATATCAAATTCAGTAATTAGAATTTGATATACTAGATAAATACAACATATGTTACTTTGTACTTTTTCTAATTCATACAGGTTATAATGTATACACATTATAACCTGTATCACATAATAGCAAACAAAAAAGGCGTACCCAAAGGTACGCCTTTTATTATGACAAGAATTATTTCAATTCTACAGTTGCGCCAGCTT
>CAKPXR010000123.1 GCA_934202215.1 uncultured Veillonella sp.
AAGCTGGCGCAACTGTAGAATTGAAATAATTCTTGTCATAATAAAAGGCGTACCTTTGGGTACGCCTTTTTTGTTTGTTATTGAAGCCTATAAATTGATGCAATTTTTGTTTTGTTCACTAATTTTGCTTTTGGATACGGGAAGCTATCCGTAAATTCTTTATCATATTTTTGGGGTACTATTACATAAGATCCATGATTCTCATTTCTTTGTTGTAAAAAAGTTTCTTTTGTTATAGTAGGCATCAATGCTTTACCTGCTGTCCATCTAGGATCATCAGTTGTATCTACAAAAATTTGAGTAGGTGTTGTGTCCATATAATATACGATAGAAGTATAGTAAGTACCATATACGTATATTGGTTTTGATGTATCCTCAATAAAGGTTTTGAATTGTAATCCAGATTGATTAAATAATACTGGTGGTACTGTAATAGTAATAGCAGAATATAAAGTAAGTAATGGAATAACGGCATATATAGCAAGTCTGAAAGCGGAGGTTATGTACCGGCCGCCAATCAAAACTGTACATACGATTATAAAGGATCCTACTATTAATGGTATGCTATTGAGAGACTTATCAAACGCTGTAGCAAATGTAAAAATTATATAGTAAATACCTAATGGCAAAGTGACCCAATAATTAAATCTTTTCAGGGATGTAGTGAATTCACCAGTCTCTTTATCTATAAGTAACTCACTAATTTTTATTGCTGCCCATAGGATACAAGGAATAATAGCAGGTAGAGTATAAGTTATATATTTCGTAGCTACTAATGAGTAGAATAGAACTATAATTATAAACCATATAACACCGAATAAATCAAAATCATCGTTCCATTTAATATTTTTTAGTTGATACAGTATAACCGGTGTCCAAGGTAATAGTGAAAGCGGCACAATCAAGAGATAGTAATACCATACATTGAATTTAGGATGCTCAGATACAAGGGCCCGATCAACATTGTGGAGCCCTAAAAAGCCAGAGATAAACTGATTACCATGTATTGAATACATAGCAATATACCAAGGACTAGCGATACCTATAAAGAATAATAGTCCTAATGGATTAAATAGTAGCCTAACATCGTTTGAAAGTTTGTAGTTTTTATCTTTCTTATGAATTATATAACGAGAGCATACGTAAATGATTAATATGAGCCCTGGTAAGAGAATGCCTACTGGCCCCTTTGTGATTACAGCTAAGGCCGCTGCAATATAAGCTTTCACCATAGCTGACTTGTCATTATTGGTAAAAGCTAAATAGCTATATCCAAATATTGCTAAAGTGAAAAGAAATAGAAATCCATCAGTGATAACTGCATGTGATATATACCAAAATTGTAGTGTACTCATTAATAGAATTGCACAGAGGACACCTGCAAAGGTACTCTTAGACATACGGTAAGCTATATGATACATTAGCGCTACGCTAGCTCCGGCAACGAGCGTGTTCGGTATACGTGATGTAAAGTCAGATATGCCAAATAGTTTATAACTGATCATGAGAGCCCAATAGGTGAGGGGCGGTTTATCATACCA